>NZ_FOIB01000014.1 GCF_900111765.1 Myxococcus fulvus
ATTGACTGCGGTTTCCGCAATCCTTCTCTTCTTCTTGGGCTTGCTATTTGGTTTTCAAAGACCGAGTCGCTTGTCTCTACCGCGACTTCTTGCTACCCTGCGTCCGCCTTCGAATTCTTTCCGGCGTCAGCGGGGCGCCCCTTCTATTTCATCTTCGCGTCCGCTGTCAACCACCCAGTTTCAGCTTTTCTTCTTTGCTGCTCTCCGAAGTCCCCAGCGCCGCCCAGTGGCTTCCGCTGCTTTCTTCCGGAGGGGCGCGGCTTCTACCTCTTCGCCGCGTCCCGGATCAACCTATTTGGTCAGATCCGTTTAATTTCTTTCGTCCGTCCCGGTGGATTGCTGCGATCACCGGTTCGTCGAGGGGCGCGGCTTCTATCACCACCGCGTTCCAGGTCAACAACCTTCGTCGACCTTTTTCTTCCCCCGCCGTTCGTTCCCCCAGGGCCGGAGCACCAGGGCGACGAGCAGGGGTCTAGTTACTACCTCGTCACATCCCGTCCGTCAAATACCGGATGATCCACCCGGCGGATTTTCCGGTCCGGTCCATTGGGGAACCCGGGAGGCCCTTGCGCCCCATCCCCGAATCGTCCGGCTCGCCGCTCCGGCTGCCCCTCGACGGGTCAGCTCTCCTTCTGACGGGCCTTCGACTTCTGGAGCTTCTTCATCTTGTCCAGGATGAGCGTGCGCTTCAGCGAGGACAGGTGGTCCACGAAGACGTGGCCATCCAGGTGGTCGATTTCGTGCTGAAGGATGTGGGCGATGCGCCCCTCCGCCTCCATCTCGTGCCACTCCCCCGTCCGGTCCTGATAGCGGACCTTCACCTTGTGGAAGCGCGGACACTTCTCCCACTCCCGGGGGACCGAGAGGCAGCCCTCCTCCAGCTTCACCGGCTCCTTCTTCTCCAGCACCTGGGGATTGACGATTTCGAAGGACGTCCCGTCCTCCCGCCCCACCAGCGCCACCCGAAGAGGCTCTCCCACCTGGTTGGCGGCGATGCCGATGCCCTCGGCTTCCTTCATGGACTCGGCCATCTGCTCCAGGAGCGTCTGGAGGGCGGGACCGAAGTCCGTCACGGGCTTCGTGGGGGAGGTCAGGACCTTGTTGGGCCAGATAACGATTTCGCGAGCCATGGGCGCAATCTGCCATGTGCGCCCCACCTTCGCCGCGCCATTCCGCATGTCCCCGGAACGAGGGAGCCCTGCCCAACCCCGGCGCCGCACCCTTCGGGACGCCTGCCCCGTCGGAGGCCCGCCTCCCAGCGCGGAGGTCCCCAGGTCTGCTAGACCTCGCCGCCATGCACCCGCACGCTCAGCTCCTCAACGACTTCTACTCGGCGTTCCAGCGCCGCGACGCCCAGGCCATGAACGCCTGCTACCACCCGGATGTGGAGTTCACCGACGAGGTCTTCGTCGGACTGCGCCACGCGGGCACCACGTCCATGTGGAGCATGCTCTGCGAGCGGGGCAAGGACCTGGAGCTCACCTTCCGCGACATCCAGGCCGATGACCGCTCCGGCCGCGCCCACTGGGACGCGACCTACACCTTCTCCACCACCGGCCGGAAGGTCCTCAACCGCATCGACGCGGAGTTCGAGTTCCGCGACGGCAAGATTGTCCGCCACCGCGACCACTTCGACTTCTGGGCCTGGTCACGACAGGCGCTCGGCCCCGCGGGACTGGTGCTCGGCTGGACGCCCCTCCTGCGAAACCAGGTCCGCGCCCAGGCCCGGAAGACGCTCGACAAGTACATGCGCGAGCGCGGCACCGCCGCTCCCTGAGCAGCCCGCCTCACCGTCCTCGTTCCGGAAGGCCCCGGTGCGCCCCTCGACTCAGGGCGCGCCTCGCACCTCGGGTGGACGCAGGGGCGAGACATCGGGCGCCACCCAGGCCGTCCTCGCCTCGGCGGAGTCGAGCGTCTGCTTCTGGTAGTGCCTCGACAGGAGCTTCGCGTCCGTCAGGTGCGGATTCGCCTCCAGCAGCTGCTCGAGCGACCGGGCCTCGGGGGTGCGCTCCATCCCGACCTGGACCAGCTCCATCCAGGCCCGCGTGAGCGTCTCGTGGTACTTGCCCGTGGCCCCAAGCGCGGCCGCGTAGCCCTGGATGAGCGCTCGCACCCGCTGAAGCCCGCGGTCGAACCCCTGCTCCTCGCGCAGGCAGCACCAAGCCAGCCTCAGGTGCTCGCGATGCCCGAAACGCTCACCCGGGTACGTGGCCGAGGCCACCGCCGCCATGAAGGCCGCGTCCTCCAGCTGATTCCAATCCTCGCTCATGTCGACCGGGTCCTCGTCCGCCTTCGCTTCGGGCTCTCGGACGGGTGATCCTTCCGGTCCACCTCGGCGATGGCCTCGAGCCCCGTCCTCAGACTCTCCACGTCCTCCTCTCCCAGCTGCCCCAGCACCACCGCCTCCAAGGCCTCCAAACGCCGGTGCACCCGCGTCGCCAACGTCTGCCCCGGCCCCGTCAGGGAGACCTGGAACGAGCGCCGGTCCTCCGGCCGCGCCTCCCGCTTCACCAGCCGCTTCGCCTCCAACCGGTCCATGTAGCTGGTCAGCGTGGAGCGCTTGTGCCCGAAGGCCGCGTGCAGCTCGCTCAACGACGTGTCCCCCGCCTCCAACAGGTACGCCAGCAGGTGGGCCTCCCCCTGCGAGAGCCCCAGCGGAGGCACCGCCCCCTCCAGGAACAGGCCGATGCGATGCGTGGCCCGGTGCACCTCGAGAACGAATCTGAGCCGCTTCATGATGCTCGCGCAACAATCATTCCGCTTTCGGAATTTCCGAAATCGGAACGAAAGCCTCTCCCCGGGGCATCCCGGGGCCCGCTGATGTGTGCACGAGGGATTCGCGACCCGAGCCAGGACGGCTCGTGGCCCGGGGAGCCCTCACCGCGGCGGCGAATCACCGCGGGAAGCGCCTCCGTGTTCCTGGGCTCAGGGCGTGGGGGCCTTGGCTCCCGCCGCCTTGGGCGGTGAGCCTCGGTACGCGAGGAGCGTGTAGTACGAGCCCGTCGCGTACCCCGGCAGCTTCTTCGGGTTGAACGAGCTAGTGCTCGACACCGTGCCGCCCACGTAGCCCGCGGGCATCTCCACCAGCTTCAGCGCGCACCCCGCGAGCACCAGGCCCGCGACGGGGACGTCGTTCGACACCACGTTGCAGGTGCCCGTGGCCGCGAAGGTCCCCTCCGGGAGGACGAAGCGCATGTGGGCCGGCACCTGGTTCCCTGGCGCCAGCGGCGTGCCCGGCGTGATTCGCAGACAGGCAGTGGCCGTGCCCACGCTCTTCTGTCCCAGGTCCACCCACTTGCCATCCTGCTCGCGAGCGCGCGGGACGTAGATGCCCGCGCCCAGCTTCACCGTCGCCTCGAAGGGCGCCGCCGCGCAGGCCGCCGCATCCGCGGGCTTCGTCGCATCCTCCTGCGTGCGGAACTGGAAGACCTCCGACTCCGCCCGCGCCTCGAACGCACCCGCGAACATCAACGCCACCACCGCGCCTTGCCACCGCGCCATCGGCACCTCCGTCGAGAGTCCACCCTCCCGGCGCGCCCGGTCCCTCCCTCCGGGGCGCGCCAGGACGGCTACTGCCAGGACAGCGTGTACTCGGCGTCGAGCGGCCCGGTCTTCTTGCCGCTCACCCGCACCTGCTTGCCACCGACGGCCTCGATGACCGCCTGGAGCACACCCTCGTGATAGGCCGGCGTCATGAAGTCGCGCTTCATGGAGAAGACACCGCTGGTGTCTCCCGTCCACGTCACGCCACGCTCACCGTAGCTCACCGCCGCCTTGTAGCCCGAGTGCAGGTTGCCCAACATCCGCTTCGGGCTGTTCGACGCCAGCAGGAGCAACGTCTTGCCCGCCGCGGAGGACAGGAAGTCCGTCGTCGCCTGCACGCCCATCCGCCGCAGCGCCGCGTCGAAGCCCCCCAGCTTGGGCCCCATCACCTGCGCCGCCGTGAAGGCCAGCCTCAGGTACGCCTCCACCGGGTAGTTGAAGAAATCGACGTACTTCTTTTCTCCCGCAACGGCGAGGCAACGCTGCACCGCGGCCTCGCCATCGAGCACCCTGACCGCGCCAAGTACGCCATTGAAAAACAGTCCTCGCGCGGTGTCGTCGCGCGTCGCCAACGAGACGCGCTCCTCCAGCTCTCGTGCGAGTTGAGGTTCGAGCACGTCCAACTTCTGAGCCATGTCTGCCATCAAACGGTGTCTCCATGAGGGGAAGGAGGCACCCGAAGTCTACAACCGGATGAGCTGCGCGCCGTAGTGGATGTTCGCGCCAACGGCCGCCACCAACACTATGTCTCCTCCTCCGAGGCGAACCCGCCCGCACGCCAGGTCCTCGGCCAACAGGATGAGCATCCCCGCGGCCGACGTATTGCCATACAAGTCGACATTGCAGGCCACCGCCTCCGCGGGTAGCCCCGCGCGCGACACGAACGCGTCCATCACCCGCTTGTTCGGTTGATGAAAGTAGTACCGCTTCACCTCACCCTTCAGGTCGGGTCGGGGACTCAACACCGCGTCCAGGCACTTCTGCATGTACTCCGGATAGCTGCGCGCCACGCGGAAGCCATCCACCACGAAGGCCATGTCCGCCGGACGCGAGCGCCCCGGCTGGTAGGGCAGCTTCAGCGTCCCACCGCCCTTGCGGATGACCAGGTCCCCATGCGCGTTGCCGGAGAACGAGGCCAGGATGCCCGCACCTCCCGGCGCGTCCTCCTTCGTCTGCAGCACCACCGCGCCCGCCCCGTCCCCGAACACGTACATGGACAGATAGCCCTGCAGCGTCTTCGCCCGTCCGGGGCCCGGTGGCAGCTCGTCCTGGTACACTTCCCGGTTCACCAGCGGCGAGGTGAAGGCCGACGCCACCACCGCCACCGTGCGGAAGCGGCCCCCGTCCATCATCTTCTTCACCAGGTCCATCACGTACGTCGTGCCGCCGCAGCCATCGTCCACCAGCAGCGCGAACGCGTCCTCGCGCAGCCCCAGCCGCTGGTGCACCGCCATGGCGTCGTGGTTGAAGTGCGGCGCGTCCGGCGTGCACGTCACCACGAAGAGCGCGTCGAGCTCCCTCGCGTCCACGCCCGAGCTCTCCAGCGCCTTGCGCAGCGCCACCTCACACATGTCCGTGTTCGTCGCGGGGTAGAAGTGGCCGTCGTCCTCCGGCGGAGGCACCGCGCGCCCCGTCGCCTCGTCGAAGTCCCACAAGAACCGCCGCTCACGGATGCCCAGCTTCTCCTCGATGCGCTCCGCAGGCCACCCGGGGATGGCCTTCGCGATGCGCGCGTTGCTCACCCGACGCGATGGAACAAATGCTCCGGCACCGACGACACAGACATTGGGTGTCATTTCATGGCCTCGTTTTTTCACAGCCACGCCGGATGGGAGGGATTCCCTGGCCCGTTGCATCGAGCAGGATTCACGCCAGATACGAAGCCCTTGAAATGACGGCCTGCCAACCCGGAAGCCGCTTCACTCTTGAAGACCCGCACGGCGCTCCGCTCTCTCAACCCACTGGATTCACAGAGAGGACCGTGACGCTTCAGAAATGAAGCATCTTGCTGCGGAAATGAAGCAGCCTCGCCGACACATTGACTTCGAGTGCGGAGGCACTCCACCCGACGCGGCATCTCCAGAGCGCGACAACGCCGGGGTTGCGAGTGATTGCGCACTCTGAGTGCCGAGACATCTTGGACCCATGGCACAGGACACGCCAGGGCCTCCTGGGGTTCCCGGCCCTCGCTCGGGGATTTCCCGGATACTTCCCGGGGCGCGTGGGAGCGTGCCAGTGTGCGCCTCCGAAAGGCGTCGCGGGACCGCGCACTCCCGGAGCCGGGGGCCCGGTCGACGAATGGGTCGTGCCCTCGCTCGAGTCCTTCCCCCGCCGCTGGCAGCCCGTCCTCCGGCTGGTGCTCTTCACGGCCGCGTATGCGCTGGGGGCACGGCTGGGCTCGGTGCTGGCGTTTCCTCCCGAGCACGTCTCCGCCATGTGGCCGCCCAGCGGCGTGGCGCTCGCGGGGCTGCTGCTCACCCGGCACCGCGAGTGGCCCGCGCTCGTGCTGGCCGCCATCCTGGTCGAGCCCTTCGCCGTGGGCGCCTCACACGGGCCCGTCACCTCCACCGGCTTCGTCATCGCCGCGGGCAACCTGCTGGAGGCCATGGTGGGGGCGCTGCTGCTGCGCCGGGTGGTCCGCTTCCACCCCTCGATGGACCGCGTGCGCGACGTGCTGGGACTGGTGGGGCTGGGCGCCCTGGGCGCCACCCTGCTCAGCGCGAGCCTGGGCATGAGCATGCTGCTGTCCGAGCAGCGCCTGGCCCCCGCGGACTTCTGGCCCGCGTGGCGCGTGTTCTGGGTGGGCAACGCCATGGGCGTGCTGCTCGTCGCGCCCCTGTTGCTCACCTGGACGGCGCGGGGGACCAGCGGGTGGAACCGGCAGCGACGACTGGAGCTGATGGCGCTCCTGCTGCTGCTCGGCGTGGCCACCCACTGGGTGTTCCGCATGCCACCGTCGGCCGCGCCTCCCGCCACCTTCCATCCTGTGACGTACCTGACGTTCCCGTTCCTGCTGTGGGCGGCCCTCCGCTTCGAGGCCCGGGGCATCACCATGGCCGCCGCGGTGATGTCCTCGCTGTCCCTGCTGCACACAGCCCTGGGCAACGGGCCGTTCGCCCAGTTCGCGTGGCACAACGACAGCCTCACCTTCCTCCAGTCCTTCCTCGCCGTGGCCAGCGTGTCCGGGCTGCTGCTCGCCAGCGCCCTCAGCGAGCGACGCCGCGCCCAGGAGGAGGTCAGCCACCTCAACCAGGAGCTGCGTCAGTCACTGCAGACGCTCGCCGCCACCCAGGCCACCCTGGTGCAACGCGAGCGCATGGCCGCGCTCGGCGAGCTGAGCGCCACCGTGGCCCACGAGGTCCGCAATCCGCTGGGCGCCATCTCCAACGCGCTCGCCGCCATCCGACGCCTGACACCCCAGATGGCCACCGGCCCCACCGGCTCCCTGATGGACATCATGGACGAGGAGGTCGAGCGACTGGCCCTGCTCGTCAATGACCTGCTCGACTTCACCCGTCCCGTCGAGCCCCGGCTGCGCAGCCAGTCGCTCGGCCCCGTGGTGGAGGGCGCGCTCGTGGCGTCACTGCGCTCGGGGGGCTCGGGCATCAACGTGTCACGCGACCTGGACGAGACGCTGCCGCCCATCGCGCTCGACGCACACCTGCTCCACGTGGCGCTCACCAACCTGTTCACCAACGCCGTGCAGGCCATGCCCGCCGGTGGCAGCTTGGTCACCCGCATCGAGACGGATGTGCGCTCGGGCACGCCTCACGCCCGGCTCACCATCTCCGACACCGGGCATGGGATGACGGACGAGCTGCAGCAGCGCATCTTCGAGCCGTTCTTCACCACGCGCGCCAGTGGCACCGGGCTGGGGCTCGCCATCGTCCGACGCATCGTCGACGGACACCACGGCGAGGTCATCGTCCACAGCACCGTGGGCCAAGGCACCACCTTCACCGTGTGGTTGCCCTATGCGGGGGAGACTCGCGCCGTGGCTTGAGCGGGTGCTGCTCTCGGGGCGGGTGACCTCACGCCTCCTGGGTTGCTTCACACGGGCACCGCGTTCGACGGTGCCCGTGAGGACCGCTCGAAGCTCAGAACGGGATGTTGTCGTCGTCGTTGGGCGGCGGGACGTCGTCCTGGTAGCCACCACCACCGCGGCCACCAAAGCTGTCGCCACCACCGCGACCGCCGCCATAGCCGCCGCCCTCGTTGCCACCGCCGCCGCCCTGCTGACGCGCCATCTCCGCCTCGATGGCGGAGAGCAACTGGCGCTCCTTGTCGTGCCAGCGCGACTTGCTCGGGTCGTTCAGCGAACGACGCGCGCCATTCGCGTAGAACTCCAGGTCCTGCATGCTCGCTCCCGCGACGGGCGCGCCCTTGCTGCGGCCGTAGTTCGGGAACACCATTCCGTCCCCGCCACCGCCGCCACCACCCGCGCTCGGCGCCGACCGACGGGGGGCCGCGGAGGCCGCGTCCGGCGTCGAGCCGATGGACAACTCTCCCATCCGCAGCGTGAAGCCTTCCTCGCTCCTGAACGCCGTGCCCACGCGCACCTGCTCCACGCGACCATCGGGGCGACGCACCGCCACCGTGACTGGATAGCCTTGCTCACTCATGGCGCCCGAATCCCATCCCTCCCCCCAACCTGTCAACGACGGCGCGATCGCCTTGTCCGCCAGCCACATGCCCGCCTGGTGAACGCTCTCCCACCTCCGCGTCCCATGCACCTGCTCGCCGGCTGAACACCCCTCCGCGCGCACCTCGGACCCCATGCTCGGACCGGAGGCCGCCGTCGCTCCGGAGGACCTCGGCCTCACGCCGGCGGCCATCACGCGCGCGCGCTCAGGCTCCTTGGAGACAGGCTCGGAGATGAGCCGGGTTCGCTCCGACGTGGGGCCGCCGCGGCGAGGGCGCGCCTTTTCCTCCCGGGATTCAGGGCACCGGGCTCGGGCTCATCGCCCTCGGCACCGCTGGCACGCTCGGGACACACGACTGGCATGACGGCTCATCCGAAGAGCCGCTCGATGCCGTGAAACAGGGCTCCCCTCTCGAGGAGCCCGGTCACCGGGAGTTTGTGCCGAAGCCGCGAGACATCCGCGGCGGGACTTCAGACCAGCGACGCCTGCGCGCCCCTGCCGCCCTTCTTGCGACCGCGCTTGCCCTTCGCCGGCTGGGCCTCACGCAGCGCCTTGCTCGCCGCACGGCCGCGCGGCAGCTTCACGTCCTGCACCGACTGCGGCTTCGCGTCATCCACCCACGCCGTGGGCCGACGGTCCGTGCGCATCAGGAGCCGCAGCTTCTGGTAGTGCGCCGAGCAGTAGCCCTTGGAACGGCTGGGGCGCTTGCACCCGATGATGGCGCACGAGCGCGAACCCTCCGCCACCCGGGCCCGCGTCGCCGCGCCCTTCGTCGCCACCAGCGGCAACTCCACCTGCGCCGCCGGCTTACGACCCGGCTTGCGGCCCCGCTTCGCCGCGGGCGCCGGCAACACCGACGACTGCCGCGCCGCCACCGGCCGCACACCGGCGACCGCACCCAGACGGCTCGTCAGCGGCGCCAACCGGAAGGTCACCGAGCGCAGCATGTCCAGGGCCTCGAGGCCCTCTTCCAACCGGCTCACCGCCTGCTGCAAGGGCACGAGCTGCGTCTGCAACTCGCGCCGGAACATCTCTCCAAGCTCATTCGCAATGGACATGTGACGGGAGGATATACGCCGTCCTGGGTTCCCGGCGGGAAATCCGCTGCACGGCACGCGCCAAGCGTCGCCTCCGAGCGGATTTCCGCCTCCGGCCCCTCCAGGAGGTCCTGCGCCGAGCGAAACCCTCCGACTCCAGGGCCTGGTGAAACGTCTCCCTGAAACAGTTTCAGCCCTGGGCGCAGGTCAACGGCTCGGGCCGCGGCGCCGCCGGGTCCACCTTGCGCACCGACGTCGGGAGCTCGAACAGCGAGGCCCCCGCCCTGGGGCAGCCCCCCGCCAACGACGCGAGCGCCCACACCAACAACACCGTCAGCACCACCGGGTGACCCACGACACGTGCCTCCTCAGGCTCGGATACCCACCCAGAACGCGGCGGACCGTATTCCTTGGCCTCCTGGGGATACGAACGAGCCTAGCCCAAGGGTCTGACTCGCCCTGGAGGGAGGGGGAGCGAGCGGCCCGGGCCCCCCGCGCGGCCACTCCGGATGTTAAAGGAGGCCCAACATGACTTTGGCCCCTCCTCCCGTCCGCTTCCGAGGCACCGACTCCTACCTCACCCACGAGGGCCTCCAGGCCGCCGTCAATTGTGCCCTCACGCTCCAGCGCCCCCTGTTGGTCAAGGGCGAGCCGGGCACCGGCAAGACGCTCCTGGCGGAGGCCATCGCCCAGGCCCTGGGACTGAAGCTGCTCACCTGGCACGTCAAGAGCACCACGCGCGCCCAGGACGGCCTGTACATCTACGACACCGTGCAGCGCCTGTATGACTCGCGCTTCGGCGACGGGGACGTGAAGGACATCCGGCGATACATCCGCATGGGCCCCTTGGGCGAGGCCTTCGCGGCCCCCGAGCGCGTCGTGCTGCTCATCGACGAGGTGGACAAGGCGGACCTGGAGTTCCCCAATGACTTGCTCCACGAGCTGGACCGGATGCGCTTCCGCGTCACCGAGACGAACGACGAGGTGGCCGCGAAGCACCGCCCCATCGTGGTGATTACGTCCAACAACGAGAAGGAGCTGCCCGACGCGTTCCTGCGCCGGTGCGTGTTCCACTTCATCGACTTCCCAGACGCGGAGCTCATGCGCCGCATCGTCGACGTGCACCACCCGGGGCTCGACGCCGCGCTCGCGGAGCAGGCCCTCAAGGTGTTCTACGAGCTGCGCGCCCTCTCCCGCCTGCGCAAGCGCCCGTCCACCAGCGAGCTCATCGACTGGATTACCGTGCTCAAGGCGCAGGGCGTGACGGACCTGAAGCTGGATGAGCAGCTTCCGTTCCTCGGGGCGCTCCTGAAGAAGGAGCAGGACCTGGTCTCCGTGGCGGAGGCCTTCGGGCGCGGCCGGCGCACGCGCGCCTGAGCCAGGAGACGGCATGTTCCTGCCATTCTTCTACGAGCTGCGGCGACGAGGCGTGAAGGTGGGCGCGCAGGAGGCGCTCGCCCTGGCCGGCGCGCTGAAGGCGGGGCTGCACGACAGCAGCCTCGACGGCTTCTACCACGTGGGCCGCGCGCTCCTCGTCCACTCGGAGACGCAGCTGGACGCGTTCGACCAGGCGTTCCTCGCGCACTTCCAGGGCGTGGAGACCGCGGGCCTGGAGCTGACGCAGGAGTTGATGCAGTGGCTGGAGGACGCGCGCGAGCGGCCCCAGCTCACGCCCGAGGAGCAGGCGCTGCTGGAGGCGCTGGACCCGGAGGAGATCCGCCGCCTGTTCGAGGAGCGCTTGCGCGAACAGAAGGAGCGCCACGACGGCGGCAACCGGTGGATCGGCACCGGGGGGACGTCACCGTTCGGCAACAATGGCTTCTCTCGCGGTGGCATGCGCGTGGGCGGCAAGGCCGGCGGCAAGCAGGGCATGGCGCTGATGCAGGCGGGGGCGCGCAAGTACGCGGGCTACCGCGATGACCTGGTGCTCGACACGCGGCAGCTGGCCGTGGCGCTGCGCAAGCTGCGCGCGTTCGCTCGCGAGGGCGTGGCGGAGGAATTGGACGTGGACGAGAGCATCTCCGCCACCGCGCGCAACGCGGGCGAGCTGGAGGTGGTGACGCGTCCTCCGCGCAGGCCCAACACGCGCGTGGTGCTGGCCATGGACGTGGGCGGCTCCATGGACCCGTACGCGGCCACCATGAGCCGGCTGTTCTCCGTGGCGAGCCAGGCGACGCACTTCAAGGAACTGCGAACGTATTACTTCCACAACTGCGTCTACGGAAAGCTCTACGCCACGCCCCAGCTCACCGGCGGCATGACGGTGCCGGAGCTGGTGGCGCAGGTGGGAAGACATCACAAGCTCATCATGGTGGGTGATGCCTCCATGGCCCCGTATGAGCTGGGCATCCGCACCGACGCGGAGGGGCGATACAAGGCGGACGGGCTGGAGGGGCTGACGTGGTTGATGCAGCTGGCCCAGCACTTCGAGCGCAATGTGTGGCTCAACCCCGAGCCCATGGGCGCGTGGCGCACGGGCTCCATCGCCACCATCGCGCGCGTCTTCCCCATGTTCTCCCTCACCGTGGAGGGCCTGGGTGAGGCCGTGGCCCACCTGACACGGGGACGCACGGTGAAGGGCGCGATGGCGCGGCGCTGAGGCGTCAGCGGTCACGAGGTGGGGGCGCGAGCAGACCGGCGAGCGCGCCCACCGCCGTGGACCCCAGCGCCACCAGCATCTGGGGCATGGCCCAGTTCGGCCAGAGCCCGGTCAGCACCACGCCTCCGACGAGGGACGTCAACGCGATGATTCCGAGGAAGATGACCACGAGCCGGTAGATCCATCGGTCCGAGGTCAGCGGCCCCTCGGTGATGCTCCTGGCCGCCTCCTTCGGTGCCTGCTTCGCGAGTTGGAGGAAGTGCTCGTCCGTCAGGTGCTTGCTCAGCACCTCCACGTCGATGATGCGTCGGGCTTCCATGCGGGGCTCCTTGGGGGCCGCGACTCGGGCAGAAGTCTTGTGCCCATCCGCGTGCGCCCATACTGAGCAACCCATATGCCAGCATCACCCTGGGCCTGGACACGGGAGAGCGCCATCCCTGAGTCACTCGTGGAGGCCGAAAACCACCATTCCCGTGGACGATTCCGGGCAGACCTCGCCAGACGAGCGCCTGCGGCAAAGGCTCTCAGTCGTCGACGGAGGTGTCACCCGAGGTGCTCTCGGCACGCCCCGTCAGCCTGCGCTCGATGGCCTTGCGGTGCACACCGAGCAACCGCGCCGCTCCGCTCTTGTTCCCCTCGGCAAGGAGCATCGCCTCCGTGATGAGGGCCTGTTCGACGTGCGCCAATCGGTCACCCTGCTCCGGCAATCGGAGGATGGCCCTGGCGAGCTGCTTGACCGGATCCTCCGTAGCCACGTCTCGCCGCTCCCGCCCCGGAAGCTGGGACAAGGCCTCGGGTGTCACCAGGTCGTCTTCCGCGAAGACCGTGAGCCGGTCCACCAGCGTTCGGAGCTGACGCACGTTGCCGGGCCAGCTTGCTCGCACCAGCACGTCCATGGCCTCCGGTGTGAACCGGAGCTGACGCGACTGCCGTCCCACGAAGTGGGCCAGGAGCGCGGGAATGTCCTCGCGCCGCTCCTCCAGCGAAGGAACCTGCACCTCCAGCACGGCCAGCCGGTAGTACAGGTCCTCGCGAAACGCGCGTTGCTGCACCCGTTCCTCCAGGTCCGCATGGGTCGCCGCGACGACGCGCCCCTGGAAGCGCAGCTCCTCTGCCGCCGGGCCCACTCGCCGGAAGACACCGGTCTCCAGGACTCGCAGCAGCTTGGCCTGAAGACTGAGGGGCAGCTCGGCGATTTCGTCCAGGAAGAGCGTTCCGGTTCCCACCGCGGTGAGCAGGCCATCCTGTCGCCTGTCCGCCCCGGTGAAGGCACCTCGCTCATGACCGAAGAGCTGTGACTCCATGAGGGACTCGGGAATGGCGCCGCAGTTGACGTCCAGCCAGGGCTCCGCGGGCCTTGGTCCCAGGGTATGGAGCGCCCGGGCCACGAGTTCCTTACCCGCCCCCGTACGTCCGGTGACGAGCGCGGGCCGGTCCGAGAGCGCCACCCGGCGCACCACGGAGAGCAGTCGCGTCATCGCCGCCGACGCTCCCACCATCCCCGCTGGAAGTCCTTCCAGCGCCCCGCGAGCCCGGAGGACCTGGACCTCGCGCTCCAGCTTCCTACGGTCTCTCAGCCCCTCGAGGATGGGCAGGATGAGCTCCTCGCAGAGCTCGTCCTTGAGGACGTAGTCGTATGCCCCCAGCCGCATCGCGGCTCGAATCTCCGCCATCTCGTTGGAGACTGTCACCACGATGGGCACCGTCTCCGTGTCCCGACGAATGTCGCCGATGAGTGTGAGCCCATCGCGATTGCGCGAGTCGGAGTCCAGCCGGATGTCGACCAGCGCCACGTCTACCGGGGCCTCCGTGAGGACCTTCCGTGCTTCCGCGAGGCTCGCGGCCTCGCACAGCTCCACGCCCACCATGGGAGACAACACGGAGGTCAGCACCCGACGCGCGCTGCGCTGGTCATCGACGATGAGGATCCTCATGCGACCTCCTGTGTGGCCACGGCCTGGATGCTGCCATCCAGCGGGGTGTGGACCCGGAAGCAGGTCCGGTCGTCCTCGCGATGCACGGTGATGCTCCAGCCGAAGCGACGGACGATGCGTTGGGTGACGGCGAGGCCCAGTCCAAGGCCTCCTTGTCTCGTGGTGACCCACGGGTCGAAGAGCGTGTCGCGCGCGGTCTCGGGCACCCCCGGCCCCGAGTCCCAGACCTCGAGGACCCGCTCCGTGTCCGCCACCCAGGCCCTCACGCCGATGCGCCCCGCGGGCCCCGCAGCCTGCACCGCGTTGCGCAGCAGGTTGGCGAAGAGCTGCACCATGGCATCGGGCTCCGCGAGCAACGTGAGTTCCCGTGCGACGTCGACCTCTGTCTCTACCCGCCCTTCCTGCACCTGGTCACGGATGAGGTCCAACGCACGGCGGACCCGAGGGAGCACGGGCACGGGCTCGAGCCTCGGCGGCGGGAGTGACAGGCGGCGCAGGGAGGTGAGCATGCGCTCGAGTCGCTCAATCTCCTCCCGACCGATGTCGATGTCCTCGCCGTCGAGCACCTGCCCCTTGCCGCCCTGGCGCAGCAGGTGCCGGAAGAAGTTCAGGGGGTAGGCCATCTCATGTGAGATTTCGGCGCTCAGCAGGGCCAGGGCCAGCCGCTTCTCCTCGTGCGCCGCGTCCACCTGCGCCTGACGGAGTTGCTCCAGCTCGCGCAGCACCTGAGTGTTGTGGAGCGCCACCCCCGCGAGACTCGCGATGGTGTGGAGCAGCTCCAAGTCCTCTGACGTGTAGAGAGCCTGCTGTTCCTTGGGCGCCAGGAGCAGGACGCCTCGCAGCTCGCCGAGCGAGCGCATCGGGACGAGCAGCTTGCGCTCCCACGCGCTCTCCTGCGTCCAGAGATGGGCGCCGGCGCTCAAGCGGGGCGTCGCGTCCTCGGGGAGATGGGGCACGGTGTCGAGCTCGGAGGTGTCGAGCACCTGGGCTCGGCTGGTGGACAGCCAGCGCAGGACGACCCGCTCCACCGTGTCGCGGATGGCCTCCGGGTTCCTGGGCGCGGCCAGCTCGTCGCTGAGCTGTTCGACGGTGGGGCGGAACTGGAGGGTGGCGGGGAAGAAGAGCCGGTCCACCCAGGGCTTGCCCACGAGGACCAACGCCATGAAGACGCCCACGGCGGTCACTCCCGGGAGCACGTCCGGGACACCATAGGTCGCGAGGAGCTGGGCCATCCCGCGCCAGGTGAAGGCGGCCGCGAGCAGGCCCGCGAGCACCAGGGGCACCGCCATCAGCCGGCGCGTGAGCACCGCCGTCACCTCGAGCACGTTCTGGCGGATGAGGCCATGCCCGATGGACAGCGGCAGCGTGGCGATGAGGCAGGGGACCATCAAGTAGAGTCCCCGGCCAAAGAAGACGAAGAACGCGACGAGCACCGGCAGCAGCGCCAGGCCCCAGGCCGCCGAGAGGAGCTCCGCGCGCTGGCGGCCCGTGCTCCCTCGGATTCGAGCGAGGATGGAGAGGCCGCAGACGAGCAGCGAGACCTGGGAGAAGTCGTTGACGCGGGCACGCATCCACGCGGTCTCGAGCCCCGCGTGAGGCGCGACGAGCAACCAGACGGCGACACCGAGCGCCCCCGCGCTCAGGGCCGCGAGCGCCGTGCGCCAGAAGCGGCGGAAACGGACAGGACGCTCGGGGAAGGCATAGCCAAGCCAGATGAGCCCCACGCCCGTGCCCAGCCGCGAGACGATGAACAGCGGCATGAACGCGGCGCGCGTGTGGTAGTCGAACAGGGTGAGCAGGAAGACGAAGCTGGAGATGCACAGCACGCCGTAGGCCACGGCGCCGTCCCTGCGCCCCGCCAGCAGCAGGACGAGCAGGCCGGACCACAGGAGGAACGCGCCCACCACGGCGTAGACGCCGTAGAGGAAGAGCACCTCCTCCGCGCCGAAGAGGCGGAGAGGTTGTTGAAGGGTGAGGGACTGGCCTTGCTGGAGGAAGACCAGCGAGACGTGCGTGCGTCCGGCGTCGTGTGCTCGTTGGATGCAGTCGTGGAGCTGCTGTCCGGGGAAGCGGCCTTGTCGGGCTAGGGCTACGTCGATGGGGACGCCGTCACAGGCGACGACGGGATTGGGATGCCGCAGGGGAAGGCGCTGCTCATTCCACCGAGGCAGGTAGACGGAGGAGAACGCGCCATAGGGGTCCACCAGGAGCGCGGCGAAGGGGGTGCCCCAGGTGCGCCATGCGCTGGAAGTGACGGCGGCCCCCAGGCAGAGCGACACCATGACCAACAGGGCCACGACGAGGCGCAGTGAGGAACTGGGGCCCGCGGTCATCATTCGTCTCCCCCCACACGACATCAGCCTGTCGCTTCGGCGCGAGTGTCCTTGGCGAGCCCATACAGCGCGGCCACGGACTCTCCGAGGACCAGCGCCGCCAGCTCATTCTGGAACGAATGGCTGGCGGGACGCACGTCGTCGAGGTGCTGAGCACGCTCTGCGAGCCAGGTCCCCAGGTGTGAAAATCCACCCGCCCCCGCGACCTCGGCTCCGAGCCGGGCCACCCTGGGCGCGGCGCGGAGCAGTCCACCCGGTGGTACTCCGAGCGCGGTGGGGAAGCTGACGCCGTGGAGTCGTGCGTCCTCTTCGTGGTCCACCGCATCGTCGAGGCACTGCGAGCTGAGCAGGAGCAGGTCGAAGGCGCGGCGGAAGGTGGGGAGCCGCTCCGGTCTGCCGTGGGCCAGGATGAGGCAGAAGGAGGCCGTTCCCAGCCAGGCCACCTTGCTGCTCACGAGGTCCACGTACTGGGCGATGCTCAGGGTCCGTCGCTCGAGGCAGGCGCGCTCGAGGTCCAGCCCTGTCTCCCATGCACCCAGGACGGCCCGAGTCATGTGGTCCGCGAGTGTCGTGCTCCCCGTGGCCTCCGTGAGGGATTCGCGCCACTGGTCGAAGAGGCACTCCCCCAGCCTAGGCCATTCAGGTCGCTCGGCCACCTGACCGTCCGCGAGACGGTCCATGAAGAGACCGAAGAAGCCTCCGCGCCGGTGGGCTCGGAGATACAGACGCCGTTGCGCCTCGGATACGGAGGGATTGTTCGGACACGTGGTGTCCTCGGAGGCGAAGTCCGGGAGCGACTGGAAGGGCCTGAGCGCGGCGTAGTCCTCCCAGCCTCCGTCGGAGCGCGGTGTCAGTCCCAGGTGGAAAGGGAGCTCCGCGGCCAGTGAGCGCAGGTCCGTCGGGATTGCCAGGACAGACTCGCGGTATTCGAGGTCACATTCGCCCATGGCGGCAGCTCAGTAGCAATTCGGCCGCCTCAAGTGCCTGTGCAGCGGCATCACGCACAACGCAAGATCACCATCGCCATAGGGCTCAAGCTTCACGAGCTGGTTTGGTGCAATCAACCTCTGAAGCTGCGCGATGAAGTCGTCCCCGAAAATCAGTTTGACTCCCGAATGGAGCCTGTCCTGGGAGTCCAGGAGCACATCCGAGTCATAGGCCTCCTGCAGCACGGCACGGATGTTGTCGGGCTCGTCGAAAATGGCGGCCCGCTTCAGCCTCGTAAGCAGCTCATGAGCCAACATACCCGCCTCACTCTGCGCATTCGTATGACTGAGCAAGGCATGATAGGTCAACTGAAGCTCATACGGCCCCACATCAAGAACCAACACGCCCCCCAACCATCGCGGCGTATTGGGTTTGTCGCCCTGGGTATTTCGCAAGGCGACATACGCGGGGTCCACGAGCGCCATCCTGAGTGGAACGAGCTGCGCGCTGAAATTCAGGACAAGATTCTCGCCAGCATGGGCCGACAACACTGAATTGACATCTCCCCATACCGACGGCGGAATACTCCCCATGTTCGTGGGGGCGAGCATTCGACAAAGCTCCTGACGCCGCTCGATTCCAGCAGGCTTTCCGTCCGCCGTCCTCTCTCTCGGCGAAGGAAAAATCCTGCTGTAGATGCGCTGAAGCAACTCCTGCCTCACCATCACGTTCTCACTCATTCATCCATCCTCTCCGAGAGCGAAAAATTCAAGACATCCTCATGGCTACCCAGCCAGACGACTTCCTCCGGAGTAGACCAGGTGTCCGCCAAACGCCTCGCTGTACGCGGAATCATCTTCGAGAAGAGCTGAGGCCAGGGCATTGGGACTCCCCGCCATCCGCCTCTGGAGGTCTTCGAGAATCGCGCCAATCACAACCCCTTCATTTGCGAGGATGTTGGGATTCTCTGGCTGAGGGAGCTCTCCACCGTTTGCTCCGGACACCACCTCCACTGGAGGAAAGTCAGGATCACGGAACAACTCGCCGCTGTGAAGCGCAACAACCCGCCATGCGTCATCGAAGACCGGGGCTCCCGAAGTACCTCCAGCCGTGTCACAGAGGTACCAAAGGCGGGTAGCCATGTTCTCAAGACCTGACGCAGCCGGATTGCTCAACGTGACGACCTTGTTCTCGCGCAGGGTGACGCGCTTGGACGCGCCCAGCGGGTGTTGGATGATGGCAACCGAGTCTCCCGGATTGAGCCTCAATCCCGCCCTGAGCCTCAACCAGCCCTGGCGACGGAGTTCCACCCCATCACTCGAGCGAGGAGCCACCGCGACCAGGGCATAATCCAAGTCGGGGTCTGTGATGAAGCACCGCTCGGGATCGAGAGCAAAGCTTGCCATCACGCGCGTGGAGCGTTCCCCAAGCTCGACCTGCTCGAAGTCAGCCTGATAGCGCCGCGCCATTTCTTTTGTCTGCAGGACGTGATGATTCGTGAGGAGAAGCTCCGGCCCTACCAGGAACGCTGTCGCGCCATTTGCCATCCAGCCGGGCTGTCCCTGCCGCCGGAGCCTGGCGACAGATTCCGCCGCCCGGAGTCCCTTGGCTAGATAGGAGAGTTCCAGGAAGTCCGCCTTACCGAATCTATACTTGGTTGACACAGTGTTTGCCTCCGTCGAGCAGGCTACGAGCCCTGGATTCAAAGGCCGCGAGAGGCCTGGGCCCATTGAATCCAGGCATCCCGTCGCGGCGTGACCCAACGCATCAGCCATCACGTTTGTCGTCGAAGCAGCAAAGCAACCCGCATGCCGCTGTCTTCCGGCAACTCAAGAACCGGATTGACGTGACGTCGCGCCCCAGTCCTCACGAGTGAGGCTCGAGCTGGAGGCCGATGTCCACACCGGGAGATCCCTGTGGCCGAAATCGTCCATGGCCCTGGCCGTGAATGGACGCAAGCGACCAGTCAAGGCGCCGCCAGCAATCCACGACGGAAGAACAGCAAGGCACACGGCTTGCTCTGTGTCTCAGACGACGAAGCACCTGCCGCTGGGGCGCACCTCACCCGGCCTTCGCTCTCACCACGCTCAGAGAAAAGACAGTCTCGCCCCTCAGGGAGCCACGACCATGCCCACCGAGAAACTGACGTTCAAGATTGAGTGGAAAGAGTCCTCGCCCGCCAAGCTCACCTATCTCATCGACAATGGCTCCATCATCATCAGTCCCGCCGAAGCGGGCGATGACATCTCCGGCACGCGAGAAATCACCTTCACCTACGACGCCCCCAGGTCCGACATCCACATCATCCGGTGGCTGCTCTGGTTTCCCGAGCGCTCACTTTCGAAGCTCGTCGCCACGGCCCGCCGCAACACCGGGAAGAAGTTCGTTCCCCTCAACAGCGAGCCCGGAGAGCAGGCGATTCGCTGGGAAAGCTCGGGTGCGCTGTGACTCGCGGCTGGACATACCATCTCGTATGGCTCTGGCTTGGCTGGAGCGGAATGGCCGCGGCCCAGCCCGCGCTCGAGCAGCTCAAGCAGGCCAGCCTCCGGGAGCAGGCCTGCCTCTGCAAGAAGCTCGACGCCCAGGTGGAGTTCACACGCATCCGAGAGAGCACTTCTCCCGTGGACGCTGCTTCCTCCGCGGGAGAGGTCCTCTCCCGAGCGGAGGCAGCCATCCAGACCTCCGTGGAGGATACACAGGCAGGATTCACCATCGCGCCCCTTCGATTCATCCTGGACCAGTACAGCCCCATCGACCCACAACTGACGCTCGCCGCGCTGGATGATGGCAGGACGCGGCTGGGCGTCGCCCTCAATGGAGTCTTCAGCCACGCCGATACGTCATCACCCGGCGCCGCCGGGATTTCATTCTGCAGCTATGACGAAGTGGGCTATCGGAAGACGCTCGATGACCTGGGCCGGGCACTGAGTCGCGCTTGTCACCTGGTCGCGACACTCCCGCCTCCACCCTTGGATTTTCCTCCCGACGAGGAAGCCGCCCTCAAACACGAGACCTGGCGAATCGCGCGTCATCTCTGCGGAGTCCCAGGCGCCCGCCCGGTAGCGCCCCCCGAAGCCTCCGAGAACTCCTGCAAAGCAGCATGGACGTTCGAGGATGCCGCCCATCGCGTCATCGGGGCTGCCCGGAACGAAGAAGTGCGCCTCGACAAGAGCAGAGCGGCGGACGAGGAGGAGCGGACCCGATTCCGGGAGCGACTGGCGGCGGTCTCCGATGAGCGTGATGAGCTGGTGCAGCACCGGGCGCCCAACTTCCTTCCCAGTGACACCAGTCTCGCGCAGGCCCTCCGTCGGAATGCATGGGCACGCTCCCGCTTCGTGGTCGGCATCGATGGGCGCATGGACTTCTTCCCCTGGAAGGAAGGCTTCAACCCCGCGCCCAATCCCGAGGAGGATCCGCTTCCCAAATCCCAGCTCGCCGCCTGGCAGGTCAATCTTGCTGGCTCCTGGGGCCACCAGCGCACCTTCATCAAATTGGGCCTTCGCCTGGAACAAGAGCGCAGCGCACCTACCGATGAACTCCCACCGCTGAGCCCCGGACTGTCCTTCAAGCTCACGTACACCCTGGGCGCTCTCGCCGGCTCGCTCACGGACCCTGCCGGTGAGTTGCTCCCCATCGAAGGCAAGCTCCCGCCCCATGTGCTCCTCGGCGTGGAAGGCGCCATCGCCTTCGTCAACAAGCGCACCGCCGTGCATCCCTACCTGGTGGACAACGCCAACGCCGCCCTCTGGCTCGAGTTCCGCTTCACCGAGAAGCTCGCCGTGCGCACGGGCTTCCAGCTCGACGCGAAGACGGTGACCCGGGCCGAGGACACCACCACCACGCCCCCCACACCCGAGCTCAGCAAGCTCCAGTACTCCGTCCCCGCCTTCGTCCTCACCGCGCTCCAATTCTGAAGGTCCCACCCTCACGGGAAGTCCTCGGAGCCCCCAGCAAGGGCCAGAAAATCCAGGGGCTCGTGGACTGCCGGACGGCGGGCGGGCGGGCTCGGTCCTTTCGTGCGGCGCACCGGCGCGAGTTCCGGCATGGTGCGCCCCACGATTCGCCGGAAGCTCGAGGACCTTATGACCACCGATACGCAGGACCTGCTGAGCATCAACACCATCCGCACCCTCGCCATGGATGCGGTCCAGCAAGCCCACTCGGGTCACCCGGGGGCCCCCATGTCCCTGGCCCCCGTCGCCTACCAGCTCTGGCAGCAGGAGCTCCGGTACGACCCGTCCCACCCCATCTGGCCGGACCGCGACCGCTTCATCCTCTCCAACGGCCACGCGTCCATGCTCCTGTACGCCCTGCTCCACCTGGCCGGCGTCAAGCGCGTCACCCGCGACTACAAGGTCGAGGACGCCCTCAGCGTCTCGCTCGAGGATATCCAGAAGTTCCGCCAGCTCGACTCGTCCACCCCCGGCCACCCCGAGTACCGGTGGACCAGCGGCGTGGAGACGACGACGGGCCCCCTGGGCCAGGGCGTCGCCAACAGCGTGGGCATGGCCATCGCCAGCCGCTGGATGGGCGAACACTTCAACAAGCCCGGCTTCGACATGTTCACCCATGACGTCTACGCCATCTGCGGCGACGGCGACCTCATGGAAGGTGTCGCCTCCGAGGCCGCGTCCATCGCCGGCCACCTCAAGCTCGGCAACCTCTGCTGGCTCTACGACTCCAACCACATCTCCATCGACGGCAGCACCGACCTCGCCTTCACCGAGGACGTGGGCAAGCGTTTCGAGGGCTACGGCTGGCGCGTCATCCATGTCCCCGACGCCAACGATTTGACCGTCCTGGGCGAGGCGCTCCACACCTTCAAGACGCTGCGCAACAACAAGCCCACCCTCATCGTCGTCACCACCCAGATTGCCTTCGGCGCCCCCAAGCTCCAGGGCTCCTCCAAGGCCCACGGCGAGCCGCTCGGCGACGAGGAGATCAAGGGCACCAAGCGCAACTACGGCTGGCCCGAGGACGCGAAGTTCCTGGTCCCCGACGGCGTGCGCGAGCGCTTCCAGGAGCGCATGGGCGCCCGCGGCAAGAAGCTGCGCGAGGCGTGGGACGCGCGCCTCGTCGAGTACCAGAAGCAGTTCCCCGAGCTCGCCGATGAGCTGGTGCGCATGCAGCGCCGCGAGGCCCCCAAGGGCTGGGACTCCGAGCTGCCCACCTTCCCCGCCGACGCCAAGGGCATGGCCACCCGCGAGTCCAGCGGCAAGGTGCTCAACGCCGTCGCCAAGAACTACCCGTGGCTCGTGGGCGGCTCGGCCGACCTGAACCCCTCCACGAAGACGTACATCACCACGTCCGAGTCCATGAAGCCCGGCGAGTTCAAGGGCCGCAACATCCACTTCGGCGTGCGCGAACACGCGATGGGCTCCATCGTCAACGGCCTGTGCCTCAGCAAGGTGCGCGGCTACGGCGCCACGTTCCTCATCTTCAGTGAGTACGAGCGCCCCGCCATCCGCCTGTCCTCGCTGATGGAGCTGCCCGCGCTCCACATCTTCACCCACGACTCCATCGGCCTGGGCGAGGACGGCCCCACCCACCAGCCCGTGGAGCAGCTGGCCAGCCTGCGTGCGATTCCCGGCCTCATCGTCCTGCGCCCCGGCGACGCCAACGAAGTCGTGGAGGCGTGGCGGGTCATCGGCCAGCAGAAGAGCCACCCCGTGGTGCTGGTGCTCACGCGCCAGGCGGTGCCCACGCTGGACCGCACGAAGTACGGCGCGGCCTCCGGCGTGGCCAAGGGCGGCTACGTGCTGGCGGACGCGGCGGGCGGCAAGCCCGAGGTGGTGCTCATCGGCACGGGCAGCGAGGTGCAGCTGTGCCTGGACGCGCACGACAAGCTCACCGCCGAGGGCGTCGCCTCGCGCGTGGTGAGCCTGCCTTCGTGGGAGCTGTTCGAGAGCCAGTCGCAGGAGTACCGCGACAGCGTGCTGCCGCCGAACGTGCGCGCTCGCGTCGCCGTGGAGAAGGGCGCCGCCTTCGGGTGGGAGCGCTGGGTGGGCTTCCAGGGCGGCATCGTCGCCATGCGCAGCTTCGGCGCGTCCGCGCCCATCAAGGCGCTCCAGCAGAAGTTCGGCTTCACCGTCGACAACGTGGTGAAGGTGGCCAAGGACACGCTCGCCAAGAACAAGGCGTGAGCCTCCGCGCGCACCCCTGAAAAAACGAAGGGCCCGGACCATCCCCCAACGGTCCGGGCCCTTCTTGCTTCCGTCCCTCGGTACCGCATCAAGAATGGGGCTCGGGCCATCCCCCAACAGTCCGAGCTCCCGCTGCCTCCCTTAAAGAGAGGCGCTCCCACAAGAAAAGGCTCCCGAACCATCCCCCAACGATTCGGAGGGCCCGAGGGCTGGCTCCCCCTATGTCGGAGCCGCCCACTTCAAAGTCATCGCCAGTCCGCGGGCCCCCCACCGAGCCCCCCGGCTCCGGTTGCTCCCGCGTCCCGGCTCAAGTGCCTCCCCCGTCCCCCCCGTGTGGCCGTCGGGCCACGTTTGCGCTGATGCGCTGGCTTCGCTGCATCGTGCGTGCCGACTCGTGGTGCCTCGGGCCATCTGCTTGCGCCGCGCGCCGCCCGCTCACCGTCGCGCGCGCTTCATCCCTGCTTCGACTCCTCGCGCCGCGCGCTGGTTCCCGCTGCCACCGCGCGGGCCGCGCCCCTCGCTTCATCCCTGCTTCGACTCCTCGCGCCGCCTTCCGGTTCCATGTCCCGGAGGTGGTGGCCCGCCGCGAGCCCTCCGTCCCCTCACGGAGGGAGGCTCGCGGCGAGTCCTCTTGCGACACCCGGCCCCCACCGGGTGGTGCTTCGTGCTTCGTGAATCAGGCGGCGATGATGCGCGGCGGGAGGGCGGGCGTGCTGGCGCGCTCCATCTCCTTGAGCATCTTCTGGAACTCGGTGTTCGCGATGCCCGTCTCGCCCTTGGCCAGCGCGTCCGAGGCGTACTTCCCGTAGAGGTCCACGACCTTCTTCGCCTCGGGCGAGAGGCGGTCGTAGTTCTGCATCGCCCACTTCTGGAAGTCCGCGTGCTCCACGCCCGCGCCCTGCCCGTCGAAGTCACCCGCGCCCTGGTTGATGGCGTCGGTCAGGTCCTTGCCGGAGATCTTGCCGCTCTTGCCGTCCAGGCCCTCGAGCGCGGTGCGCATGGTGTCGTCGCGGAAGGTCTTGTGCTGGGACGCCTCCTTCACCGCCGCGTCCAGCTCCGCCTTGTCCAGGCCACCGGTTCCCGACTTCATGGCGTGCTGCTGGAACGTCTCCAGCACCTTCTGCGCCTCGGGCGTCATGCGGTCCTTGTTCTTCTCCGCCCACTTCTGGACCTCGGCCAGCTCCTTGGGCGTGGCGCGGCCACCGTCGGACACGCCCTTCTGGATGGCGCCCAGCATGTCCTCGCCGGAGATGGGGCCGCTCTCCTTGTCCAGCTCCCCCATCGCCTTCTTCGCGCTCACGTCGCCGACGCTCTTGAAGTCCTTGAGCATCTTGTCCATCTCGCCGCGCGTCAGGTCCTTGTCACCGGAGGCCATCGCCTTCTTGGCGTGCTTCTCGAACTTGCCCAGCACCTCCTTGGCCTCGGGCGACAGCTTGTCCTGGTTCTTCTTCGCCCAGTCCTGGAAGGCCTTGAGCTCGTCGCCGGTGTTGTTGTCGCGGTCCTTCACGCCGCGCTCGATGGCGCTCGACATCTGCTCACCGGAGATGGGCTTGGGCAGCGAGTCCAGCTTCGCCAGCTGCTTCTCGGCGCCCTTGTCGCCGATGCCCTTCATGTCCTTCATCATGTCCCGCCAGTCGCCGTCCTTGTGGCCGTTGGCCTGGCGCTCGGCGGCGAACTTGGAGAAGCGGTCCATCACCTGCTTGGCCTCGGGCGTGAGGCGGGCCTGGTTCTTCTCCGCCCACTCCGAGAACGCGCGGTACTCGCCGCGCGCCGCGTTGCCGTCGTGGTCCCCCGTGCCTCGACGGATGGCCTCGGTGAGCTGGTCCGCGGTGATGGGGCCCTTGGTCTTGTCCAGCTTGTTCGTCTCGCGCAGCGCCCCCGTGTCCAGCGGGCTCCACTCGTTCGGCAGCGGGCGGTTGGCGACCCCGCCGCGCGAGGCGCCCGAATCGAAGCTGTCCCCACCCGCGCGCCCGTTCTGGCCCTGCTTCATCGCGTTGCGCAGCTCCTTGAGGAGCTTGTGCTCGCGCTCGAGGACGCGCTCGAGCTTGCCTTCGAGCTTCTCCAGCTTCGCCTCGGTGCGGTTGAGCTTCTGCAGCGCGGGCTTGAACGTGGTAGCGATGGTCATTTGGGGTCTCCGTCGTGTGCCGTGGTGAGCACCCCTATTGCGCGTCCCGTGCCACAGACGCCTACCTTCACTTCTTCTTTATTTTCAGGGGGTTAGGGCGCACCTCGGTGGAGGTGGGGGGTGGTGACACCTGTCACCACCGGTGACAACAGTCACCAGTTGGAGGCCCGTTGGGTGGTGACTGGAGTCACCGGCCCCTCGCCCTGTCTGTCAAAGAGCCGCACCCGTCCCTGTGTCCCGGGACGCACAGGACACATACGGACGACCCTCGAAAGCAGTTTCATGTCCCGGACAGCGGGCCTTGCTCACAGCCCGCCGCGCAGCTCCGACTCGCTCCACAGCGCGCCGTCCCGCTCACGCAGCAGGAACACGAGCCGCCCCTGGTGGAAGCCCCGCACCGGCGCCTCGGGGTCTGGGAAGCCCGTGGGGAGACGCCAGTCCGGTGGGCTCGTGCCGACGAGCGGGATGGAGCGCTCGCGACGCAGCTCGCCGACCTCGTGGTCCGTGAGCGGACGCACTCGCGCCCAGGGGAGCAGCTCGCGGCCTGTCGCCAGCACTCGCGTTCCAGGCTCGGGGTCGGCCCAGGGACCGATTCGGGTCCGTCGCAGCGTGGACAGGTGCGCGCCGCAGCCGAGTGCCTGGCCGAGATCTCGCGCGAGGGAGCGCACGTAGTAGCCGCCCCGGCAGGTCAGCGTGAGGCGGCTGGTGTGGGGCAGGTCGTGTGAGAGCCAGCTCGCGGAGTGGAGGTACACGCGTGAGGGAGGCAGCTCCACCACTTCGCCCCGGTGTGCCTTGCGATACGCGGGCTCGCCTCCCACCTTCTTGGCGCTCGTGGCGGGAGGGACCTGCTCTCTCCAGCCGAGCAACGGGGCGAGCGCGGCGTCGAGCTTCTCGGGCGTCAGCGAGGACGTGTCCCCCTGGAAGACGGGGCGGCCGTGCAGGTCCCCCGTGTCCATCTCCGTGCCCCAGATGACGTCCGCTTCGTAGGTCTTGGGCACGGCGTGCAGCAGCTCGAACAGGCGCGTGGTCTGGCCCACGAGGATGAGCAGCAGCCCTTCCGCGAACGGGTCCAGCGTGCCGCCGTGACACACGGGCACGCGCTTGCCGGGGACAGCCCGGGCCTCCTCGAGGAACGACTGCACCACCGAGAAGCTCGTGGGGCCCACCGGCTTGTGTACGCGATAGAGCCCCGGCGTCATGACGCGACCCTGCATGGGGAATTGCGCTGCGGAGGGAGGGGTGACACGCGGGAGACCTGGAGGTCGGCAGCATCGCGCCTGCCGGTGGGGTGTGTCACCGGAGAACGGACTGGGGGCTATGCGAGGAAGTCGTGGGCGACCACAGAGCGCAGCTGCTGGAGCGCCACCGCGTGCGGGAGGGCCCGCATCAACACGTCTCTCGACCATCGTGCCACTGGGTTGCGGAGGTAACGCAGTGACCCAGCTCGCCGACTCATGTCGGCGACGTGCTTCGTGCGGGGTCGGCGCCTGGCCTCGTAGGCTCGCAGGGCCTGGCGCAGGTCGCCGCCCTCTCGCAGGTGCTTCGCCAGGACCAGCGCATCCTCGATGGCCTGGCAGGCCCCCTGCGCCAGGTCCGTCACCATCGCGTGCGCGGCGTCTCCCAGCAACGTGACGGGGCCCTCGCCCCAGCGCGACAGCGGCTCCAGGTCATGGATGTCCGTGCGGAGGATGTCCGACTCGCGCGTGGCCTGGACCAGCGACTCGACGGGCGCCATCCAGCCGCGCACGTGGCGCAGCACCGCTTCGCGATGACCACCCTCCTCGTCACGCCCACCCTCGGGCGCTCGGGCCATGAGGAACCAGTACATCCGCCACGTCCCCTCCGGACCCCGGCCGAGATGACAGATGCCGAAGCGGGTCCCCTGGCCGTAGAGCTCGAACTGACTGCCCTCGGGAATCAGCTCCGTCGGGACGTTCACGATGCCGCGCCACGAGGTCCGACCGCTGTAGCGCACTCGCGACTCCGGGCGCAGTTGCTGGCGGATGACGGAGCGCAGGCCATCCGCGCCGATGAGGCAGTCGCCCCGCGCCTGCTGACCGTCCGCGAACTCGACGCGGACCTCGTCGCCCTCCACCTGGAAGCCCGTGCACGCCGCCGCCATCCGGACGTTCTCCGGTCCGAGTGCTCGCAACAGCACCTGCTGGAGGTCCGCGCGGAGCAGCGTCACCGTCGGCTGTCCCAGCTCCTCACAGAGCGCGTTCACGTCGAGTCGCGAGAGCACCTTGCCGTCCCACCGGTGCATCACCGTCTGTCGCCAGCGGGCTCCCCTGTGAGCCACCTCGTCGGCCAGCCCCAACAACGAGAAGGCCCACATCGCGTTCGGCCAGAGGGAGAGCCCTGCTCCGAGTGTTTGGTAATCCTCGGCGCGCTCGTACACCTTCACCTGGAGCCCCGCTCGACGGAGCGCGAGGGCCGCGCACAGCCCACCCACGCCGCCGCCCACGATGATGACTTCACGCGCTGACACGAGCGACTGGCCTCCTTCTCGGGAACGGGTCCGAAGCGGCTCGACTCTATCGCCCACGTGGACTCGCGGCCGACCAGGACATCAGGCGCGCTGATTGACGGTGTCACCCACGGACGTGGGGATGCCCGCGCGGGACTCGCGGTGAGACATGGCATCGGGCGCACGCACGGACTGACGGAGTCCCCATGAACGTGGCGCGTGGAATGGGAGCAGCCCAGGACTCATACGTCATCGCCCGACTCGTCGTCCGGGCGCCCTCCACCCGCGAGGCTCCGTCCTTCTCATCCGGCACGCGGATTGACGCGGGCATCCACGCAGGGCGCGGGCTCACGCGTCATCGTCGGGCTCGTCGTCATCCTCCTCCGAGCGTCCCTCCACCTGCGTGGCGCCGTCCTTCTTCACCAGGTACACGGGCTCGCAGCGCGTGGCGCTCGCCACGGTGCGCGCCAGTTGCTCCGCGTGTGTCGTCACCCAGACCTGTGAGGTCTTCGACGCCTTCGCGAGCAGCCGGCCCAGGGGCTCCAGCAGGTCCGGATGCAGGCTCGTCTCGGGTTCGTTGAGCGCGAGGAACGCGGGCGGACGCGGGCTGAGCAACGCGGCCAGCAGGCAGAGGTAGCGCAGCGTGCCGTCGGACAGCTCGGCCGCGGCCATGGGGCGGCTCAGCCCGGGCATGTGCAGGAACAAGCTGAAGCGACCTTCCTCTGAGCGGACATCGAGCCTGGCGCCCGGGAACGCATCGTCGATGCCCTGGTCCAACGCCTGGTCGTCTCCGATGTCGAGGATGGTCATCAGCGCCGCCGCCAGGTCCGCGCCGTCATGCGCCAGCACCGGCGTCCTCACGCCCACGCGAGGGTGGCGCATGGGTGCGTCCGGGTCCGTGCGGAAGTGATGGTAGAAGCGCCACGAGGCGAAGGTGCGCTGAACCTCCGACAACCGAGGGAAGCGGTGCGGCTCGCCCAGTTGGTCCAGAACCGACTCCGCGCTCCAGAGAACCGTGGGAAACGACACCCGCTTTCCCTCGGCGTCCCGCATGAAGGCCGTGCGGTCCTTGCGCTCCATCAGCACCACCTTGCGTCCTCCGGAGAGGGCCCACAGGTGTTCCGTCTTCACCTCGGGGTCCAGCCGGAAGGGGTCCGGCATCTTCGGAACAGGAGGGACGATGCCGCAGGTCAGTTCATACGCGAGTTCGCCCAGCTCCACCTGCACCGACAAGCGCACGGGCTTCTTCGCCATGCGCGGCCCGGCCCACAACACGCTCGGCGTCCCGCCCTCCTCCGCGAGCGTTCGTGCCAGTCTGCCCTCCGCCGCCACCGACAGCAGATACAGCGCGCGGTACAGGTTCGTCTTGCCGCTCCCGTTGGCGCCGACGATGACATTCATCGGCCCGAGCTCCATCGAGAGCCGACGCACCGAGCGGTAACCCGATATCTGCAGACGCGTGATGGGCATCGAGCGCCCACCCTACCGCGCTCGCCTCGCGCCGCAACCCGGAGCGCCGCGTCGCTCCGACAGGCCTGCTGTCCACTCCACCGGAACCTCGAAGCAGCGACTCCCGCCTGCATGAGCGCCACGTGATGGGCCTGCTGCGCTCCAGACTGGCCGCGCACATCCTCGCGCCACCCACCACCACGAGCCACACGTGGCGCCGAGTCCACATCACGCGGCAACCACTTTCCCATCCAGGCGCCACGCCCCTCACACCGCGACGTATCCGCGGAGGTCGCCTCGCGCGACCTCTCCCCGGCCGAGGTCCACGGATGACTCACCCTCCCCGCTCACACCGAATCCTGACGTCCCTCTGCGTCCTCACCCTCGCCCTGTGCTCCGGCTGTGACGACGACGACAAGTCCCGCCGCGCGGCACCTCCCGACGCGAGCGAATCGCCGCAGGACGACGCTGGGACTCCCGACGCGGGCACTCCCTGGGACGGCACCGCCACCCCACTCGAGGAGCGCGGCAACTGGGTGGACCCGGGCCGCTCCTCCGCCTGTGACTTCGACACCGCCGACGCCTCCACCTCCCCCTGCCAGGAGCCCTCCCGCTTCGACGTGTCCTCGTGCGACCCCACCGCGCTCGCCGCACTCGACCCGCAGGGCATCTACATGGTCGACCTGCGCACCGAGCGCACCCTCACCGATGGCGGCACCCTGGCCACGGGCACCTTCACCTCGTTCCGACTCAGCGAGGACGGCACCCAGGACACGATGATGGGCCAGCCCCTCCTCACCCGCGACACTCGCGATGGCGGGTTCTCCCTCGTCTCGCGCACTGTGACGAACACCACCACCACGCTGAGGGGCTGCAACACGCTCGCGCCGGACCGCATCACCGGCTGCTTCGCCCGCTGCTTCGGCGCCGGCGCCATCCAGAAGGGGACCTTCACCGCCCACCGCGTCGCGAAGTGGTCCGGTGAACCCGAGTCCTCCGGCGGATTGACGCTCCTCTCCGAGACCCACGTCGCCACCGGTGAGCCCGTGGACGTGTACGTCGCCAGGTCCCACGCCTACGTCGTCTCCATGCGACGCCTGGGCCGCAACGGCGGCCTGTCCGTCTACGACGTCAGCGACCCGCACCACCCCGTCTTCAAGACCTCCATCAGCCTCCCCCAGGACAACCTCTGGAACGCCGCCTGGGCCCACGGGGACGCGCTCTACATCGCCAGCGCCGACTCGGGCACCGTCGTCTACGACATCTCCAACCCCGCCTCCCCCAGCTTCGTGCGCAACCTGCCCTCCGGCACCTACGGCGTGCACACCCTGCTCGTCGATGGCCAGCGGCTCTACGCGATGGCTCCGGAGAGCGGCACCTTCGTCTACGACGTGACGAACCCGCTCGACCCGGTGCTGCTCACCCTCATCTCCCTGCCCGAGCCCCTCTCCCTCGCCGGGCCCCACGACGCCTTCGCCTACCAGGGGCGCCTGTACATCAGCAACGCCAACGGCGGTTACTCCATCATGGACGTCACGGACCTCGAGGACGTGCGGCACCTGGGCCAGTTCGTCCACGGCAACAAGGCCTTCGCGCACCACAGCGCGGTGGGCACCTTCTCCGGCCGCACCATCGCCTTCGAGGGCGGCGAGGGTCCCGGCGCCCACCTGCGCGTGCTCGACGTCACCGACCCGGCGCACATCGTGAAGATTGGCGAGGTGCGCAAGCGCAACGTCACCTCCATCCACAACCTCATCCTCCGCGGCCAGACGCTCTACGTCGCCTGGTACCAGGAGGGCCTGCGCGTGTTCGACGTGAGCAACCCCACGAGCCCCCGACAGGTGGCGCACCACAACACCTATCGGGAGACCGACCCCGAGCGCACCGACAGCCCCTTCACCGGCGCCTACGGCGTGCGCGTGCCCGGTGACGGGCACGTCTACGTGGTCGACTCCTCGCGCGGGCTGCTCATCTTCGACGAGCCCTGAAAAGAGCCCCCTCCGGACTCAGTGCCTCCGGACGTGACGCAGCAGCTTCTGGTACCGCGCGCCCTGCTTCTGCTCGGAGACCTCCGGCACCTGCACGGGCGCGCCGGCCCAGTCGGACAGCCGCTCGAAGAAGAACGTGCGCTGGGGCTCGGGCAGCGCCGTCAGCGTCCCGTAGAAGCCGATGCCCTCCGGGTCCACGACCCGGTACGCGTCGTTCCACGGGCTCACGTGGAACGCGGAGGCGCTCCACGGGCTGAGCGCGCCATCCAGGATGAGTACCTGCTTTGCGTGCAGCCGCGCCCACACCTCCAGCTTCAGCAGCGGCACCGGGTTGTAGAACTTCGTCACGCCCAGGGGCGGCAGGAACGTGGGCACCTGTCCACCCGGGTAGCGCAGCAGGTCGCGCAGCTCCGCCTCCGGATACAGCGGCGCGCCCAGCTCCGTGGCGCTCTGGTAGCTCTCCGGCTCACCGAACGTCGCCAGCGCCTGGTCCGAGAAGATGTACGCCGGGCCCGCCACCAGGTCCACGAAGCCGAACAGCTCCTCCGCCGACACCGTGGGCTCCGGGATGCTGTCGCAGTCGTACGGCGCCAGCCCCAGGTACTCCCAGAAGTTGAACGACAACCGCACCACGCTGAACTCCAGCGACTTGTCCACGCCCAGCGTGTCGAAGGTGAAGCCCCACTCCACCTGCGCCGCCAGCAACGGCGAGAGCTCCTCGCGACGAGCCAACGCCGCGCGCTGCACCGCCGTCAGCTTCGCGCGGCACGTCGCATCCCCCACGTTGCGCAGGAAGTGCGCGGCCCGCGCGTCCTGCAAGCCCAGGCTGTGCCGCTCCGCGTACGCCAGCGTCCCCTGCACGTCGTTCGGGAAGTAGTAGCGGTGCAGTAGCGCCGCCGTGCCACCCCGGAACACGCCCGTGGACAGCCACCGCCCCGTGTAGAGCGTCTTGAACACCTCCACCACCCGGTGCGCGTCCGCCGCGGACTGCCACACGTCCAACAGGCGCCAGTCTCGCGAGGCCGGCGTCGAGGTGCCGTAGAAGCGGTGCTCCACCGTCACCTGGTTGCCCTCGAGCAGGTCCACCGGCTCCGCGGCGATGGGCTCCGTGAAGAGCTCCGCGCCCTCCGTGTCGATGACCATCGGCGCCGTCGTCGACCGGTGGAACAACGTCATGCGCTGGAGGAACTTCTCCCCGTGCGGACGGCGATGGTCCGCCGGCTGCTCGAAGTCGAGCGTGAAGAAGCGGAAGTCCTCGAACTGCTCATCCCCCAGAATCGTCACCCCCGGCAGCGCCTCCAGCCGCGCGCGGATGTCGTCGTCGAGGGTCCGCCGCTCCTGCGCGGCGTCCTCGGGCGCCCCCGCGGACCCCGCGTCACCACACGCACCCAACAACGACACCACCAGCGCGCCCACCACGCCCCGAAGCCGATGCCTCCGTGCCAACATGTCTCGCTCCTCTCGATGGAAACCCTCACAGGGGTGCTTCAAGCTCTCGAATCGAGAGGGCCACCGTCCAGAACGTGGCGGGTGGTGCTCAGCGAGGGGTGCGCGCGGGAGCTTCGTCGCGGCCCCTGACGAAGTCGCACGAGGGCGGCACCGCGTAGCCGTTGACGGCGACGGCGTTGAAGGCGGTGGCGTTGGAGCCCAGACCGAAGCCCGCGAAGGCTCGCCACATGCGGCAGACGTCCTCGCCTCCGTGCAGCGTGTGCGCCGCGCTGATGATGGCGTCGCGCGTCTGGAGGAAGGAGGGGTTGCAGGGGGCGCGCTTCAGGCCCTCGATGAAGTACAGCAGCATGCGCTGGTTGCCCGCGCCGCCCTGGGCGTCCTGGAGATTCGCGTCGAAGCCCCACTGCGCGACGAGCGCCCAGTACACCTCCCACAGCGCCTGCGCGAACACCGCGCCCACGCCGTGGGGCACGGGCAGCGTGTTGCTGCTCTCGTAGGTCCAGGTGTTGCGAATGGAGTCCAACGTGTACGGCTGCGGGCGCAGCCCCGCGCCCGTGGTGGCCTGGTTCTGGAGATAGGTGCCCACGCCGCGCGGCGTGCTCGCGGTGTCGCCCGGGCGCGCGGTGAACACGAGCGCCAGGAAGTCGCTGAGCCCCTCGCCGGGCTGCTGGCGATTGGTGAGGCACGACACGATGGAGGGGCCACCGACGAGCCGGTTGGAGACGCCGTGGCCGTACTCGTGCGCGATGATGCCGCTGTCGAGCGAGCCGTCCCGGTCCGGATTCGGCGGGGTCCACAGGTAGAGCTGCATGCGCGGACGCACCCCGTCCGGCGGCGTGAGGAAGTTGGCGTTGTTCGTGCCACCGCCGTCCTGCGCCTCGGCGCGCACGTCGTCGTTACCCAGGCCGCCCCGCCCCAGGTTGTTGACCTGGAAGTTGCCGGCCACCTCGTCGAAGCCGTACGGGTACAGCACGTCGTGCAGGCGGTTGTTCCAATAGAACAGGTTCACGACGGACGCCGAGACGTACGTGGAGGGCGCGCCCGTGAGGTCGAGCGGGAAGACGCAGTCGAGCATCACGCCACAGTCCGGCTCTCCCGACGTGGGCGGCAGGTTGTTCGCGTCGCGGTCCTCGTACGCATGGACGTTGTTGCCGCGCGGCGTGGTGTGCTCCGCGCCCGCGACGCCGTCCGTGTCATGCCAGCCGTGGGGTGACGCCTCCGTCGCGCGTCCATCCGCGGGCGGCAGCGGGGCCGTGTGGTGGGGGCTCTCCACCGGCATCGGGTAGACCTTGTACGAATCGCTCGCGACCTGGTCGAAGCGCGTCCAGACCTCGCCCGTCTCCGCGTCCACCGTCAGCTCGTAGGCGTGCCGCGCATCCAGCGTGTGCACCAGGAAGTGCCACACCCAGCGGGACTCCCCCCGACGCAGGGGCAGCACCGCGAGCGATGCGTCGATGGGCTCGCTCGACAGCCCCGTCACCTCGACCCGCGTGCGTCGCGCCGGGCCCGGCTCCGCCTCGAGCGCTCGGGGCGCTCGGGCCAGCGGCACACCCAGGTGCTTCGCCGCGCTCCGGACCGCCTCGGCGGCGCCCAGGCGAGGCGTGGTGCCCACGAGCGTCGACTCCACCGAGGGCTGCAGGTCGCTGTGCACCGCGAGCACGCGCCCCTCGCGGTCCACGTTGAGCTGCAGCCGAGTGTTGTAGACGGTGACACCCTTGTACTTCTGTCGCAGGTACAGGTGCGTGGCGCCGCTGGGCCTGGAGTAGACGCGGTCGGCCACATCCAGGCCCGCCAGGTCCGTGAGCTCCAGGCCCAGGACGTCGAGGTTTCGCTGGACGAACGCCAGCCCCACGGCCAGCGCGTCTCCCGACGCGGGCTCGGAGAGCGCGCCCACCAGGTTCACCAGCGAGCGCACCCGCCCCGTCGAGGGGTCCACCTCCACGCGGAGGTCCGGCACCGCGCGACGCAGGCGGGCCTCCGCCTCTTCCTGGACCGCGGAGACTCGCCAGCGCGGGCCCGCGTCGTGCGACAGCCGCGCGTCGTGGTGCCGCTCCGTCAGTCCCTGCGCGGTGATTGCGCGGGCGGAGGGAAGCCAGAGCACTCCGGAGACCAGCACCGCGCGGACGAGGTACCGGCGGACATCACGTGAGGACATGTCGTGCTCCTGGGTGGCGACGGACAAGCCCCGACATGGGGCGGTCGCGCACCGGGAGGAGACACGCGTCACCCGGGGACCTCCAACGAGGTCCCTGGACGACTATCGACTTCCTGGCGGAAGGCCTCGGCGGTGCGCGGGCTCAGTCCTCTTGGAAGGCACTCCACTGGTCATCGTACGTCTCGGGTTTGCCCTTGGGACGCAGGTGCGCGAAGGACAGTGTCACCTCCACCTCGAACTCGCGCTTCTCGGGAGGCCGGCCCAGGTAGACGTACTGCGTCCTGTTCCTGATGCAGGCGTCGAGCATCCGCACGGACGTCTTGGGCAGGACGTGTCCCCTCATGCCCTCGCCGTTCGCATCGAACCGCGCGTGGAGCGTGAAGCGGCGAGGAATGGTGCCGTCCCGGAGGATGGCCTCCTTGCCGCAGTAGTCGTACTGGCGCAGCTTCTTCGCCAGTTGGATGGCGCCCCAGGCCTCGTTCGTCTTGGGCATCGGCGGAGGCGGCCGCTTGACGGGCTTCTCCACGATGATTTCGGGCACGGGCGGCGGCTCCACGATGGGAGGCGGCGGGGGCGGAGGGGTGACGATGGGGGGCGGGGGTGGCGACACCGGCCTGGGGGTGACGACTCGGGGTGGGGGCTCCTCGTGAGGCGACAACGCCAACATCAAGGTGGCGACGAGCAGGGAGCCCGTGAGGCCAATGCCCAGCAGCCCCCAGGTGATGATGACCTTCAGGTCGTTCGACGACCTGGGCGCCTGGACCTCCTTCCACCCGAGGGGCAGGGGGTTGTTCGAGGGGCGAGGCCGGTCCGCGCCGCAATGGCCGCACGTCGACTCACGCTCCGCGGACTTGAGGAAGGGGGCACCGCAGTTCACACACCGAAGACGGACTCTGGCCACTCGGGGAGTCTACCCCAGGGAGGGTTCACACCCCAGGTGCCCGTTCACCGGGGCTCGCCCAGCGTGCGCAGGAAGAACAGGCCCACGTCGTCACGTGCGTAGCGACTGGCCGCGCCCTGCGGGGAGTGGGGCTCGCCGGGCATGAGGAGCAGCTCGAAGCGCTTGCCTGCCTTGATGAGCGCGTCCGCCATCCGCATCGTCACCGAGAGCGTGGCATTCACATCGCTGGTGCCGTGCATCAGCTTCAACTGCCCCTTCAGCTGGTGCGCGAGCGCGAGGTTGTCGCCCGCCGCATAGCCCTGGGGATTCTGGTCGCGCAGGCCGAGGTAGGGCTCGTTGATGATGGCCTCCTCCTCCAGCGAGCCCGGGGCCGAGGCGTAGCCCGACTTGAAGAAGTCAGGCGCCGTCAGCATGCCGCGCAGCGTGAAGTAGCCACCCCACGAAGCCCCGTGGAGGCCCACGCGCTCCAGGTCCATCCACGGACGCGTGGATGCGGCCTGCTTCAGGCCCGTGACGTAGTCGGGAATCTCCGTCTGGCCCACGCGGCCGTAGTTCGCGTCCTGGAAGGCCTTGCTCCGTCCGGGCCCTCCGCGCGGGTCCAGCAGCACCACCACGAAGCCGAGCTGCGCGACGGCGCTGGCCGTCAACGACTCGTAGTTGCCGATGTAGCTCCATGGCACCATCGCGAGGAAGGGCCCCGCGTAGATGTGCGCGATGACGGGGTAGCGTTTCTTCGGGTCGAAGTCGCGCGGCTTGTAGAGCACGCCGTGCAGGGGCGTGACGCCGTCGGCCGCCTTGAAGAGCAGCGGCTCCGGCTTCGTGCCGCCGAGCGCCTCCAGCTCGCTCGCATCCGAGGTGGTGAGGCGCACGCGCTTGCCTCCCTTCACGGAGACGAGCTCCCGGACGCGGGGCTGCGTGCGCGAGGACCAGGTGTCCACGTAGTACTGGCCCGAGGGGGACGGCGTCATCCGGTGCATGCCCGAGCCCGAGGACAGCCGCGTCAGCGCGCCGCCCTTCAGGCTGCCCCGGTAGAGGAGCTGCTCGTAGGGCGCGCCGCTGTCCGCGGACGCCAGCACGTAGAGCGCGTCACCGGTGGGCGCCAGGGACACGACCTGGTGCACGGGGAAGGCGCCCCGCGTCACCTGCCGCACGAGCTTCCCCGCGCGGTCATACGCGTACACGTGACGCCAGCCGTCGCGCTCGGACATCCACAGGTAGCCGCGCCCCGAGGGCAGCGCCGTCACCTGCTGCTCGAAGCCGCCCACCGCGAAGTCGAGACCCGCGACGAACGTCTCCGGACGCTCCTCGCGCAGCACGTGCCGACGCTGGGCACTCCCCGGTGTCACCGCGGTGAGGTCCAGTCGCTTCGCGTCCCGCGAGAGGTGGAGGCACAGCGCCTCCGAGCCCTCGGGATTCCAGCCCGCGAAGAAGTCATACGTCTCACCCTCGACGGGAGCGACGCGCGTCACGCTCCCCGTCGTCACGTCCACCACGTGCAGCTCCGAGCGCGGCAGCGGCGTCCCCACCTTCGCGTACGGCACCGTCGTCACCTTCTCCAGCGCGGTGGAGTAGTCCACGACGGGGACCTGGTGCACCGCGCGCGTGTCCTCGCGCCACACCACGAGGTAGCGGCCATCCGGCGACCAGGCGTGCTCGGGAATCCGCCAGTCGAGCCGCTCCTCGCCCTTGCGCTCCACCACGGTGGCCCCGTCCGCGCCCAGCACCGCGAAGCCGCCTTCCTTTCGCACCGCGAGCGCGCCTCCACGCGGCGCGAGGACATGCTCGCGCGACAGCGTCAGCGCGGCCCGGTCCTGGGGCGACAGCTGCGTGACCTTGCCTCCCGACAGGCCCAGGCCGAAGGTCTTCCCGTCGAGCCGGAACACGATGCCCTGTTCATCCGGCGCTATCGCGACCTCGTAGAAGCGCGGCGCCGTCACGGGCTTGCCCAGGAGGAGGGAGAGCTGTCGGCGCAGCTCCTCGCCGGACACGAGCGGCTCGAGTTCGCCCGTCCTCGCGTGCGCCAGCACCCACGTCCCGCCGTCCCTGCCCTCGCGGGCCCAGAAGACCACGCGGTCGCCCTCGCGCAGCCACCGGGGCGGCACCAGGCTGTCCCGCACGAGCTCCACGCGTCGGAGGTACCGGTCCGCCAGGTCCAGCTTCGCCTGGGTGTTCGCATCCGGCACCGGCGCGAAGACCGGACCGGGAGGGTCCGCGAGGACAGTCGCACCCGTCAGCGTCGTGAGCACCAGGGCGAGGAAGGAGAATCGCATGCACCGATGCTAGGGAGTCGCATCCTTCACGACCAATATCTCTTTCAGCACCCATCCAGACGGATATCGTCTCGATATGGAATTCCGTCAGCTCCAGCTCTTCATCGCCGTGGCGGAGGAGCTGCACTTCGGACGCGCCGCCGCGCGCATCGGCATGGCCCAGCCACCGTTCAGCCAGCAGATCCGCCGGCTGGAGTCCGAGCTGGGGGTCGAGCTGCTCACGCGCACCAGCCGCCACGTGGCCCTCACCGCCGCCGGGGCTCGGCTGCTGGAGGAGGCGCGCGCGCTGCTCGCCCGACGCGTGGACGCCACCCACGCCGTGCGCGAGGCCGCGAGCGGCGAGTCGGGCACGCTGCGCGTCGGCTTCGCGGCGTCCTCGGCCTTCGGCGTGCTGCCCGACATCGTGCTGCGCTTCCGCACGCGCTTCCCCAAGGTGAAGCTGGAGCTGGATGACAGCGAGACGCTGAACGTCGGCGCCGCGCTGGCCTCGGGGGAGCTGGACCTGGCCATCCTGCGCGCGCCCTTCCGCCACGAGGGCCTCACCGTGGAGCGGCTCTTGCGCGAGCGCTTCGTGCTCGCCCTGCCCGCCCGTCACCCTCGCGCGCGGCAGCGCGTCGTGGCGCTGTCCTCGCTGGCGCACGAGCCCTTCGTCCTGTTCCCCCGCCACTCCGCGCCCGGCCTGCATGACCTGGTGACGAGCATGTGTCTGGCGGCGGGCTTCTCCCCCAACATCCGACAGGAGGCGCGCTCGTGGCCCTCCGTGGTCGGCATGGTGGAGGCGGGGCTGGGGCTGACCATCGCGCCCGCGTCCTCGCAGGCCCTGTGCCCCAAGGGCGTCGTGTTCCGCCCCCTGAGCGGCGCGCCCGGCCACGCGGAGCTGGTGGTGGCCTTCCCCGGACGGCGGCCGTCCCCCGCCGCGCAGCACTTCCGCGTCCTCGCCCACGAGACGGTGTCCCGCTCGGGGCGCGACACGTCGGACTGAAGCCCGCGTCACTCAGGACGCCGAGGGTCCACCCTTGCGGCGACTCTTCCTGCGGGAAGGGGACTCCGTGTCGTTGGCCGCCACCTGCGGGCCCAGGTTGAACCAGAACGGGCACAACAGCGGCGGCGCGCCTCCTCCCTCCGGAGCGGAGGACTCCTCCTCGGGGTTGCGACACACGGGCCGCGCCGCGCCCCTGCCTCCTCGACTCGCTCGGGTGGCCATCAGCGACGCCCCCCGCGCTGTCCCGCTGCTGCGCTGAAGCATGGGCACGCAACCGCCCCTCGGGGAACCGCCCTGAAAAGGCTTGCTCCCGATGAGTCCCTCATCGGCGTCGGCATGGCCGGGAACTACCCAGATGACAGTTTCCTGTCAATCCATTCGCCCAACAAAATAGAGAACGCGCGTTCAGCGCACCCCTGGCGCCATGCGTCGCCTCCATGCGGCGGGTGTCACACCATGCACGCGGCGGAAGAGTCGGATGAAGTGCGTCACGTCCGCGTAACCCACCCGGTCCGCGACGATGTCCACGCGCTCGTCGGTGTGGCGCAGTCGGCTGCGGGCCTCGGCCATCCGGCACTCGAGAATCCACTCGCCCACGGTGCGCCCCGTCTCCTGGCGCACCACGCCCGCGACGTGCGGGGCCGAGCGCCCCAGCTCTCTGGCCACCTTCGCGAGGGACAGGGGCTCCAGGCAGTGGGTCTCGATGTACGTGAGCGCCCGGCGGCTGAGGCCCACGGAGGCGGGCTCGGTGAGGGCCTCGGGCGAGGCCATCCGCTCCAGCTCGATGAGCACCAGGCGCAGGAGGGACAGGCTCGCCTCCTCGTTGCCGCGCTCGTTGCGGGTCTGCTCCTCTTCCATCAGGCGCATCCAGCGCAGCAGGCGGCGGCGCTGCACGCTGGTGGGACGCAAGACGGGGTGACAGCCCGCGCGCACGCGCAGCAGCGGCCCCAATCGCGCCTCGCGCTCCTCGGCGTTCGGGGAGAGGGCCTCGGGATAGAAGCCCAGCCCCAGGCCCTGCGCGTCCGAGTGCTCGCGGCCGTGTGCATCTCCTGGTGGAATCAGGTGCACGTCGCCCGCGCGCAGCACCAGGTCTCCCGCGTGCCGGACGCGTGACTCGCCCTTCAGCACCAGGACGATGGCGGCGTACGGGTGGACCGCGGAGCGGGGAGAGACGCGCAGGGGCGCCACGGGCCCCAGCGTGCCTATCCACGTGAGCCGCCGCTTCTCCTCGAAGTCCTGGCGCAGCGTGGAGGGGGGATGCACACAGGACTGCTCGGTGGACGCCATGGGGTCGTTCTCGTAGCGGTTGGCGGGGCCGGGCTCAAGCCGGCGTCACGCCGTGTGGGGCAGGCCCAGGGCGTCGATGTTCAACAGGTGGTTCAGCGTGTAGGCCGCCATCGCGCCCGCCGACGCGGCCACCAGCGCTCCCTGCAGGCGCGTGGTGAGGTCTCCCGCCGCGTAGATGCCGGGCACGGAGGTCTCCAGCGTCGGGCTCACCTTGACGAAGCCCAGCTCGTCGAGCGTGAGCCCCAGTCCCTGGACCAGCGCCGTCTGCTTCTGGGGTGGGTGCGCGAAGAGGTACTCCTGCGGCACGCGGGTGCCGTCCTCCAGCTCCACCGCCTCCAGGTGCTGGCCGTCCTGGGTGGGAATGAGGCCGCGCACCTTGCCCTCGACGACGCGCACCTCGGCGCGACGCAGGGACTCGCGCTGCTCGGCGGTCAGCGTCAGCTTGCCCTGGGTGTAGAGCGTGAGGTTGGAGGTCCAGCCCTTCAGGAAGAGGACGAAGTCGACGTACGGGTGATGGGTGTTCTCCTGGTGGACGAGCACGCCCCAGCCCCGGTCCCGAATCTCCCAGCCGTGGCAGTACGGACACTGGAAGACGCTGTGCGCCCACAGCTCGCGGAAGCCGGGCTGGTCCGGCACCTGGTCCACCAGGCCCGTCGTCAGCAGCACCTTGCGGGCCTCGATGACCTGGCCGTCGCCGAGCGTGACCTGGAAGCGAGTCCCCTTGGGCTCGATGCGCTCGACGCGCACGTCGCGCACGTCGACGTCGTAGGGGCCCAGCTGCTCGCGGCCGATGGCGCGGAACTCCGCGGGGGGGATGCCGTCCCGGGTGACGAAGCCGTGCATGTGCTCCGCCCGCTCGTTGCGCGGTGCGCCCGCGTCGCACAGCAGCACCCGCTTGCGGCCCCGGCCCAGAATCAGCGCGGCACTCAGGCCCGCCGGGCCTCCTCCCACAATCACCACGTCCTTCACCTGTGTGTCGTTCATGGTGAAGAACTAAACGGGAGCCCTGCCCCGCGGGAGAGCGCCGATTCAGGGCGAATCGGCGCATCGTCGGGTCCGCTTCCCTCCCTGACCGGGCGTGCGGGCCAGGGCCCCCCCCCAAGACGTATGGCGTTCACCACTCCGCGGCGGCGTGCGCTTCCCGAGCGGGCGACCTCATTCCTACAATCTTGGAGTGGGAGCTCGCTGGCCGGCGCGTGGCTCCCACCCGGGAGGTACGCGATGCGGCCCGCGCTGCTTGCGTCGATGGCACTGCTCGCCTGTTGGGCGACGGGCTGCGCGTCGTCGGATGAGCCCCCCTGGGATGGGCGCTACACGCCGCTGGAGGAGCTCGGCGACTGGAGTGATTACGGGCCGCTGTCCGTCTGCGGCGTCGTCGAGAGCGGGGCCTCGTGCGGCAGCCTGGAGTCCTTCGACCTGTCCAGCTGTCGACGCCACACGCTGGAGCAGTTGGAGCGGATGGGGGTGTATCGCAGCCTCCTGCGCATCGATGCGCGGAACGGGGCTCCCGCGCGCTTCGTGCCGTCAGGCGGGGGATTCAAGCTGAACGCGGCGGGCACGCCCGAGCAGGTGCAGGGCGCCAACGCCGTGGCCGGCGTCTGGGACACGCGGACGCTGTTCATCGCCAGCGAGACCCCGGATGGAGGTCTGTTCACCTTCGCGGGCTGCAACGCGGTGAGCCCTCGCGTCGTCACGGGGTGCTTCACGCGGTGCCGGGACGGGGTGCTGGTGGAGTCGGGGACGTTCCGCGCCGAGCGCGTCACGCGCTTCCAGGGCGAGCATGAAATCTCCGGCGGCATGCGGCTGGTGTCCGAGCGCGCGGTGGGCCTGGGCCCGGCCGTGGACGTGCAGCTCATCGACGGCCATGCGTATGTCATCTCGCAGGACCGGCGGGGGCGGCCGGGAGGGCTCACGGTGTTCGACGTGAGCGACCCGGCGGTGCCGATGCGCGTGGCGGAGCTGAGCACGCCGGGGGACACGGACTGGCGGGGCGCGACGTTCAAGGGCGGGATGCTCTACGTCGCGAGCGCCAGCTCGGGGGTGGTGGTGCTCGACGTCTCCGTGCCCTCGGCGCCGGTGCTGGTGCGCCGCGTGTCCGCGAGGACCTCGCCGGGGGTGTCGATGGTGAGCGTGGACAGGGACCGGCTGTATGCCGTGTCCACGGACGCGACCGTGGGCACCTTGATGTTCGACATCAGCGAGCCCGCGGAGCCGCGATTGCTGGAGCGCATCGTCTCCGGGATGCGCATGCCGGACCAGCCGTCCTCCCGGGGCCCGGTGAGCTACGAGGGCCGGCTGTATGTGAATCACCGAGGCGCGGGGCTGCAGGTCGTCGACGCGAGAGCGTCCTCGGGGGTCCGGGTGCTGGGGCAGTACACGTATCCGTACGCGAACAGCCGCGCGAGCGCGGTGGGCACGTTCGGCGGGCGCATCGTGGCCTTCGAGAGCAGCATGGGCATGGGTGCGCGGCTGCGCGCGCTGGATGTCAGCGAGCCGCGGCACATCGTGAAGATTGGGGAGTACGGCCTGCGCGCCGTGGTGTCCCCGCGAGCGATGGAGCTGAGGGGCTCGCGGCTGTACGTGACGTACCACCAGGAGGGGCTGCGCGTGCTGGACGTGAGCAACCCCACGAAGCCGCGCGAGGTGGCGTACTTCAACAGCTTCCGCGAGACGGACCCGGGACGCGGGGACTCGATGGAGGAGGGCGCCACCGGGCTCCAGGTGCCCGGGGATGGCCATGTCTACATCGTGGATACGTCACGCGGACTGCTCGTGCTGACGGAGCCTCCGGGGGAGTGACGGGGCTCACATCTCGATGCGGTTGCGCCCGTTCGTCTTCGCGCGGTTCAGCCGTGCATCCGCGACGCGCAGCAGCGCCTCCATCGTCGTCCCATCCCCAGGTGACTCCGCGATTCCCGCGCTGATCGTCACGCGGAACGACTCGCCGCCATCGCCGTCGAAGGTCATCTCCGCCACCTCCGCCATCGTCCGCGACAGAATCGCCTTCGCGCTCGCCGCCGTCTCTCCGAGCAGCCCCACCACGAACTCCTCACCGCCCCAGCGCCCGCGCACGTCCTCGCGCCGGAACCGCGCGCCCAACAGGCGCCCCAGCCGCGTCAGCACCCGGTCCCCCGCCAGGTGCCCGTACTTGTCGTTCACCCGCTTGAAGCGGTCCACGTCCAGGAAGCACAACGACAACGGCCGCTGCTGACGCTGCGCCTCCGACAGCCGGCTCCGCAGCCCCTCGATGAACGGCCGCCGCAACATCAGCCCCGTCAGCGCGTCCCGCTCTGCCCGCTCGCGCGACAGCCGCGCCCGCTCCAGCCGCGCCTGCACCCGCGCCCGCAGCTCCTCCTTCAACACCGGCTTCGAGATGTAGTCGTCCGCCCCCGCCTGGAACGCCGCCAGCCGGAACTCCAACCCCACGTGCGCCGTAATCAACAACACCGGCAGCTCCTGCCACGCCGGCATCGACCTCAAAATCCGACACAAATCGAACCCGCTCGGCCCCGGCATCTGCACGTCCAACAACAACAGGTCCGGCCGATGCTCCGCCAGCGCCTCCATCAACCGGTGCGCATCCCCCAACCCCACCACCTCAATCTGCTCGCTCGCCAGCGCGTGCACCAACGCCGCAATCGCCTCCGGGTCGTCGTCCACCACCAACACCCGCGAGCGCTCCGGCCGCCGCGCCGCCACCATCCGCTCCGCCGCCGCCGCGAAGTCCGTCGCCGTGAAGGGCCTCGGCAGGAACAACGAGCCCCCCGCGTGCGCCGCCGCCACCCGGTCCTCCAGCCCGCCCGACACCCCCGTGAACCCCAACGGCAACGAGCCCAGCCCCTCCGTCGAGCGCAGCTCGTGCGCCGCCTGGATGCCGCCCATCTCCCCACCCAGGTGCATGTGGATGAGCACCCCGTCCACCCACTGCCTGCGCGCCAACACCACCGCCTCGTCCGCCGTGCGCGCCGACAACACCCGCACCACGTGCGCACGCCCCAGCCGCTCCGCCTCCTCGAGGACCGCCGCGTCCTCGTCCACCACCAACAACACCCCCTCCGTCGGCAACATCGCCGCGGGCCCCTCCTTGCGCGCCGGCGGCGTCACCTGCACGGACGCCGTCGCCGCCAGCTCCCGGAACGCCACGTCCACCAGGCCCCAGTCCACCCGGCCCCCGTCCCTCCCCGCCCGGAGCGCGTCCTCCAGCCGCCCCGCCGCCAGGCTCACCTCCGTGAAGCCATAGCTGCCCGCCGTGCCATGCAGCTTGTGCGCGACGATGCCCGCCTCATCCAACGCGCCCCCATCGCCCGCGCGCGCCGCCGACAAGAGCACCTCCAGCCCGCCCACCTTGTCCTTCAGCCGCGCGCCGTACTCCTGGTTGAGCGCCACCAGGCTCGCCGCCAGCTCGTCGCGCACCAGGTCCACGTCCGCCAACGCCCGAGGCCCCGCCGGCGCCGGCGGCAACGCCTTGGTGAAGAGCTGATTCACCCAGAGGTACAGCTCATCCGGCCGGTACGGCTTGTGGATGATGCGCGCCACCTTGAGCTGCCGCGTGAGCAGCTCGTGGCTCTTCAGGTCCTTCCAGAACGCCGACGCGAACAACACCGGCAGGTCCGGCAGCGTGCCGCGCAGTTCGCGGATGAAGTCCGCCCCCGTCACCCCCGGCAACAGGCCGTCCACGATGGCCGCGTCCACCGGCACCTTCGCCAGCACCGTCCGCGCCTCCGCCGCCGTGCGCGCCGTCTCCACCCGGAAGCCCTTCTCCCGGAGGAAGGCGCACACCAGGCTCTGCAAGTCCTTGTCGTCCTCGAGGAACAGCAGCGTCTTCGCGTCGCTCATGAAACGGCCCTTGTCTCCAGCTCGCCGTCCTTGCCGGACAGCAACTCATGCAGCAGCTCGCGCACCGAGGCCACCAGCTCCTCCTCGGACGAGCGCGCCTTGCTCAGGTGCCGCGTCATCCCCAGCGTCAGCTGCCGCTGGTCCGCGCGTGACAGGTCCCGCCCCGTGAAGACGATGAGCGGCGTCGTGCGCCCCCGTCCCCGACGCAGGATGTCCACCACCTCGAACCCGTCCAGCCCCGGCAACCCCACGTCCAGCACGATGAGGTCCGGCGGCGTGCGCCGCGCCAGCTCCACCGCGCTCTCCCCATCCGCCGCCTCGAACACCTGCACCCGCCCCAGCCGCTCCAGCCGCGCGCAGATGACCCGCCGCGTGGCCACGTCGTCGTCCACCACCAGCACGCGCGCCTGCCCCGGCCGCCGCATCGCGTGGCGCAGCGCGCTGAGCAGCCCCGACTCCTCCAAGGGCTGCGACATCCAGTCCACCACCAGCGGCGTGCCCACGCCCTCGCCCTCCGACGAGCGCCCCGACAGCGCCACCACCGGCAGCGCCCGCGTGCGCGGCTGCTCCCGCAACGAGCGCACCCAGTCCAGCGCCTGCCCATCCGGTATCCGCGTGTCCAGCACCACCGCGTCCGGAGGCTCGGCCTCCAGCACCTTCTGCGCCTCCGCCAGGCTCACCGCCCGCACCACGCGGTAACCCTCTTGCGACAGCAACCCGCGCAGCAATCCGGACAGCTCGGGGTCCGCCGTGGCCACCAGCACGTCGTGCCGGCTGGTGTCCCGCGCCGTCGCCGCCGCCACCACCGCCGGGTGCGAGCCCGACAGGGGCCTGGCCGCCTCCAGCGTGAAGGTGAAGGTGGAGCCCTTGCCTGGCGCGCTCAGCACCTCGATGCCGCCGCCGTGCTGGTTCACGATGGCCTGCGAGATGGCCAGCCCCAGGCCCGTGCCGCCCTTGGAGCGCGTGTCCGAGCCGTCCAGCTGCTGGAAGCGCGCGAACAGCCGGTCCTTCTGCTCCTCGGGGATGCCAGGCCCGGAGTCCACCACGCTGAAGCGCACGCGCCCCGGCACCTCCGGCAGCACGCGCACCACCACCTCCGCGCCTCCCGTGGAGAACTTCACCGCGTTGGACACCAGGTTCGTGAGCACCTGGATGAGCCTGTCCCTGTCTCCGCGCACGCGCGGCGACTCCTCCACGTCCGCGCGCAGCACCACGCCCGCCGCGTCCGCCACGCCCTTGAGGCCGCTGAACGTCGCCTCCACCAGCTCGCGCGCATCCAGCGAGGCGAGCTTCAGCTCCAACATGCCCGCCTCCATCTTCTCCAGGTCGAGGATGTCGTTGATGAGGCGGATGAGCCGCTCCGTGTTCGAGCGGGCGATGCGCACCATCTCCAGCGCCGGCTCCGGCACCTCGCCGACGATGCCGCCCTCGAGCAACCCCAGCGAGCCGCGGATGGACGTCAGCGGCGTGCGCAGCTCGTGGCTCACCGTGGAGACGAACTCGTTCTTCATCCGCTCCACCTCCTTGCGCTCGGTGATGTCGCGCACGAAGGCGGTGAAGCGCGCGGGCCCCTCGCCCGGCACCCGCACCAGCGTCAGCTCCGCGGGGAACATGCTCCCGTCCGCGCGCAGGCACGGCGACTCCAGCCGCGTGGCCACGCCGGACGTCTCGCCCAGCGCGGCGGAGACCTCCTCGCGCTTGCCCGCGGGCAACGAGGCCGGCAGCGCGAGCGCCAGGAACTCGCGCCCCACCGCCTGGGCCGCCGTGAGCCGGAAGACCTTCTCCGCGGTGGGGTTGAGCTCGAGCAGCCGCCCCACCTCGTCGATGAGCAGGATGCCGTCCGGCGCCGCCTCCAGGATGGCCGCCTTGCGCGCCTGGGTGGTGCGCTGCTCCTCGCCCGCGGCGACGAGCTCCCGCCCCCGCTCCTCCACGCGCTCTTCCAGCGCCGCGTTGAGCGTGGCCAGCTCTCCGGACGCGCGCGACAGCCGCACCAGCACCACCACCACGTACGCCCCCAGGAGCAGCGACGCCGCGAAGAAGACGACGCGCGTGCGCTCGTTGGCCACCTGCGCCCGCTCGTGCAGCTGGATGAAGGTGCCCACCAGGCGCTCCGCCTGCGCGCTGGCCGAGCGCTCCAACAGGGCCTGCATCGCGGCGTCCGCCTCGCGCTGCTCGCCCCGGGCCTGGGCCGCCCGCGAACGCTCCAGGAGCGCGCGGTTGTCCTCCAGCGCGCCCAGGTACGCGTCCAGCGACGACGCCATCACCCGCGCCTCCTCGTTCGACAGGAAGGGCGGCACGTCGCGCAGCGCCTCGGCGCGGGCCCTCAGCGCGGCGAAGGCCTGGGCGTGGGAGCCGTGGCGCTCGGGCAGGCCCAGCCGCTCGCGGAGCACGTCCTGCTCCAGCTCCGCGCTCGCCAGGCGAAGTTGCTGCAGGCCGGTGCGGTACGCGTCGATGCGGGCCGTGCCCCAGGGGCGGCCCACCACGAACAGGGCGCACAGCACGAGCAGCGCCCCCACGGGGAGGGCCACGGAGCGCTTCGACAGGCGCGTGCCCGTCATCCCGGCACCAGCTTGCGAATCTCCTTGGGCAGCGTCATGGGGTCGAAGGGCTTGCTGATGACACCCACCGCGCCGAGCCCCAGGTAGCGCTCCACCTCCTGCTTCTGCACCTTGGCCGTCATGAAGATGATGGGCGTGCTCGACGTGGCCACCTGCTTGCGCAGCTCCCCAAATGTCGTGGGCCCGTCCATGCCCGGCATCATCACGTCCAGCAGGATGAGGTCCGGCAGCTCCTCGGCGGCCTTGGAGAGGGCCTCGGTGCCGGACGCGGCGAGCACCGTGTTCCAGCCGCCCACCCGACTCAGGCTCAGCTTCCCGATGGCGCGGATGTCCTCTTCGTCGTCCACCAGCATCACCTTGCGAAGGGTCGTCATGGGGGGCGGACCTCCTCTGGGGGGAAAGGGTGTGCTAACCCACGTGCGGGGAACCTTGCGAGTGGACGTCTGTCCAGGGTTCCGCGTCCGGGATTCAACACCCGGCGCCCGCGCATTCCCAGCCTCCCGAGGCCGGACGCCTAGCCGGTCGCCTTGCGCCGACGCGCCGGACGGGCCTGCTTCACCGGAGGGGCCGGGGGCGGCATCACCGACACGACGGCGTTGACGACGCGCGACACCGCGCGCAGCTGCGAGGGCTCCAGCTCCCGGAGCTTGCGCGTCATGCGGCGCAGCTCCAGCGGGTCCTCGCGCTCCGGCTTGCGCGTCACGGGCGTCAGCGGAGCACCACCCCGGCCGACCCCCAACAACGTATCCGAGGAGACCTGGAGCACGTCACACAGCCGCTTGAGCGTCTGGGTGCGAGGCAACATCCGCCCGCGCTCCAGCCGGCTGTAGACCTCCATGGCCATGCCGACGCGCTCGGCCACGTCGCTCTGGGTGAGGCCCAATCGCAGGCGAGCGGTCCGCGCCGCCCCTCCCAGGATGGCCGCGAGCTTGTGGTCGACGGGCTCACGCATGATTCGGGCAGCGTCGCACGGCGCGCGGGGGAGGCAAGTTTCCCGTCCCCTCAGCGTCGCCGGAGCGCGAGCGCGCCCTGGACCACCTGCACCACGGCCCGCAGCGCCTCCGGCTCCAGCGCGCGCAGGGAGCGCAGGAGCCGGCGCAGCACGGGAGGGTCCTCCACGCGCGGGCCCACCTGCCCTCGGACCGCCACGGGCGCGCCCTCCGACAAGCCCAGCAGCGCGTTCGCGTCCATGCACAGCACCAGACACAGCCTGCGCAGCGTGGTGACGCTGGGCAGCACGCGGCCGCGCTCCATGCGGCTGTAGACCTCCATGGCGATTCCCACGCGCTCCGCGACGTCCGCCTGGGTCAATCCCAACCGAGCCCGCGCCGCCTTCGCCGCCGTCCCCACGGTGATGGCCAGTTCCTCGTTCATGGTCCCCGCGCCTCTCGAGCAGTCTCCCTACCACATCGTCCGCGCCGCACCCTACCTCACGAGGGGGACAGGCTACCCAAAAAGAAGGCCGCCATGCTAATGACGTCAGGGGTTGACCCGGGACCGCCGGATTCGCTGTCGGGGTTTCAGATTCCCGAGAGTGATTCGACCTTGAAGGTCGTGGGTCTTCTGACGCCCTCGCGGGTGGGGACAGCTGGAGAGGATGGGACGATGAGCGACCTGGAGGCGATGCACCCGCTGCTGCTCCAACCCATGGAGCAGCTGGGGGCCCTGCGCATCATCCGGAGGCTGGCGACCGGGGGTTACGGCGCCATCTTCCTGGCGGAGAGCGAGACGAAGGGCACGGTGGCGCTGAAGTTCGCGCTGGAGGGCCCCTCCGAGAACGACGAGGCGCGGGTGGACGCGCGCACGAAGCGGGAGGCCCGGCTGCTGATGCACCTGGCGCACCCCAACGTGGTGGAGCTGCTCGGCTACCGGCGCTGGCCGGACACGCACCGCGGCTACCTGTACCTCATCATGGACTACGTGGAGGGCCCCACCCTGGCCAGGTGGGCCACCACGGAGAAGGCCACGCCGCGCCGGGCCGCGCAGGTGTTCGCGTCGCTGGCGCTCACGCTGGACGCCATCCACGGCGCGGGGGTGGTGCACCGCGACCTCAAGGGCAGCAACATCATCGTGCGCGCGTCGGACGGGGAGCCGGTGCTGGTGGACTTCGGCTCGGGGGACCATCCGTGCGCCCCGTCGCTGACGGAGGACCGCCTGCCCCCGGGCACGCCCAGCTACCGCAGCCCGGAGTCGCTGCGCTTCTGGATGGGGCCTCGCATCCCCGGCGCGCGCTACCGGTTCGCGCCCACCGATGACCTGTACTCACTGGGGCTGGTGCTGCACGAGGTGCTCACGGGCACCTTCCCCTATCCGGCCCACCTGCCGCCGTCCGCGCTGCTGGCCAGCATCGAGTCGGCCGTGTTGCAGCTGCCGTCGGTGCTCAACCCGCGCGTGCCCCGGGTGCTGGATGGAATCGTGCTGCGGCTGCTCGACAAGCACGCGGGCGGGCGGTTCCCGAGCGGCGCGGAGCTGTTCGGCGCGCTCTCCGCGGCGCTGGAGCTGGCGGACGACACGTGGGACCAGCCGCTGTTCCCGCCCCGGCCGCCGCACGAGGCCGTCACCGAGGAGGACGAGTCCCTGTTCGATGGGGACGAGGAGGGCCGGGAGGTGCGGCAGTGGATGCGCTGGCCGGACTGGCCCGGCGCCAGCTCCGCGTCGGGGTCCGCCCGCACGCCCTCCACCGAGCCGGTGGCCCCGCCCGTCGCCCCCTGGCGCTCCTGGCTGCGCCGGCGGTTGCACGTGCTCAAGGGCGCGCTCAAGCCCTGGCGCGGGAAGGATTAGGCATCCAACACCTGAGGTCCAATGGTTGTCGCCCAACCTCGGATATTCCATCACGGCCGGCTTCGTGTTACCTGAAGCATCCTGTAGCGCCCAAATCACTTCCCAGGTTGAGAGGCAGGCCATGACGACGCCCGACACGACGACGGAGGATTCTCCCGGAGGACCGCGCCGGCCGCGGGTGCTGTTCAACGTGGGCGGCACGGTGTTCGAGTTCGTGCGCAAGCTGGAGGTGCGCTCCACCGGAGAGCTGTTGATGCTGGTCCGGCGACGCTATCGGGACGGGCAGAGCGGCCTGGTGGTGGTGAAGCGGCTGCGCAGCCCGGCCACCTTCGTGGAGCGGCGCAGGCTGGTGGAGGAGGTCAGCCTGACGTTCCGCTTCAAGCACCCCAACATCGCGCAGGTGCACCAGATGAAGGTGTACCGGGGCGCGCCCCACGTGGTGATGGAGTACGTGGAGGGGCGGTCGCTGGACACGCTGTTGAACCTGACGGCGATGCGGCGGAGGCCCGTGTCCCCCGCGCTGGCGGCGTTCGTGGTGGCGGAGGTGGCGGACGCGCTGCACCACGCGCACCTCGCGGTGGATGACTGGAACCGGCCGCTGGGCATCGTGCATCGGGACGTGAGCCCCCGGAACATCCGGGTGGGGACGCACGGGGATGTGAAGCTGACGAACTTCACCGTGGCCTCGTCGCGGCTGGTGGGACGGGAGGAGACGAGCCGGCCGCTGGTGAAGGGCGACGTGGCGTATGCGTCACCGGAGCTGCTGCTGCGCGCGCCGGGGGTGGATGCGCGCTCGGATTTGTTCTCGCTGGGGTTGGTGTTGCTGGAGCTGCTCACGGGGCGTCACCCGCTCGCGGTGGAGGACACGCCGCCGCCTCCGTTGCCGGAGGGGCTGACGCTGGAGGCGCAGGGGCCCACCTGGATGCCGGTGGACGAGGTGGCCGCGCGGATGGCGAGCCTGGAGCCGGAGATGGTGGCGCGGCTGGTCGCGGACGTGCCGGAGGGGCTGGCCGCGGTGGTGCTGCGCGCGCTGCGCAGGGCGCCGGCGGAGCGGTTCCAGACGGCGGAGGAGATGGGCTGCGTGCTGCGGGGGTGGCTGAGCGTGCACGCGCCCGGGCAGGGGCGTCATGCGACGGCGGAGGAGATTTCGCGCGTGGCGATGGAGGCGACCAGCCGGCGCAATCAGGCGGAGTTGCTGGAGGGCGGGCTGCATCCGGAGGACCTCACGGCGGAGGAGGCGTCGGTGCCGCTGGAGCCGGGTGGGCGCGCGGAGCTGGATTCCGAGGGCTCGCTGGCGGAGGAGGCCGCACGGGTGTTCGGGGTGCCGGGGAAGCGCGGGGTGACGCGCGCACGGGTGGAGGAGCCCGCGCCTCGCGATGAGGAGGAGGCGTGGTGGACGTCCAGGGTCGAATCGGAGTCGGTGGCTCCGCCCGTGCGGAGCGGGGCCGTGGATGCGCCGTGGCCGGAGGATGACGTCACGCCTCCGGGCGGGAGCAAGCCGCTCGAATCGGAAGACGAGCCCGACGCGTCCTGAGCCCTCGCGTTACATCCTCCCCGCGATGAGCATCGTCAGCACCAGCGCCGCGAGCACCGCCAGCACCACGCCGAGCACGCGCCACGCGGAGATGGGTGACTCGCCGAACACCACCTCCGCGTCCTGGCCATGCACCAGGACGCGGTACGGCTTGTCGCGATAGCGATACGCCAGCACATACACCGGCAGGGCCCACCGCGTGGTGCGCAGGCTCGACAGGGCCACGGCCACGCGCACGTTCCGGTAGCGACGGCCAGGGATGTCTCCACTCGTCTGCACGTGCTCGCTCGCGAGCCGCTCCACCGCCTGGAACACCCTGCGCCTCGCCCCCGAGCGCGTCGCCTCGAAGCGCTCCACGCTGGCCCCCTCCGGCCCGCGCGCCTCGCCCACTGCCTCGTCGAAGCGGTAGTGCGGCGTGAGCCGGTCGCACTCGTCCATCTTCAGGCCGCGCGACGCGGCGACCAGGATGTTGGAGAAGTCCAGGTGCGTCTGTCCCGCGTGCGGCGCCCAGTCCGAGCGCCGTGAGCCCGCGTCCGAGTCCGCCGTCCAGCTCACCTCCACCCCCGCCTTGAACACCCACGCGGGCCACCACATCGGCCGCATCGACTCCAGCGCCGCCTCCTCGGCCAGCCCCGACGGCCGGAAGAACGCCTTGCGCCCCAGGAAGCGTGACAGCGCCTCGCCCGCCACCGACGGCTCCACCGAGAAGGGCAGCCACCCCTGCGCCTGCTCCACCGGGTCCACCGTCATCTCCACATGCGTCACCGCGCCGCAGTAGTCACACCGTGGCGCCCTCGCCTCCACCGAGTACTCCACCGACGCGCCACAGCTGTCACAGCGCACCACCCGCGCGCGCTCGACCACGGCCTCGGTCCTCGGCGGCTCCGGCGTCGCGAGGCCACACACCGGACAGCGCAGGTCATCCACCTCCAGCTCGCACGCGCACCGCTCGCACGGCGACACGCTGACGGCCGCGCTCATCGGCCACCTCCCTGGAGGAAGAGCCACAGGCCCAGCACCACCAAGAGCCCCACCACCACCGCCGCCGCCACCTTCCACACGGACAGGGGCGCATCCCCGTGCACCTCACCCGTCTGCCCGTTCACCAGCACGCGCAAGGGCTCCGCGTCCTGTGCGTAGCGCACCGCCAGCACCCAGACGGGCAACAGGCACACGTCCAACGACTCCCAATCCAGGTGGCTGTCGTGACTCAACTCCCGATGCGAGTCCCCGGGCATCAGCGCCGCGAGCTTGTCCAACAGCCGCCCCGACACCTCCTCGCGCGCCTTCTCCAGACACGCCTCGAACGTCAGCGTGGGCTCCTCCGCCACCCAGCCGGACACCAGCGCCGGGGTGTAGCGCGCCAGCCCCCGCAAATCGAACGGCTCCAGCGCCTCCAGCTCGTCGTTGTGCAAGCCATTGGACGCGGTGACGAGCACGTCCGCCACATAGCCGGAGACCTGGCCGCTCAACGGGCGCCACTCGGTGCGCGTCACCGTGCGCGTGCGCGTCACCGTCTTCCCGTTCTCCGTCGTCGTGTAGCGCTCCTGCTCCTGGTAGTTCTCCCCGATGGAGGCCTGGAACCGGGAGGTCGCCAGCGCGCTGTAGAGGTAGGCGGGCACATAGACGCCGTGCACGTCCCCCGGCTGCGCGTCGCGAATCCCCGAGCGACAGAAGCGGCTGCGCGAGCGCAACCAGTGCGACACCTTCTCCCGCGCCGCAGCGTGGTTCAGCGAGAAGCCCAGCGCGAAGCGCGGCTCGGGCACCCCGGGCGTCGGCGGACGCTCCACCACCGAGGGCGCGGCGCAATACGGGCACCGCGTGGTGCGCAGCGAGGGCTCCAACACCAGCATCGCGCCACACGACTGACACCCCAACCGGAGCCTCGGCTCCGTCAGCGCCGCGGCCGGCTCCTCGTGCCCCAATGCCATCACCCCACTCCTTGTCGACGCGAAGCGGACAGGCGCTCGCCCGCCCGCTCGCCGTGCGGACTTCTGCGCCACGACGATAGCCGGGTTGCCGGAGGCATTCCGCGTCATGACTGTATCCAGACGGAGGATTCCATCATGGCGAAGGACCCGCGACGACAGCCCGTCACCCAGCCCGCCGAGGACTTCTACGGACGCCCCACCGGCCCCCGAGGCGAGCCCGCGCCCCGGGAGGAGCGTGAGCCGCCCCGCGTCCCGCCCTCCGCGCCCGACGACGACGCGCCCGAGCGCCGCGGCCGCGCCCAGCCCATCGACCCGGCCGAGCGCACGCCGGAGGCCATCCTCGACGACATCCCGGACGGCGACGGTCCCCGCAGCGACGCGGGCACCAATCCCCTCCCCGACCTCTACTGGACCGCCTTCCCGGGCAGCCTGGAGGAGGAGAAGGACTGACTTCACGGCCGGCCCGAGGGGGCTTTCCCGAACCCTCCAGGTCCCCTCGGGCCACGGCCTCTTCTTGATTGAGTGTCCGCCGACCCCGCGCGCAATCCCTCACGCCTCGTCTGGAATGTCAGCCCCTCCCTGTACTGTGTGCTCATTCGCCAGCACATCCAGGGGGAGGAAACTCCATGGCGGAAGTCCGTGAGCTGCCTCGTGTATCCGTGAACAAGCTGGGTGAGTACCTCACCGCCACCCCGGCTCGTCGCAAGCGCATCATCTACGACCAGAAGCACCCGCCCGAGCAGCAGTATCTGCGCTACCCGGAGGCGTCGCTCGCGATTACGGACTTCCTGTGTCGTGACCTCGACCCGGCCATCCTCCGCGAGCACCAGCGCCGCTTCGCGTGCAGCGTGCCGCAGTCGGAGTTCGAGGCGCAGCGGCTGCACCTGTGCTCGGAGGCACTGGAGCGCTTCGCGGACCTGGTGCCATGGCTGGGCCTGGAGGACACCATCATCAGCCCCGTGGGCGCCGAGCCTCCCGTGCTCGAGATGGCCGGTGTCACCATCAGCGTGCGGCCGGAGGTCGTCCTGCAGCGCATGGACCGACACGGCAATCCGCGCGTGGGCCTGATGAAGCTCTACTTCTCCAAGCACCATCCGCTGGATGAGCGCTCCGGGCAGTACATCGGGACGATGCTGCAGCGCTTCGCCGAGCAGCACCTGTGTCAGCTGGGTCCGTCGGACCACCGGATGGTGCAGGTGGTGGACGTGTTCGCGGGCACCATCTTCACCGCGCCCCGCGCGCATATCCGCCGACTCAGTGACGTGGTGCTCGCGTGTGAGGAAATCGCGGAGCGCTGGGCCGTCCACTGAACGAGCATTCGCTGCACGGCGTCCCCGCTCGGGAGCGTGGTGGAAGATTTCAGTGGGCTCGCGTGAGGCGTGAGACACGGTGAGTCATGTGAAACATGACGCTTCCCGGGTTTCCGGGCGGGGCCTACGCTCCTGTGTACCGGTCGATTCGGCGACCGGCCTCACCCCCTACGGGAGACGCATCATGAAGAGCCACAAGGTGAAGACTTTGAAGGAGCTGTTCGTGAAGGACCTCGCCCGCATCCACGGAGGCGATGGCAGCGCCACGTCCACCTCCTCCACCGAGACGCAGAGCACCTCGCCCCAGGTCTCCACCACGCAGGCCTGTTGCGAGGAGAAGAACGACCCCTGCTGCTAGAGCGCGGTCGTCCTTCGGTTCGCTGAAGCTCGCGCGTGTCTGCCTTGCTTGGGGACACGCGCGTTTCTTTTCGCGGGGGCCCGTGTCGGGCCCTCCCCTCGGTCGGGGGTCTTGTCCGGTGCAGGGCGACGCGGGTGTTGGCTCGTGGGAAGTCGGCGCGCGGGGCCGATGGGAACCGGACACTCGGGTGGGTCCGCGTGGGTGTGGCGGGTTGGTGGCGGGCGGGGCCGTCACCAGCGTGCGCCGCATGGCGCATCGAGGGATGGACAACGGCAAGGATGAGGCGCGGGGGGCCGCCGCTCGGCCCGGGATGGAGACGGCGCGGCCGGCGGACGCGGCGCCGCCAGGGTCTCGCGAGCGGGGTGAGTCCGATGTGTCGGGCTGGAACCCCGCTCGGGATGAGGCGCCTTCGTCGCGCGAGGGGCGCTATCACCGCGCCGCTTCGCTGCGGATGGCGCAGCCCCGGACGGCGGTGGAGGACCGCTCCGACGAGGCGTGGGCGAGCGGCGGTGTCCAGGGCGGGCCCTATGGGCGCGATGACCGGGATGACCGCTACGCCACCGGCGTGGGACCTCGGGCGCGCATGGGGACGCAGGACCAGGAGCTGGCGCCCCAGCCCGCGGACTATCGGTCCTGGGACCGCGAGGGGTACGGCGGCGAGGAGTCGCGGATGCGTGGGGACGCGCCGCGTGCCGTCTCGGGATGGCGGGCTCGGGAGGAGGCACCGCTGCCGCTGGAGACGAGCACGCTCCATGAGCCTCCGCGTCGGACCGAGGGACGCGCGTTCCACACGGGGGATGTCGACACGGAGCTGGGGCGCTCGGAGGAGACGCTCGAGTTCGAGGCGCGCTCGCACGTGAGCCGCCCGGGGGAGCACGCTGGGAGTGGATGGCGTGGCAGTCGCGACCTCTCCGCGCCGTCTCCTGAGCGCTCCGATGAGGGCTGGCGTGGCGGTCGCGACGCCTCCTCGCGTCAGCACTCCGATTCGGAGCGCGGCGAGAGTGGATGGCACGGCGGTCGTCAGCACTCCAGCACGGAGCGCGGCGACGAGGACTGGCGCGGCGGTCGCGACCGCTCCTCACCTTCTCGTCAGCACTCCAGTGCGGAGTACACCGACGAGGGTCGGCGCGAGATGTCCGCGCGCTCTCGTGAACGCTCGGGTGTGGCGCGCTCGGAGGAAGGCCCGCGCGAGGGACGCGAGGTGTCTTTGCCGTCGCGTGGAGATGCTCGTTCGGAGCGCAGGGACGTGTCCTCGTCTTCGCGAGGTGCATCTGGCGTCGAGCGCTCGGAGCGCACGTTCGTCGCGGACCACATCCGCGAGGACCGGAGCCAGGACTACCGCGCACCGCCGCTCGGCATGTCCAAGCGCTGGCAGAGGGAGCCGCTGACGGCTCGCGACGTGATGACGCGCAACGTGCGCTCGGCGCGGCGTGACAGCCCGCTGCGCGAAGTGGCTCGCATCATGAAGGACGAGGACTGCGGCGTCGTCCCCATCATCGATGAACAGGGTCGGCTCGAGGGGCTGGTCACGGACCGGGACCTCGCGCTGCGCGCCTTCGCTGGTGGCACCTCACCGGAGCAACTGCGCGCCGCGGACGTGATGACCGAGGACGTGGAGGCGGTGACGCTCGACGAGAGCCTGCATGGCCTCATCGACATCATGGCCCGCAGGCAGATTCGCCGGCTCCCCGTCATCGAGCGCGATGACCGGCTCGTCGGCATCATCTCGCTGGGAGACATCGCCCAGCGCGCCGACGCGGACGAGGAGCTGCAACGCGCCCTGGAGCGCATCTCCGCGCGCCGCTCGTTCTGGACACGGCTGCGCTGATTCACGGCGAGGAAGCGGAGCTCACGTCGCCATCAGTTGGCGGAGCTCCGCGTCCTCGACCCACCACACGCTGGACACGGGAATCACATAGAACCCCTGGTCCGCGAGCTCGAGGAGGACGGGCGGAACCCAGCCGTAGACGAGGCCGCCGTGGACCTCTCCGTAGCCGCCCTTCCACTCGCCGTCGTGCGCGAACCAGGTGTCCCAGCCAGGGATGTCGTAGTCATCCAGGTAGCCGTTCGACGGCGCCGTCGCCGCGCCACACAGGTCCGAGTCGAAGTGTGTCGCGAAGACCCGTCCGCCCATCAGGTCGCCGAGCGGCGGCAGCGGCAGCTTCAGCCGCTCGAGCGCCCGGCGACGTCGCTCGACGATGAAGCCCACCGCCTCCGCGGGCACGGCTGGCGTGCTCAACAACTGGTTCACCAGCGTGTCGCCGTCATGCCCGCAGACCGGGGGCATCAGCTCCACCGAGCGCGTCGTCACCCCGGCCCTGGCGGCCTCGGCGCGTGGCAGACACCACGCGATGGTCTCCGCCAGTCGCCGTTTGAATCCTGTCACCATGCGCGCATCCCCCGTGCGTCAGGGCCAGTAGCGCTCGGCGGACTTCAGCGCCACGCCATTGGAGCCGTGCCCGCCAATCACCAACACCGAGCCATCATCGAGCAAGGTCGCCGTGTGTCCAGCGCGCGCCGTCGGTATGGCTGGCCGGAGCACCCAATCGAGCAGGTTCGAGTCGAAGAGCTCCACCGTCGACAGCGAGTCGTAGTCCGCGTCCGAGCCCCCCACGACCAGCACGTCCCCCGACTTCAGGGTCGTCGCCGTGTGCGCGAAGCGCGCGTCGAACATCGAGTCCAAGGGAATCGAGGTGTTGCCGCTGCCCTCCTCGGTTGGAATCACCTCGGTCGAGGAGAAGGCGATGACGGAGCCCGCGCCATCCCCTCGCTTGCCGCCCGTGACGAGCAACTGCGCGGCCAGCTCGCCCTGCCCAATCACCGCCGCGGCATGGGCGTGCCGCGCCTCCACCAAAGGGCCACTGGCGATGCTCCACCCCTCCCCTGGCGTGTACACGTCGTAGCTGCCCTCGGTCCGATTCGCGTTGTAGCCGCCGACCGCGAAGACCCGGTTGAGCACCATCGTGACGGACAGGACGTTGCGCTCCGCGCGCATGGAGCCACTCCCGGTCGACCAGGTCCCTCCGAGCACCGCGTAGCGCGCCGAGTTGCTGAGGCCCGTCTCCCCGTTCGCTCCGCCTCCCATCACCAGGACCTCGTCCCCGTCGGGCAAGAGCACGGCCCCGTGGCTCGCGCGAGCCGATATCGGCAGGTCCGGTCGGGGTGAGGTGCCGGAGGCCGGGTCATAGAGCTCCACGCTCTTCGTCGGCGTGGCCCCCGAGCGTCCACCCACCACCAGCACCTTCCCTCCGGAGATCAACGTGGCGGTGTGCTCACCCCGCGCCACCTGCAGAGGCGGCAGGCTCGTCCACGTGCCGCCATTCCTGGAGTCGTAGATTTCCACCGAGGTGAGCGCTCCCGTCCCACTCGCGTTCGAGAACCCTCCCACCACCAGCACGCGCCCATCCGCCAGCAACGTCGCGGTGTGCCCCGTCCGCGCCGTGTTCGGCGTCCCCTCCGGGTCCCATCGAGGAGTCCCCGCGTCGCCTGCGTCAGGGCCTCCGTCGGGGCCCGCATCACCCGCGTCGCCCGCATCACCCGCATCACCCGCATCGACGCCTCCGTCGAACCCCGCGTCCCCGGCGTCTCCTCCGTCGTGGGCTCCCGCGTCGTCGCCCTCCGCGTCACAAATCTCCGGGTGCTCCCGGCAGAAGCGCGAGGTCCGCTCCTCCACGTCGACGCACGAGACGACGGCCTGCACGCCCAGCACACACGCCACCGCCACCACGAACCGCATCCCCGTCCTCACGGCCACCTCCCGGACACGAAGGCGGACGTCCCATCCGTCCCCACCGTCAGCGCCAGCGGCGCCCGCGGCGCCCCCAACAGGTACATCCCCGTCCCCACCCCCAGCCCCACCACACCGCCCACCAGCAACCCCACGCTCACCGTCTGGAGCGACCGCGCACGCGACGCCACCTTCCGCGCATCGTCCCGGGAGCGGATGTCCGGTGAGGGGTCATCCAGCTTCGACTCCTCCCGCGACGCCAACCACCACATCACCCCGCCCCCCGCCGCCAGCGCCCCGCCCACGGCCGCCGGAATCCACGCCCGCTCACGCGGGGAGACAGCCCGCTCCGACAGCACACCGTCCCCCCCAGGGGGCACCTGGTCCGAGGTCCCCGCCGCGGACTTCCCGTCCACCGGCGCACCCGCGCCCTCCCCCGCCTCCGTCCTCAACGGCATCGGGCGCTCACCCCGCGCCGCCAGCTCCGCGAGCACCTTCTGGCGCACCGCCTCGAAGCGCGTCCTCAGCTTCGGCGACACCGCCATCGGCAGCTTCGCCTCCGGGTCCAGGAAGAGCGCCGCCTGGAACGCCGCGTCCGCCTCTTCCTTCCCGCGGCTCAGCTCCGCCAGCACCACGCCCTCGTAGAGCGACACCGCCACGTCGTCCTCGGGCCCCTTCGACACCTTCTTCGCCCGGGCAATCTGCTCCAGCGCGCGCTCGTGCTCCAGGTCCTCCACCAGCCGATGGATGGACAGCAGGTAGCGCTTCACGTCCGGGGACACCTCCGCCCTCGCCCCGAACGGCAGCAAACACAGCCCCAGCAACAGGACCCCGACCCCCGCCCTGCGAGCCCAACCCGCGCAAAGCCTGTTCATTGAGATGGATTCCATTTCCAGGACATCCATGCTCGATTTCCCCGAGGGGTACAAGAGGCCCCATGGGCTCTCACGCTGCGGGAAAACGTCAAGGGCCCCGTGAATCCCCACGGGGTGGAGATTCGCGAGGCCCTCGAGTCGAAGCCGTCACTCGCGCAAAGTCACCGCGCGCCGGACGTCACCGCACGCCCGTCACCACCACCGCGTCCGTCGTTTCCGTCACGGTGAACTTCTTGAGGGGCAAGGTCGCGGGCCCCTTCGTGACGTCACCCTGCAGCGTGAAGGTCGAGTTGTGGCAGAAGCAGATGTAGTCCTGCTCGGCCTGACGCGCGGACACCTCGCAGGCCTGGTGCGTGCACAGCGCGTCCACCGCGGTCAGCGAGCCATCCGTGGCGCGGGAGATGAAGATCTTCTTCCCGTAGCCGCCAGGGACGCCCTCCACGAAGCTGCCGTTGTCCTTGAGCGTGGGGAACTGCGTGAAGGGCAGCCGCACCTCGCCGTCCACCGCCGAGGGGAAGCCGCCCTGACCCGCGCGCAGCTCGATGGTCAGCTCGCGGTTGCCCGGGTTGTACGTGGAGGCGAACTTGCGCAGGCCCACCGTGGCCGGCCGCTGCGTCACCGCGCCGTCGATGGGGTTGAACTTGGACAGGTGGCACGGGCACACCACCTCGCGCCCGTCGAAGCCGAGCGGGCACGCGGCGTGGGTGCACAGGTTGGACAGCACGGAGAAGGTGTCCTGCCCGGAGTGCGTCACCAGCAGGTCCGTCTCCTCGCCCGCCACGCGCAGGGTAATCGCGCCGCCCACGCGCTCCAGGTCCGGATAGCGGGAGACCTGCAGCGTCACCACGCCCGCGTCGCTGGCCGTCACGTCCGTCACCGGCGCCGGGTCGATGTCCGGCGCGCAGCCCGGCAGCGCCGTCGCCGCCGCGCCCGCCGCGCTCGTTCCGAGAATGCCCTTCAGGAAGCCACGTCGCGACGTGCTCACGTCCCCTCCACCACGAAGACCAGCTTGGGCTCCAGCACCAGCTTGTCGTCCACCTTCACCATGAGCAGCGACGGGCGCTCCAGCTTGAACTGCTCCAGGCTGATGGTGAACGAGCCCTCCGTCGTCACCTCCGTGGCGGACTTGAACAGCACCGTCACCGGCACCTCCACGCCCTGCTTCTCACCGTGGAAGAGCAGCTGCCCCTTGAGCGTCACCTGCACCTTCGAGGGGAACGTCGCGGGCAGCTTCACGCCCGTCGCCACGCCCTTGAAGTCGACGATGGGGTGCTTGGCCACCTCCGTCACCTCCCACATGTGCTGGTCGCGGTTGGCGTTGCCGGAGTCGAAGTCCTTGATGTTGGCGCGCACGGCCACCTGCAGCGTGCCGTCCGCCTTCAGCAGGGCCTTGCCGTCGCTGGGCTTCGCGGTGCCAACCACCTCGTGCGCGGGGTGGTGCAGCTTGTAGGTGAGGGTGCTGGCGTCCTTCTTGAGCGCATACGTCTTGGTCCCACCCTGGGCCAGGGCGGGCACGGAGAGCAGCAGGGTGGTGAGCAGCGCGAGTCGTCGAACAATCATGTCCGTCTCCAGGAAATGCAGAGGTCGTCCCTCCGAGGCCAACGGCGCTCGGGGGGAAAGATTCAGAAGAAGAGGGTGAAGATGCCGGCCGTGACGGCCCCGAGCGTGACGTAGCCGGAGACCTGGTGCGCGGTGGCCATGTCCGTCTCCGACAGCCTGCCGAAGCGGTCCGTGGCCATGATGCCGAGGATGATCTGCGCGATCATCCCCGCGGTGGCCAGGGACATGAAGAGCTTGTGGAAGGAGATGGTGTCCCACTCGGCGTTCTCCTTCTCGAAGGGCTCCGGGGCCAACAGGCCCAACAGGCCCACCGAGGCGAAGACCACGGAGGTCCCCACGGCGAAGCCGCGGTGGAGCCCCAGCAGGTTGCGGTCATCCCCGCCGCCACGGAACGAGTCGTTGAACTGGAGCTGGCCAATCACCGTGGTGGTGACCAGGCCCGCGGCCAGCGCGAAGCCCAGGCCCTGGTGCAGCTTGAGCATGGTGCGGCGCCGGTCCAGGCGCTTCTGCAGCTCCGGGTCCACCTGGGCGGCGGCGACGTCCTCGGCGGGCTCCAGGAGGTCGAAGTCCAGCGAGGGGTCCTCGGCCGGAGGGGCCTGCTCCTCGGCGGGGGCCTGCTTCGTGGGCGCGTCCTTGGCGGGCGGCGACTTCTTCTGTTGGGCCTGGGCGGTGGTGGTGGACAGCAGCGACAGGATGACGAGGACGGCGGCGAGGCGGTTCATCAGTGGGTATCCGTGAGGGGCTCGTGGCGGAGGGGCGGACAGGTGCGGCAGGGGTGCCGGGGGCCTGCTTCCATCATGCCGGCGTGATTCACGAAGAACCCGGAACCGATTGCAAAGTCGCCGCAACGGGGACCGGCCAGGGGTTTCGTGGACGCGATGGTGGAAGGCGAGAGGCGGCCGGAGACGGCCTGCATGAGGGGACCCGAACGAAACCTCCCAACCAGGTGATGACCCCGGAAGCATGACTCCGAGGCCCAGGGGCGACGGTAGCGCCACACTCCGCGTTGCGGAAGCCGCATGAGCGGGCGCCGACTCTGTCCGACAGCCACCTTCCTCCGGGCTCGGGGTCGGAAGACCCCGGCCGGTGTGTTCACTGCCCGCGCGGGGGACTGACGGGCGCCCGACAATCATCCGCCCGGGGCCGGAAATCCGGCTCCGGATGCGTTTCAGTGGTGGCAGCCCGGGGTGTCACCTGCGCCATCGGGCAGCCGCGCATGGAGAAGCATTCGTCCGTCAGCCTCCGCTTGCCCCCTCCCGACGAGGGCCCGGGTCCCGGAGTGGAACTGCTGGCGGAGAGCCGCCGCGCTCGCGCCAGCGCCGAGCTCGCCAGCGCGCGCATGCGAAGTCTGCAGTCGCTCACGCTCGCCCTCTCCGGCGCCCTCACCTCCGAGGACGTCGCCCGCGCCGTCGTCGTGGAGGCCGTGCGCACCCTGGAGGCCCAGACCGGCGGCCTCTACTTGCTGGACGCCCGGGGCTCCACCCTGGAGCTGGTCCACAGCGTGCGCTGTCCCCCGGCCATCGAGGCCGCCTTCACCCACGTCCCCCTGGGCGCCGACGTCCCCGTCGCCGAGTCCGTGCGCACCCGCGCGCCCCTGTGGCTGTCCGACTTCGCCACCCTGGCCGAGCGCTTCCCCGTCGCGGCCGTCCCCGCCCGCCCCGAGCACGGAGACCTGTCCATCGCGTGCCTGCCCCTCATCGCCCGAGACAGGACGGTGGGCTGCCTCACGTTCATCTGGGGCCGCGCGCACGACTTCGACGAGGAGGAGCGCGCCTTCATCGACATGCTGGCCCAGCAGGCCACCATGGCCCTGGAGCGGGCCCGGCTGCTCGCCGCCGAGCGCAGCCAGGTGGAGCGCGTGGGACTGCTCCAGCACGCCACCGCCATGCTCGCCACGTCGCTGGACCTGGGCCACACCCTGCGCGGTGTCGCCCTGGGCCTGGTCCCCACCCTGGGCGACTTCTGCATCATCGACGTGATGGGGCCGGACCACGAGGTGCGCCGCACCTTCCACGCCGCCACCCCCGAGTGCGCCGGCCTGCTCGCCGCCAGCCACTGGCGCCCCCCGGAGCGCCCCGGCACGCCCATCTGCGCGCTCGCCAGCGGCCAGCCCGTCTTCGCCCCCCAGGTCGACGCGGGCTGGGTGGAGGCCACCGCGTGCGGGCCGGAGACGCTCGCCCTGCTGCGCACCCTGGCCCCCACGTCCTGGCTGTCCGTGCCGCTGGACACCCCCGAGGGCGTGCTCGGCGCCCTCACGCTGGGCCACTGCCTGTCCGGCCGTCACCACACGGTGGAGGACCTGGAGCTGGCCATGGAGCTGGCCCGCCGCGCCAGCGCCGCCGTGCAGAACGCCCACCTGTTCCACCAGACGCAGCAGGCGCTCCAGCTGCGCGACGAGTTCCTCGCCATCGCGAGCCACGAGCTGAACACGCCGCTCACGGCGCTGAAGCTCCAGCTGTCCCGGCTGCGGCGCATGTCCTCGGACGGGGAGGTGCGGGCGCGCACCACGTCCGCCGTGCAGCAGGTGGACCGGCTGGGCCGGCTGGTGCGCGAGCTCCTGGAAGTGGCCCACCTGTCCGAGGGCCGCCTGCACCTGACGCCCGAGCCCGTGGACCTGGTGGACGTGTGCCGGGAGGTGCTCACGCGCTTCACCGAGGAGAAGGAGCGCGCGGGTGCCACCATCTTCCTGCGCGCCGACGGCGCCGTGTCCGGACGCTGGGACGCCTCGCGCGTGGACGGCATGGTGACGCACCTGCTGTCCAACGCGCTCAAGTACGGCCTGGGCCGCCCGGTGGAGGTGGAGGTGGCCTGCATCCCCGGAGACCTGGCGCGGCTGGTGGTGAGGGACCGCGGCATCGGCATCCCCGCCGAGCAGCTCGCCCACCTGTTCCAGCGCTTCGGCCGCGCGGTGCCGCTGAGGCACTACGGCGGCTTCGGCCTGGGGCTGTGGTTCTCCCGGCAGGTGGTGGAGGCCCACGGCGGGCACATCCACCTGGAGAGCTCACCGGGCCTGGGCACCACCGTCACCGTGGAGCTGCCCAGGACACCCGAGTCCTCTTGAGCCAGGGGCTCCCGCTCACGCCGGAGCCGTGGAGGGGACCTGGGAGCGCTGCGCGGTGCCGTGGGCCAGCTCCTCTCCCAGCGCGTGCGGATCGAAGTACGCGTAGAAGCGGCGGATGTGCTCGCCATCCCATTCCAGGATGGAGACGCCCTCGTAGGACACGGCGGCGCCGTTCTGCGCGGTGCCATGGGACTCCCACTCCAGCGCCACCCGGTCCCCCGCCTCAATCATGTTCCGGAAGGACGACTTCACCTGGCGCAGCGTGGCCTTGTACTCGCGCCAGAACTGACGCGCGCCCTCCTTCCCCTTGAACACCCGGGAAGAAGCCAGGTTGCTCACATGGGCATCGTCGCTGAAGAGCGCGACGAGCGCCTCCAGGTCGCCGCCCTCCTCCAGGCTCGACAGTGCCTCCACGAACCGCTGCGCTCGCTCCGTCGCCATGCGCGTGTCCTCGCTCGCCCCTGGGTGGAAGGGGGGCCCATGGAAGGAGACTGCGCATGCGCCATCCCGGGTGCCTCCCCCTCCCGCCTGCCCCCCAGTGCGACGGGGGAGCCCCGGTCAGCACGCTGTCCAGGCACTCAGGTGCCCCGGGCCCCCGTCCACTCCTCGCGGGTCCAGCCGTTGCGCAGGTAGCGTTCACGCTTCGACTCGGGGAGCGCCTCCCAGGACACTCCCCGGCCCAGCTCGGGAGGCGCGTCGAAGAGGCCCACGTGCTGGCGGTCCACGGCCTCCGACGCGCGCTTCGCCGTGAGGCCCTTCATCTCGTAGCCCAGCCGCAGCTCGGCCTTGTTGCCCTCGCCCTTCACGTCGACGAAGACGCCCCCGCCGAACTCCGCCTCCTTCAGGTTCAGCTTGCTGTAGCTGCCCGCGTGCTTGCCCACGCCGACGGACAGCTTGAGGTCGCCGTCCGAGGAGTGGCTCACCGAGAACAGGCCCAGGTCCACCTTCACCTCCGACTGGAGCTGGCCCTTCGAGTCGCGCGTCACCTCCAGCCCCACCGGTCCGCCCTTGAGCGCGACACCGCCCGAGGACTTCAGGTCCACGCGGCCCCGGGAGTCGAGCCGCGCCTCGCCTCCCAGCTGGAGGTGGTCGTGCTGCAGCTCCGCCTTGCCATTCAGGGAGAAGGTGCCGCCGGGGCGCTCGCCGAGCAGCTCTCGCTGACGGGCGTTGATGGCCTGGTAGACCCAGCCCGTGGACCCCGCGGTGCCCACCGCCATGCGCCACTGCTTCGCGAGCGCCTCCCGCCGGGGGTCCTCGCGCGACAGCCCCAGCATCGAGTCCGACAGCCGCGCGTCCCGGGGCGGGCCCAGCTTGCGCAGCTCGGGGAGGCCCGGTGCCTGCTCGACGGCCTGGACGTAGCGGCCGAGGTAGGCGGCGTGGTCGGCCAGGTACGTCCTGCCCGCGGTGACGGCGTGCTCGCTCACGGCCTGGCGCAGCGAGTCCGGCAGGGCCACGTCGTTCCGGAAGAAGGCGGGCCTGCCCGGGGAGCCCAGCGGCCCCGACGCGGGCTCTCCCTCGAGCCGCTGGAGCATGCCCTTGGCGTGGGCCTGCTCCATGAAGGACGCGCGCGCCTCGGGAGACTGCTCGGCCAGGAAGGTCTTCAAGAGGCCATCGCGCTCCATCCGCTCCAGGGTGGCGCGGTAGCCGTCCGGCGGGAGCTGCCCCAACAGCGTGTGCACCGTGCGCACGTCCGCGTCGCTGACCGTCCAGTCGCCGAGGCTCCGCGTCAGTCGCGATTGGAGGTCCGGGTAGACGTCACCGGGGACCTCCGCGCTTCGGGCCCGGAGCCTGCCGCCCAGCGCCGTCAGCTCTCCGGCGGACACGGTGGGGCCGGTGTCCCGGGACGTGCTCCCCGGGTTCGGAGGGGGCGCGGACTTCGAGGTGGGCTCCTTGAAGGTCTGCACCGCGTTGCGCTCGCGAGAGGCGGCACCGGGTGTCGCCGCGGGCGGCCGTGCCGGTGAAGGCACCTCGTCGGGGACGGCGGGGTCGAGGGCCAGGGCGTTGCTGCCTGCTGCGTCGATTCGGGACATGCGCTCGCTTCCGGAAGGGGACCTCCGGCCGCTTTGCACCGAGCAGACCAAGGTCCGCTCCGAGCAGCGCGCGGCTTCCCGCGCCGCACGCCATCGCCAGTTCCGGACGAGAGATCTCCCGACGCGGACGTCCTCATGGGGAGGAGCCCGCGGCGGCGCTCAGGTGCCCTCGGCGGCGACGGTCCTGGAGTCGAGCGGCAGCTCCAGCGTGAAGGTCGTCCCGGCGCCCTCCTCGCTCTCGACGCTCACGCGGCCCCCATGGGCCTGGGCACAGCCCCAGACCAGGGTCAGCCCCAGGCCCCAGCCCTTCGCGAGGCCCTGCTGCGCGGCGAGCGTCCGGGAGAACGGCTTGAAGAGGCTCTCCTGGTCGGCCTGGGAGATGGGCCGGCCCTCGTTGTGGACGGAGACGCGCGCGACGGAGGCGGTCCGGGTGACGGTGAGGGTGACGGGCGCATCCATGGCGCCATACTTCACCGCGTTGCTCGTCAGGTTCCAGAGCGCGCGGCGCAGCTCGTCCTCGCTCCAGAAGCCCTCGACGGGCCCCTCGGCGATGAGGAGGAAGCGCTCACCATGGACCGTGCTCAGCTCCTCGACGACCTCCCGGGCGAGGACCACCAGGTCGCACGGGACGAACTGGAGTGAGAGTCGCTCTCCGGCGCGGATGCGGTTGGCGTCGAGCAGGTCCCTCACCATGCGGTCGGTGCGTTCGATGTTCTGGTCGATACGGCGGGCCAGGTCGCGACGCTCCTCCATCACCTCCGGCCGGCGCAAGAGCAGCTGCGCCGCCACCTTCGCCGCCGACAGCGGCCCCCGCAGGTCATGGGCCAGGACGGAGACGAAGCGCTCCCTCAGCTCCCGCTCCTCCTGCAGGGTCTCGACCTTCGACAGCAGGTCCGCGTACAGCTTCGCGTTGTCCAGGTGGACGGTGAGCCGCTCACTCAGGAACTCGAGCCGCCTTCGTTCCCGGGCCGTGAAGTCCCGCGACTGGTCGAAGCCGACGTACATGACCCCCTTCAGGGCGTGACGCGTGGCCAGCCGAATCCCGAGCAACGCGAGGACCCCCTGGCGACGGAGGTCGTCGCTCACCTCCATCGTCGTGGCCTCCGCCTCCAACCCCGAGCCGGGGTGCTCGTCCAAAACGCCCAGCTCGGTGGCGTATCGTGACAGGCCCTCCACCCCGATGCCCGTGGAGACCACCGTGCTGAGCCTGGAGGGCGTGGCCTCCCTCAAGAACAGGGCCGCACTCTGGGCTCCCAGCGCCTCCATCACCAACTGGAGGACCTCCCTCAAGCGCTCCCCCAACGAGGCCGCGTCCACCGCCAGCGCTTCGCTGGCCACCTTCTGGATGAGCCGCAGATAGCGCTTCTCCGTCTGCTCATCGTCCCGCATGTGCTCGCTGAACAGCGAGATGACGTCCGCGGAGGCCCCGTGCAGCTCGCTGAAGAGCCGCTCGACATCCGCGACGTCGGGCCGGGCCGCTGGCGGGGCATCGGCCCACATCCTGGAGATGCACCGCCCCAGCAGCGCGAACTCCTCGACGACCTCGGCCACGTGAAACCCCTGCCGCAGTCGCGCGGCCACGTGGCTCTCCACATACCTGCGCCGCTCGGCACGGGCGGCGTCCGGTCCCCCCGCGCCGTCGGCGAGCGAGGCCAGGTAGGTCGGCATGATGTTCTTCAGCTCGGGGGCTTCCAACCCCCGGGCCGAAGCGGCTCGGGTCGCATCCTCGGTCCACATCCGCACGATTTCGTCGTAGTGACGGTGAATGACGTCGGAGATGCTGCTCATCGCGTGGTCCCGCCGTTCTGATGCGCGGACGCCCCATCCCGCGCGTCCCCACGGCAAGGGTAGGACGCTCGCCTGCTCGGAGTGAGTGGGCGACAAGGCGAGTCATCGGACCACCGTCCGCTGGAATACGAAGCCCGGCGCGCCCCTGGCGTGGACACAGGCCCCTGCCTCCACGCCGAGCAAGTGGGGAAGGGCTCCATGTCCGCGTCCGCCTCGATATCCACCTTCAAGATGTCACCCCACCCATTCAAGCCGTCCTTCTCGCGAGTCGCGCGGCGGGCAGCCCGAGGTCCGCCATGCCTTCGTATTCGGTCGACATCCCCCGCCATCTCCACCATGCGTACTGGCGGCTGCCCAACGAGATGCGCATGGCCGTCGCGCTGCATCTACTGGCCCTCGCGGAGCTGGCGCCTCGGAGATACTCCGCCGTCGACGGCGGCCCCACCCGGAGCGACATCGCCGGCCTGAACGCGGGCCAGCATGTCGTGCGGCTCGGCGGGCTCTGGTTCTCCTATCGCATCAGCCCTCAGGAGAATCTGCTGCGGCTGCTGGATTTCGGCGACACGACGCTGACGCCACCCCGTCCCCCTGCTCCCCCTCCCTCCACCTGGAGACATCACCTGCTGGACCATGATGTCTGGAGCAACGAGGGCGGCTCCACCCAGCCCCCGCTCACCTGAGTGACGCCGAGCGGAAGCACCCACGCGAGGGGGACGCGTTGGCCGTCCGCTCATGGCCCGGACATCGTCGAGCTTCGCAGGCGGGCCCTCAGCGCCTCGGCCTCGTCGGTGTCGTACAACATCACGAGTGTCTGCACGTAGTACGCGAGAGCCCACAGGTTCTCCTCGGGAATGGCGCCCTTCCAGGTCGGCATCGCCGCACCGCCCACGCCCGCCGCGATGACCCGGTAGAGGTCCTCGCGCTGACGCTCGGGTGTGTACGGCGCGCCTTCGACGGTTTCTCCCACGGGCCAGATAGTGCGCAGGGGCTGGAAGAGGAAGTCCGGCGGGAGCACTTTCTGCGTGCGCGTGGGCTCACCGTTCGCGTCCACCTCCACGGGGTGGTCGGACTCGCGGACCTGCGCGGTGTAGGGGTCCACCTTGGACAGGTCCACGTCGCGCCCGAAGGCCTTCTTCATCAACGCGGCCAGCTCCGCGCGCGGAAGGTACGCGACGTGACAACTGGAGCAGCCCGCGTTCCCCGCGCCGGAGACATGGTAGGCGACGCGGCCCCGCTCGATGGCCTCCGCTTCACGGCCTCGCCACGGGTCCGCGGACACCTCCAGCGGCTTGCCGGGGACCTCTTCCTTCCAGCGCGGGCTGAAGGTCTTGAGGTACTGCACCACCGCGTCGAGGTCCGCGTCGGGCACGTCCCACGCGAACATCGGCGTGCCGTGGAGCCCTCGTCGCAGCGTGCGCTTCAGCGCCTCATCCGTGGGCAGCTCTCCGACGGAGACCCCACCGAACTTGAAGAGCCCCTGACGGAAGCTGCGAGGCACGGGCCGCATGCCCCGTCCCGCCGGGCCTTGTCCGTCGCCCTGCGCTCCGTGACAGGAGGCGCAGTAGTACGCGTACACCGAGTGCCCACGCACCAGCGTCTCCGCGGAGAGGACGCGGCCGTCGGCGAGCTTCAGGGGCTCGAAGGTGGGCGCGCTCCTCGAGCGACACCCCATGAGCGCCACCAGGAGCAGCAAGGCCCTCAGCACACGAGAGGTCATGGGAGGTACACCGCGATGAAGAGGAACACCCACGTCACCGTCACGAAGTGCCAGCCCAGGGACCAGGTCCGCCACGAGGCTCGCACGTCCACTCCGCGCGGGTGACGCCAGCAGCAGGCGAAAAGACCGACTTCCACCGCGAGCACGTGCAGCGCGTGCAGCGCGGTGAGGCCATGGAAGGCCGACGCGGGCACGCCGCTCTCGGGGATGCGCAGGTGCTCGGTCCACCAGGCCCGGTGCATCCACATCGCCTGGAGCACGAGGAACCCGAGCCCCAAGGCCCACACTCCCCAAGTTGCCCACAGGGGACGGGGGCCCTCGCGCCGTGAGCCCAGGTACAGGGCCACGCTCCCCGCGACGAGCAGGAGCCCCGTGAGCCCCAGGCCCCACGTGGGCACTCGCGGCGAGGGCCACGCCTCGCGCATCCGGTACCAGCCCACCGCGAACATGAGCGCCGCGAAGAACATCGCCCACGCGGACAGCCCCAGCACCGTGCCGAGCCACTGTGTCCGTGCGTCCACTTCGGACGGTGTGCTCCGAGCCGGCGTGCTCATGACGTGCGCTCCAGGAGGGGCTGCGGACGGGTGATGGCCGGAGACTCCGCGGGCAGCGCCTCCGCCTGTCCCACCCAGTCGCGGCCCAGCTGCTCCAGCACCTCGGGCTGCGACAGCGCATGCGGCCCGCGCAGCACGACGGGGAGTTGCTCGAAGTTCTCGTCGCTCGGAGGGCTGGCCGCGCACGTCCACTCGAGCGTGCCCACCTGCCACGGGTTCGCGTCCGCCGCGCGCCCGCGCCAGAGCGTCCACACCAGGTTCACCACGAACAGCACCTGCGCGGCCCCGAGCAGGAACGCGCACGCGGTGGTCCACTGGTTCAGCGGCAGCAGGTGCTTCAGGTACGTGTACTGGTACGGGTCATAGAGCCGGCGCAGCTGTCCCGCGTAGCCCGCCGCGAGCTGCCCGCCGAAGACCCCGAGGAACAGCACCGCGCTCGACACCACGTGCGCCTTCGCGAGCCCCTCGTCCAGCTGTCGACCGAACATCTTGGGGAACCAGAAGTACAGCCCCGCGAAGACCCCCAGGAAGCTGGCCGCGCCCATCGTCAGATGGAAGTGCCCCACCACCCACAGCGTCCCGTGCAGCGGCACATCCGTGGCCACCGCCCCGAGCGCGAGCCCGGTGATTCCGCCGAGCCCGAACACCACCATCGTCGAGAGCGCCGCGAGCATTGGCGAGGTCAGCCGCACGCTCCCTCGCCACAGCGTCATCAGCCAGTTGAGGAACATCACCTCCGCCGGCAGCGAGATGAGCAGCGTCAACACCATGAACGTGCGCCCCAGCAAGGGCGACATCCCGCTGGTGAAGAGGTGGTGCGCGTAGACCAGCCCGCTCAGCGCGGACACCACGCCCATGGCCCCCGCCGTCAGGCGATAGCCGTGCGCGGGCTTGCGACTGAAGAAGGACACCAGGTCCCCCACCATGCCCCACGCGGGCAGGATGAGGATGTAGACCTCCGGATGACCGAACAGCCAGAACAGGTGCTGGTACACCACCGGGTCCCCGCCGCCGCCCACCGCCGCCGCGCCCGCGATGAAGAACTGTGTCCCCAGCAACCGGTCCATCAACAGCAACACGGTGGCGGCCGCGAGCACCGGCACGAAGAGCACGTTCAACACCGACGCGAAGAACAGGCCCCACACGGTGAGCGGCAGTCGGCCCCAGGTCATCCCGGGCGCTCTGCATCGCACCACCGTGACGACGAAGTTCAGCCCGTACGTGAAGGCCGAGACACCCGCGCACAACACCGCCACCGTCACCAGCGTCTGGCCCAGGCCCGGGGTGAAGGCGGTGGTCGAGAGTGGAGGGTAGGCGGTCCATCCCGCGCTCGCGGGCCCCAACCGCACCCCGAACGAGACGAGCACGAGGGCTCCGCCCAGCGCGTACACCCAGAAGCCCAGCGTCGACAGCCGGGGGAACGCGAGCCCCCGCGCGCCGATGGCCAGGGGCAACACGAAGTGCCCGAGCGCGCCGAAGAGCAGCGGCGTCACCGCGAAGAAGATCATCACCAGGCCGTGCATGGTGAAGACGGAGGTGTACGTGGGCGGCGTCAGCGCGCCTCGGGACTCAGGCAGCGCCCAGGCGAGCCCCGGCACGGGCTGCCCCGGCCACGCCCACTGCCAGCGGATGAGCAGCGCGAGCAGTCCGCCCAGGAGGAGGAAGCCCAGCCCGCTCCACAGGTAGCGACGGGCCACCTGCTTGTGGTCGACGCTCATGGCGCCCTCCAGTCCCAACCCCAGTGGGCCGCGACGTCGTCCGCGTCGTACGCCTGGAGCGCTTGTCGCCCCGCCTCGCGCAGCCACGCGGCGTACGCCTCCGAGGACAGGGCGCGCAGCTCACCGCGCATCCGATAGTGGCTGGTGCCGCAGTGCTGGTAGCAGGCCACCTCCCACGTGCCCTCGCGCTCGACCTGGAACCAAGTCTGGTTCACGCGGCCTGGAATCGCGTCCACCTTCACGCGGAAGTGCGGCAGCGAGAAGCCGTGCACCACGTCCGTGGAGACGAGCTGCACCCAGACGGGGACCCCCGCGGGGACTCGCAGGTCGTTCCACGTCACCACGTCATCGGGGGTGTTGAAGCGGCCGTCCTCGCCCGCGTAGCGCGCCTCCCAGGACCACTGGTGGGCGTTGATTTCGATGCGCACCGTGCGCGGGTCCTCGGCCGGGACCTGGAGGTTCCACAGCACGTCCCGCAGGTAGCCCTCCGAGCCCACCAGCAATGTCCCGTCCACGACGAGGAACGTGGTCAGCGCCAGGCCGAGGACGAAGGCGATGGAGCGCTTCGTGCCTCCGTCCGAGGCCGCGCGCTTCGCGCCCCGGAAGCGCCATATGGCGATGAGCATCCACCCGAGCGCAATCACCGCGAGGCCCGCCTCGAAGCGGTGACTCCACCCGAGCAGCGCGTCGATGCGAGGTCCGTGGGTGCTCGCGTTCTCGGGCAACGCGAGGGTCCTCAGCCCGGAGGGAAGCTCCGTCACCGTCGAGACAGGGGAGGACCCTTCGACGGGGGTGCTCATGTCGGGTCCTTCCGGGTGTCCTCACGGCTCGCGCGACGCACGGCCCACAGGCCCACGCCCAGCACCACGAAGGGCGTGAGCATCAACCCCAAGACGAGCAGCACCGAGCGCACCGCGGACTCCGGCTCCCTGAGCGAGCACGTCGCGCAGGCCCAGGCCTCCGCGGGCAGGAGCGACAGTGCGAGGGACGCGGCGTGCACCGGACTCACGACGCCTCGGTGAGGCATGGCGCGCGGTGGGGACTTCACGCTGGACATCGAGGAGCGCGAAGTCCGCCAGCGACAGGAATATCGAGGGGACTCATCGCCTCGGCATGCCTCGGGTTCAGGGCGAGGAGACAGCAGCGCAGAGGTGCCGCGAAGAGACTCATCGCCTCGGCCATCCTCAGGACACGTCGGCTGGGGCGAGGACCGGGCGAGGACGTGCCTGCTCAGTCCCGGGAGGCGGGAGGCGGCTCGTCGACCCTGGTTGGAGCGCTCACCGGTCATCACCGCCCTCCCGGCTAGCACGCGGGAGTGGCTGCCTCAAGCCGAGGTCCTCCTGGGCTCGGCTGCCCACCGGGGTGGCCTGTCACCGGCTACACCTCGCGAGTAGGCGGGTTGGCCCCTGCGACACCTCGGCGCTTGTGCCCTCCCAGGCCTTTCGTTAGTCCCAGGCCCATGTCCGCCGAATCGCCCCTCGCGCTCTCCCAGGCCCGTCTCACCCAGCGCCCCGCCTTCTGGGCCGGCCTGGCCGTCATCGCCCTGGGACTCACCGCGGCCCTGGGCTTGTCCCTGGTGCGCGGAAGCAGCGAGCCCCTGCCTCGACTCGGCACCCTGCCGGACTTCTCGTTCACCCGGCAGGACGGACAGCCCTTCGGCAACGCCCAGCTCCGCGGGCACCCCTACATCGCCAACTTCATCTTCACCCGCTGCCCCACCATCTGCCCCGCGTTCACCCGGAAGATGGCGCACGTGCAGAAGAGCACCGACGCCCACGGCACGGGCCTCCAGCTCGTCTCCTTCTCCGTCGACCCGAAGTACGACACCCCCGAGCGCCTCGCCGAGTACGGCCAGATGCACGGCGCCAACTTCGCCCGCTGGAGCTTCCTCACCGGGGACTACGCCGTCCTCCAGGACGTCATCGTCCAGGGCTTCAAGGTCAGCATGGGCCGCGAGGCCGGCGCCCCCGAGGACGACCTGACCTCCATCTTCCACGGCTCCCACTTCGTCCTCGTGGACTCGAAGGGGGAGATTCGCGGGTACTACGACAGCGCCGACAGCGACTCGACGGACCGGCTCCTCGTCGACGTGAAGCGGCTGATGCGCGAAGAGGCGTGACGCGGGCGGGGTCCCGTGGATCCGGGCTGGTTGATCCGCGGCGTGACCGTCCCCATCGCCCCCGTGAGGCCGTGAGAGCAGCTCGCGCCTCCGGCCTCGCCACGAATCATCTGGCCTGGCGAGCCGGGTGGATTCAATCACTGACAGTGCGACTTCGGGCTCCCGATTCTTGAGGAATGAGGATCATCCGGCCTGCCCTGCCGCGTGAGCCGAGCCCGAGCGGCAGCTCGCCCCACGTATCCACTTGGCCACCCAAAGCCCCCGTTGAGGGGGCTCGCGCCTTCGAGCAGTGGCCCTTGATGGACCTGTGAAACCGACGAGTCAGGCCCAAGGGGCATCCTGGCCCTCGCGGACATCGGCCCATCCGAAGGTAAAGCCGAAGGGCGGGGCCCGCCTCACGCGCGCAGCCAGCCCTCATACCCGCCCGTAAAGCCGAAGAGCCGGCGCCTCTCTCTCGGAGGACCGGCCCTCGCATCCACCCCGCAAAGCCGAAGGGCCGGCCCCGCGTTGGCGGAGGACCGGCCCTCTGGCTTGCCACATCATCGCGCCAGGGGCGCGAGGTGCCTTACTCGATGAAGGCGGCGTGGCGCTGCGCGATGAGGTTCTGCACGTTCTGCTGGCCGAGGACGTTGTCCGTCCACGCGCCCACCTTCTCGGCGCCAGCGCGAACCTGCTCGGCGACCTTGGTCACGTCCTCGATCTTCGAGGTGGCCTTCGCCAGCGCGCCGATGCCGCCGATGGGGCCCTCGCCGACCAGCGACGTCACGCCCTGCTTCAGCAGGCCGTCCACCACCGGGGCCAGGAACTTGCCCACGTAGGGGATCTTGTTGATCTGCTCGCTGATCTTGTTGGTGATGGGCTCGATGATCTCCGAGGCCGGCTTCTTCAGGAAGCCCAGGAGCTTCTCACCGAACTTCGCGATGCCACCGGCGATGCCGCCGACCTTCTCCGCCGCGGAGCCGACCGTCTTGAGGACGTCCTTGAACAGGTTCGCGGGGTTCAGGTTCTTCAGGTTGAACAGGCCCATGGTGACACCTCAGAGGTTCGCGGGGGACGCGGAAGTTTGGGAGAAGGAAGACTCAAAGTGATTCTCGACAGGGCGGCTGAATAGTTTCCGCCAGAATTTCCGTGGGAATTTCTCCGGACTTCCGCCCCCAGGGGCAGGACCTCAGGCCCTGCCACCACCGCCCCGCTTGATCTGATCCAACATCGCCTGCCGGGCCGCGGCGTCCTGGGTCCCCCCCGTGGAGGGAGCCTGGGTCGTCGTCGACGGAGGCGCGTCCGCGTTCAGGGAGGGCTTCCCCGCGCCCGCCGCGCCCGTGGTGGACTTCTCGAACTTGGAGTTGTCGAAGTCCGGCGCCGACCCGGGCAGCTCGCCCTTCATGCCTCGGATGAGCAGGTCCGCGGCCTCATCGGAGGTCACCGGGGTGATGCCGTTCTTCTTGAGCTCCTCGTCGGGGACGATGTTGAGCTCCGGCTCCAGGTCCTTGTCCTGCGCGTACTTGAGGACCAGCTCGACGTAGTCCTCCAGCTTCATGCCGACAGCCTTGGCGATCTTCTTGGTGTCCGCGTCGTTCAGCAGCTCGGCGCGAACGACCTCGATGGGCCGCTTGAGCCCGCGCTTGGGCTTGGCGGGGGCGTTATCCTGAGACATGTGATGCTCCGACGAAGAAAGGACGTGGGCGAAACTCTAGCCCAGTTTTTCTCGTTCACACATTCTCGCCCCCGCCTCCCTCTGACGACAGCGCCGCGAGGGCTCGCTGGTAGGTCTCCAGGTCCGCCTGGGAGAAGAGCACCACCGTCACCTTCTCCAGCTGGGGCAGCCGCCCGAGCGCCGCCTGGATCTCCCGGAGCGCGATGAGCGACGCCCGCTCGATGGGGAAGCGATACACGCCCGTGGAGATGGACGGGAACGCCACCGAGCGCAGCCCGTGCTGCTCCACCAGGGCGAAGACGCTCTTGTAGCACCGCGCGAGTGTGGCCTCCTCGCCCCGGGCGCCCCCGCCCCAGACGGGCCCCACCGTGTGGATGACGTGGCGGGCGGGCAACCGGTAGCCCCGCGTCAGCTTCGCCTGGCCCGTGGGACAGCCATTCAGCAGGCGGCACTCGGCCAACAGCTCCGGCCCGGCCGCGCGGTGGATGGCGCCGTCCACGCCGCCTCCGCCCAGCAGCGCGCTGTTCGCCGCGTTGACGATGGCGTCCGCGTCGACGCGGGTGATGTCACCTCGGATGAGCTCCAGGGTCATGGCCTCTCCTCTTGCCACGGGTGGCCACGCACGACGCCTCCGGCCACCGCGCCTGACTCAGGGGCGCGGCGGGCCGGGCCCGAGCCGCGGCTCAGCGCGGCGAGGCGTTGCGAGGCGCCGACTTGCGCGTGCTCGACACGGGCTTGCGCGCCTTGGGGAAGGTGCGCGTCACCGTGCCGGGGCGGCGGGCCTCGGCGGCGGCGCGGGCCTTCTCCTCGGCGGCGCGGGCGGCGGCGGCCTTCACCGCGAGCTGCTCGGCCTGGAGCGCCCAGCGCCGACGCAGCAAATCCCGCAGGCCCTCCTTCTGGAGATCCACCTGGGCCTGATGCAGCCGGTAGTGCAGGTCCTCGCGCAGGGTGCCGCGTGAGAGCGCCGCGTCCGCCGCGCCCGACACGCCCACCACCACCTTGGGCCGCTCCTCCTGCATCTGCAGGCAGCGCAGGATGAGCCCCTGCGCCTCGCGGCCCAGCTTCACCGCGTCCGGGATGAACACCACGCCGTTGCGCTGGCGGAGCGCGTTGGCCAGGTCCGCGGCCTGCCGCACCTCCACCAGCTCCACGTCGAAGCTGCGCGCGGCCTCCTGGGCCCAGCTGCGTCGCTCCTCCTCCGTACCTCCGTGGATGATGAGCGAGGCACGATTGCAGACGAGCTCTTCTTCTCGGTAACCGCTGAGCGTCACCGGCAAACCCCCTGCTGCCTGAAGCGTGGAGGCCGGATTCTAACGCCCCCTCGGGTCCTCCATTCAACGCCTCGGGTATCCTGGCAGGTGGGGCTCGGAGCGACCCACCTGAAAGCCCTTTCATGTGTACCTGGGTGACAGCTGTCTCGGAGCTGTCACGAGGCGGGCACCACCATGACGGGGCGACGGCAGCGCGCCACCAGCTCCCGGGCCACCACGACGGGCAGCGCGTCCGGCGCCTGGGAGGGCACGCCCGACGTGCCCAGGCACACCAGGTCCACGCCCTCGCGCTCCGTGGCCTGGCAGATGGCCAGCGCGATGTCCTCGCCGGACACGCCCTCCACGCTCCAGCGCAGCGCCCTCGCGCCCTCGTCCCGCGGCACCAGGTCCCACAGCCGCTGGAGCGTCGCCTCGTGCTCGCGCGGGGGCTCGGGCAGCACGCCGTAGTGGTCCATGAAGCCCGTCTCGCCGAAGCGTCGGCGGTGCACGTGCAGCAGGTGCACCCGGCCTCCCGGCCCCACCATCGAGCGCGCCTGGGTGATGGCGCGCATGCACGCGTCGGAGAAGTCCACCGGCACCAGCACGCTCCTGGGAGGCTGCGCGCGACGGGGCTCGTGCAGCGTGTCCGGCACGCACACCACCGCCTGCTCCGCGTTGCGCAGCACCCCCGCGGACACCGAGCCGTGCCACCACCGCTTCACCGGCCCCTGCGCGCGCATGCCCACGACGACCAGGTCCGCGCCGCGCGAGAGCGCCACATGCAGCAGGTGGTCCGCCGACCGCCCGAAGCCCGGCTCCAGCACCACCTCCACGCTCCCCTCGCCGAGCAGGTCGCCCACCTGCTCGCGCACCTCGCGCAGCAGCACCGCCTGCACGGCGGGGTCCAGCGCCTCCATGTCCCGCAGGCCGGGCTCCAGCACGTCCACGTGCACCGGCGTGTGGATGCCCAGCCGCTCGCGCGCCTCCAGGGGCGAGCACACGTACGTGGCCAGCACGTCGCACGGCCCCACCCGGCGCAGCTCGCGCAGGAAGCCCACCGCCGCGTCGGCCGTGGGGGACAGCGGATCCACGCCCACCACGACGAGCAGCCGCCTGCGCCCGCGCATCCAGTCCACCAGCGCGTCCGCGCGGCGCACCGACAGCACCGGGCCGCAGCCGTGTCGGGCCAGCCGCTCGGGCAGCGAGGCGCGCCGCCACGCCGACGTGCGCCAGCCCTCCGCCGCGGCCACCACCCAGCGCGAGTGCCGGCACTCCTCGTCGGCGAGCACCTCCTCGGTATCCGAGCGCACCCGGCAGCTCACCCGGCCCGGAGGCAGGTGCAGCCGCTCCGCCTGGGCCTCCAAATCACGCTGGGCCTCCCGGCGCACGGCGTCGGTGAGGGGCTCGCCGTCCATCACGCCCACGAGCAACAGCGGCTCACCCAGCCGCGCCGCCAGCGCCGCGGCGACTTCCACTTCGCGGGACTCCCGCGCCATCAGCGGGCTCGCACAGACGATGGCCATGGCCGCCCTCCTCGGAAGGGATGGCCGAGACTCCATCCCCTGGAGGACAGATGCGCACGCCGCGCGCGGACGGGGCCCCCTCGACGGACGGGGACGTGCGGAGGGACCCCCGCACGCCTGCTCCCCTCACACCGCGCGGCCGCCTGGCCGGACGGCTACTTCACCTCCGGCCGAGGGTGGCCGTCGTGGTTGGTGTGGTCCTGCTCTTCGCCGTTGCCGCCGCGGTCATCGCTCTTGCCGAACGTCGCGAGGAACACCTGGCTGCCGTTGCTGGTGTAGCGGTAGTGCCGGCCCCACGGGTCCAGGGGCAGCGCGGGCAGGTACTTGGGCACGAGCAGCGGCTCCAGGTCCGCCTCCTCCGGCAGCACGTTGCCATCCGCGTGGTAGCGGTGGAGGGCGTCCTCGAGCACGCCAAGGTCCTGATGGATGCGCTCCGCGTGCACCGCCTTCGAGCGCGTCAGCGCCCCCACCAGCACCGCCCCGACGAGCGCGACGGCGAACACCAGCCCCACCCAGAGGACGGGGGAGCGGCGAGAGGGCGGAGGGTGCGAATCGGAGGCAGGTGCTGTCATGCCCCCACCCTACCCGTTGAGACGCCCTGGGGCGCGAAAGACTTCGCTTGGGGCCCGGAGGCTAGAGGGCGCGGTAGAGCGGCACGGGCTGCTGCTTGCCCTTCAGGCGCACGGGGGGCAGGTCCTCGAAGGCCGTCTCCCGGGCGTCCACGAGGTCCCGGGTGCGCTCGCCCACCAGGATTTCCCCGGGGCCGGCCAGGGCGCACAGGCGCGCGGCGACATTCACCGCGTCGCCGATGCAGGTGTACTCCGAGCGCACGGTGCTGCCGATGTTTCCCGCGACGACGACGCCGGAGTTGATGCCCACGCCCAGCTCGAGCACCAGCGGATGGCCCTCGCGCCCGTTGGCGGCCCACTCCGCCTCCGCCTCCACGCGCAGGTCCGTCATCGCGTCCATCATCATCTTCGAGCACTGGAGGGCGCGCAGCGCGTCGTCCGTGCGCGCCACCGGGGCGCCGAACACGGCCATCAGCCCGTCGCCGAGGAACTTGTCCAGCGTGCCGCCGCACGTCAGCACCGCGTCGGACAGGCGGCCCAGCACCTGGTTGAGGACACCGACGACCTGCTCGGGAGGGAGGCTCTCCGCCAGGCCCGTGAAGTTGCGGATGTCCGCGAACAGCAGGGTGACCTCGCGCTTCTCACCGGTGAGCACCACGCCGTCGGCGCTCTTGAGGATTTCATCCACCACGGCCGCGGACGTGTAGCGCGCGAACAGCTTGCGCATGCGCTCCGTCTCGCCGGTGCGGCGCACCACGCTCTCGATGCGCGCGGCGAGCTCGTCCATGGACGCGGACTTGTTGACGTAGTCGTCCGCGCCGGCGCGCAGGCCACGAACCTTCTCCGCCTCACGGTCGTTCGCGGTGAGGATGATGACGGGCAGGCCGCGGGTGGGGCCTTCCTTGAGGCGGCGGCACAGCTCCACGCCGTCCAGGCCGGGCATCTCCAAATCGGAGAGGACGATGGCGGGCTGAAGGCGGCTCATGCCCTCCAGGGCCTCGAACGGGTCCTGGAAGCAGAGCACCTCGTAGCCCAGGGCGACGAGCCCCTCCTGCACGAAGGCGCAGGCGAGCGGGCTGTCATCGACGACGACGACGCGGCGGCGCCCGTCGATGAAGGGGCGGGGGTTCTCCTGGCGTCCGGCGATGCGGTTCTGCAGGCCCAGGGCCTCGTAGATCTGCTTGTAGGTACAGTGGCCCAGCTCCACGAGGATTTCGCCCAGCTTGCGGCCGTCGCGGCGCTGGCGGGCGAGCGCCTCCTCCAGTTGGGCGAGCGTCACGTACTTGAGGCCCACGAGCAGCTCACCCAGGGCGGGCTGCGAGGGGCCCTTGTCGTGGTGCAGGCCCAGGGCCTCGCCGAGCGCGTCCTGAATCTGCTCCCGGGTGACGTAGCCGAGGGAGATGAGGGCCTCGCCCACGCGCTGGCCCGTGAGGGCCTGGAGGGCCAGGGCCTCCTGCACCTGCATGGGCGTGACGATGCCCAGCTTGAGCAACAGGTCACCGAAGAGGGGGCTGGATGCGCTCATGTGGGGCGGCCTTCCGCGTCCAGGAAGCCGGGGACGCAAGGACCGCAGCGTATCCGACCTGCCCCCGGTCCGGGAGGACTCCCACCCACCGCGCGCACGCACGTGGGCGAGGCATCCCGGACCCGGCCCTCGTCGACGCTCAACGCGGGGAGACGTCCGGCAACGGCAGCTCCACGGTGAAGGTGGAGCCCCGGCCGGGCTGGCTCTCCACGCGGATGCCGCCGCCGTGGGCCTCGACGATGCGCTTGGTGATCCAGAGCCCCAGCCCCAGACCCTTGAAGTGCTGCGCGGACTCGGTGCGCTCGAAGCGCTCGAAGATGCGCTCCTGGTCCTCCTGCGCCACGCCGATGCCCTCGTCGCGCACCGCGAGCGCCGCCACCAGCCCCCTCGACTCCACCTGCACCGTCACCGGCCGCCCCGCGCCGTACTTCGCCGCGTTCGACAACAGGTTCACCAACACCTGCTCCAACCGCAGCTTGTCCCAGTGTCCCAGCACCTCCACGTCCGCCACCAGCCGCACCTCGCTGCCCGCGCGCGCCAGCTCCTCGGACATCCGCGACACCAGCTCGCGCGTCAGCGCCGCCAGGTCCAGCTCCTCGCGGTTGAGGCTCAGCCGCCCCGCGCTGATGCGCGACACATCCAACAAGTCATCGATGAGCAACCCCAGCCGCTGCCCCGCCCGCGCCGCCTTCTCCGCCCGCTCCGCCAGCCCGCTCGCCGCCATCGCGTCCTTCGCCATCCGCGCCAGCAGGTGGATCTGCAGCTGCAGGGCGTTGAGCGGCGACTTCAGCTCGTGCCCCGCCACCGACAACAGCTCGTCACGCGCCTTCACCGCCTGCGTCGCCGCGCCGTACAGCCGCGCGTCCTCGATGGCCAACGCCGCCCGCGCCGCCAGGCTCTCCAACAGCGCCCGCTCCTCCGCCGTGTACTCGCGCCCCCGCGCCTCGCGGATGACCCCCAGCGTCCCCAGCACCCGCCCCCGTGCGCCCAGCGGCACCACGATGAGGCTCTGCGGCCCGTACCGCTCCAGGAACCCCACGCCCTCCGGCGAGCGGTCCCCGCGCAGCTCCTCCGCGCTCAGCCGCGGCACGAAGAGCGTCTTGCCCGTCGCCACCACCCGGCCCGACAACCCCTCCCCCACCCTCGCCGGGTCCCTGCGCAACGCCTCCTCCAGCACCCCACGCGCCTGGGGATCCGGATGGTGCGCCGCCACCACCTCCAGTTGCTCCCGGTCCTCCCCGAGCAACTGCAGCACGCACCCGCCCCCCAGCGCCTCCGACACCTTGCTCGCCAGCACGTCCAACACCGTGGGCAGGTCCAACCCCGCCTCGGCGATGAGCTGGCTGACCTGCACCAGCACGTGCAACCTGGCCGCGCCCCGGCGGCTCTCCTCCTCCGCCGCCCGCGCGTCCCGGAACAGCCGCGCGTTGTCCATCGCCAGCGCCGCGCGCCGCGCCAGCTCCTCCGCCAGCGACACGTCCGTCACGTCGAAGGGCGCCCGCTCCGAGTCCCGCACGAAGGTCAGCGCCCCCAGCGTGCGCTGCCGCGCCACCAGCGGCGTGAGGATGACCGTGCTCGCGCGCCAGGACGCGCCGAGCTTCGCGTCCACGGGCCCCCGCGTCCTGCGCGTCTCCAATCGTGACTGGCCGCTCGTCAGCACCCGCGACAGGAGCGACGGCTGCCCCGCGTCCAGCGGGAAGCTGGTCAGCTCCAACACCCGCTCCGCCTTCTCCGGGTCCGCGTGCAGCACCGCCAGCCGGCGCACCACGCCGTCCTCGTACGAGTCCACCGCGCACCCGTCCGCGAAGTGCCCCAACGCCAGCCGCGCCACCCCCGCCACCGTCTCCTCCCAGCTCAGCGAGCCGGACACCAACGCGCTCGCGTCCGCCAGCAGGCTCAGCCGAGCCCCCAGCGCCTCCGCCTCCAGGCGCGCGGTGTGCTCGCGCTCATACAGCCGCGCGCGCTCCAGCGCCTGCCCGCACTGCCGCGACAACCCCACGAGCGACGCGCGCTCCAGCGCGGAGAACCCCTTCTCCCGCTCGAAGCCGAAGGCCAGCGTCCCGAACACCCGCCCCTCCACGAACAGCGGCAGCAGCGCCAACGAGCGGGGCGGCCCCTCTCCCAACGGCTCCGCGAGCGCCGGGTAGCGCTCGCGTATCGCCGCCACCGTCTCCAGCCACACCGGCGCCTCCGCGCGCGTCGCCGTCTGGGCCAACAGCTCCTCGCCCCCTCGGGGCAGCTCGCGCAGGGGCTCCACCAGCGCGTCCGCAACCCCCACCGCCGCGATGAGCTCCGAGGCCGTGCGCCCCTCCGCCGTCAGGTGCACCATGCCCGCCGTCGCCTCCACCGCGGGCAGCCCCAGGTCCAGCACGACGTGGGCCACCTCCTCGCGCGTGAGCGTCTGGCCGAACGCCTCCGTCACCGCCTGGAGCCGGCTGAGCCGCAGCACCTCCGCCTGCTCCACCTCCGCGCGCGCCCGCGCCACCGCCCACTCGCGCTCCAGCGCCAGCCCCGCCAGCCGCGCGTGCAATCCCAGCCGCGCCAGCTCCTCCTCCGACGGCACCCGGCCCTCGGGCAGCACCGCGCACAGCACCCCCACGCCGCTGCCCGGCTCCACCCCCGCGAGCAGCGGCAGCGCCACCAGCACCTCCCGCTCCGCGTCCAACGCCACGTACGGCAACAGGCCACCGTCGATGTCCCGCAGGCCATCCAGCAGCCGCTCGCCCCGCGCGCGCGCGGCGTCGACGGACAGCCCCGGCATGACGAGCACGTGCGATTCGCTTCCGTCCTCTCGCCAACACATGAAGACGTCGGACACGACGAGGGCGGACGCGGCCTCACGCAGCAGCGCCTCCAGCACCGCCTCCACGGACGGCGCGAGGGGCAGCCGCTCCAACGTCCGCGTCACGCGGTCCTCGGCGGCTCCCCGGTTGCTCTCGGGCACCTTCATGCCCACACGTCCCCCCAGCCAAGGCCCACCGGCGAGCCCCACCGCGAATCCCCAGTGTCCCATGTCCGCTGTGCCCGCGAAACCCGAGGACGCCCTGTACCCGGGGACAAGTCGCCCGGGCGTTCAGTGGACGAACACTCGGCCTTCAGTGGGCGAACACGTTGAAGAAGGCGAAGAAGATTTCCAGGACGATGAGCAGCACGATGACCGCCTCCAGGGTGTGCGAGCGGTCGATGTCCACGTCGCCCTTGAGCAGGCCGTACGTCTGGGCGAGCAGCTGCTGCTTGCGCGTCACCGAGCCCTGCCACGCGGGGATGCGCATGCGGCGCACCGCGGCCTCGTAGACCTTGGCCAGGTAGAAGTCGCCGATGATTTTCAGGCTGTTGTCCACCCGCTCGATGAACTCGTTGAGGTCCACCAGCGTGCCCAGCGTCTGCCGCGTCAGCGTGCGGTACGGACTGCGGAACAACCGCGTCCACCCGTGGCGCTTGGCCTGCACCTCGTCGTGGATGCGCGCGATGTGCTCGTCCAGCTTCTCGTCGAAGTAGCGGAACTCCAACAGCTGCGCGTTGGCGATTTCGAGCAGGTCCGGGATGTCCCCGGAGCCCGACGGCTCGTAGACGAACGCGCTGTTCCAGTCGATGACGACCAGGTCGTTCACCGTGTAGCTGAAGCGCACCTGGGTGACGGCCTCGCTCTCCCGGCGCGACAGCGGCGTCTCCCCGTTCTCCCCCAACAAGAGCCGCGCCAGGTCCGCCTTCTCCAGCAGCTCCTCCGCGGTGGGGTTGCCCCGGATGCTCTCCGCGAAGATGACCGTGTAGCTCTCGTTCTGGTCCCACAGGTGCGCGCCCTGCACCGCCGGCGCGATGGTGCGCCGCACGCCCTCCACCCAATCCAGCGCCAGGTCCTCCAGCGCCTGGCTGTCGTAGAGCTCGTCCGCCACCCGCGTCAGCTGCTCCAGCGACGTGCCCGGCACCACCGGCACCCGCAGGATGATGGACGCCGCCCCATGGTCGAACAGCCGCGCCGTGGCATCCACCGTGACAGGACTGTCACGAAGCGCCAGCGCCCGGCGCCCCAACTCATACGCCAGCGGCGGATTGGGCAGCTGCAGGTACTGGCCATTCTCGCGCGACAGCTTCAGCCGGCGGGTGTCCTCCGAGACGGCCCTGCGCGCCCGCTCGAGGTTGATCTCCTCCGCGATATCGAAGGTCCGGTAGCACAGGATGTGCGCCTTCTCGAAGAGCAGGGAAGACTCGGCGGCCATGGTGCGCGGAAGCCTAGCCGCTGGCTCCCACCCTTCCGCGCGCCAGACGCCCTTCCTCGCCCGCATGTCCGGGAGGCGTCATTCCACCCACGGCCGACTCCCCCGGCCCCCCGGGGTGCCACCCCACCCGTCCTCCCACGTCACATTGTCGATGTTTCAGTGGCCGAAGCCTGTCACCCCCGGCTTCGCCTCATTCCTCTCACCCTCTCGGATGTCAGGACAGGCACGCAACGCCTGCCATGACCCAAGGCAGGGGAAACACTCACCGCGTGGGAGACGGGGGCCGGGCGCCGGGCGGGAGCAGCTCCGTGCGCACATCCCACAGCTCCGGGAAGAAGCGCAGGTCCAACGCCTTGCGCAGGAAGGACACGCCCGTCGAGCCGCCGGTGCCCTGCTTGAACCCGATGATTCGCATCACCGTCATCATGTGACGGTAGCGCCAGAGCTGGAAGCGCTCCTCGGTGTCCACCAGCTTCTCGCACATCTCGTACGCGTCCCAGTGCGCTTCGGTGTCCTCGTAGATGCGCCGGAACACCTCCACCACCGCCGGGCTCTTCTCGTACGGCTTCTTCCAGTCGCGCTGGGCGTGGTCCTCGGGAATCGAGTGGCCCTTGCGCGCCAGGTAGCGCAGGAACTCGTCGTAGAGGCTGGGGGACTCCAGGAGCCGCTCCAATTCCCCGTGCACGTCCGGCTGGTGACGGAAGGGGCCCAGGGCGTTGGCGTCCTTGTTGCCCAACAGGAACTCCACCGCGCGGTACTGCCAGCTCTGGAAGCCGGACGCGGGCCCCAGCGCGTCGCGGAACTCCAGGTACTCATTGGGCGTGAGCGTCTCCAGCACGCTCCACTGCTCGAAGAGCATCCGCTGGATGTTCCCCACGCGCGCGAAAATCTTGAAGGAAGGCTCCAGCCGATCCGCCTGCACATAGCGGATACACGCGCTCAGCTCGTGGATGAGCAGCTTCATCCACAGCTCGCTCGTCTGGTGCTGGATGATGAAGAGCAGCTCGTCGTGATGCGGTGGCTGCGAGCGCGGAACCTGCGCCGACAACACCCGGTCGAGCTGTAGGTATTCACCGTACGTGGTCCGTCCGGCCAGGTCGGTGATGATGCCAGGCTCCAAATCTCGTTTGTTCATGGGCCCGGGCATTCATGCCCCTGCGAGCCCCCGCGGGCAAGACTTCCCGTACGGGCGTCCCTCGAACCCTCTCCCGACGACGGAGCTAGGGTTGACGAAGGTGCGCGGTCACTGTCTGCCCGGGCCGGGGCAGCGTGCCGCTGTTTAACCGTTCGCGGCTTGCGCTGCTGCTGCCAGGGCCTTCGACGCGGCGCGGCCACGCGGAAGCTTGATGTCCTCGACGCTGTCAGCGGGGGCGTAATCCACCCACGCGGAGGGGCGACGGTTGGTCTTCTCCAGCATGCGCAGCTTCTGGTAGTGCGCCGCGCAGTAGCCCTTGGTCCGGCTGGGCTTGCCGCAGCCGACGATGGCGCACGCGCGCGAGCCATCCGCCGTCGCGACCGCGGGCTTGCGGCCCCGGCGCTTGCCACCCACGGGGGCCGCCGCGCTCACCGCGCCACGCGCCGCCGTCGCCGGACGACCCACGGCCTTGCGGCCAGCCTTCGCCGCGGGCAGCTGGGCGCCGAACAGGGGACCCACCACCTCGGCCAGGGGGGCCAGCCGCTCCGCCACGTTGCGCAGCGCATCCAGGTCCGCCGTACCGGACTCCAGGCGGGAGACCACGTCGCGCAGCGGCTTGAGCTGGACCTCGATTTCGTTACGGATCATGTCCCGAAACGCTTTATCCACGGACATTCGTTCAATCCTCGTCTTGGCTAGTCTGGGTGTTGAAGGTCTGGAAGGGGGAGTTGATTTGTGAAGCCGTCCATACCCATACCTTCCAATTTAGGATTTGTCTAAAGGAAGCGATAAAAGGTGTGACTGACGGACGTATCACCCCCCCCGCCGTCCCAGGTCGGGTCCCATTCCAGTGAGGCGGGAACGGCGCTCAGCCCTCCCAGCGCAGGTCATCCAGGAAGGGTCCGGAGCCCGAGAAACCGGCCTCGGAGGCCGAGGAGCGCGTGTCCAGTCGGCTCCGGGACAGCTCCTGGGCGAGCGCCTGTTGCTCGCGTGGATCCATCACCGAGGTGAGCCGGGGCAGCAATGAGGACTCCACTTCTTGGAGATGCGCGACCCACAGGTCCTCGAGCGTGAGGAAGCGGGCCTGCCATTCCGCGCTCTGGAGGGGATGCTCCTCCATCTCATCCAACAGCTCATGCATGGCCTGCCGGTCCCCGGCCTGCTGCCGACCCCGGGCACGCCCCTCCACCCGGGTCACCCAGGGCTGAAGACAGCGCTCCTCCAGCCAGAGGTGGTGTCGCAACAGCGCCACCAGCTCCCGCACGACGCTGGATGACCCAGACTCATCCTCGCCCGCGCCCAGGTCCTCGAAGCGCTCCTCGAGCTCCCGGTGCTGCTCGACGAGGATGTCGAAAGGGCCTCCCATCCCTGAACCATCTGCACGATGGGGCAGGCAGACAACCAAAGGCGGGCTTCATCCTCACATTACCGAAACTCAAACGATGGGGTGGAGCGAACGTTCGACAGGGGTGAAACAACCACCTGGAAGCGTGCCGTATCCAGGGTCTGAAAGCCCATGGGGGGTCTACGCCAAGCGTTGCCTACTCAAAGCAACCTGGGGGGTGGGCCTGGGTCATCCCCCCAGGGACGGTGCGTGGGTTTGGGGGTTTGCCGGGGACACGGAGTCCAGGGGCCCGGCTGCCCGGCTGGTCCGGCTGACGTGGCGCCCGGGCGTCTCCATGATGACTCCCCGTGGAAGCCTCGCTCGCCACCGTGCGCAGGGCCGTGTTCCGCCTCGCCGAGCGGGGGGCGGCGCTGTCCGCGCTCTACCATCGCGCGCGACTGGTGGGGGCCGAGCACGTGCCAGCCCAGGGTCCCGTGCTGTTGGTGGGAAACCATGGCGTCTGGGGTTACGAGACACCGGCCTTCTTCCACCTGCTGCACCGGGCGACGGGACGCTGGGCGCTGGGGCTGGCCGAGCGCGGCTTCTTCCGCATCCCCGTCATCCGCACGGTGTTGCCGTGGCTGGGCGGGGTGGAGGGGACGAAGGACAACGCGCTGGCGGCGCTGAAGCAGGGGGCGCTGGTGGTGTGCTACCCCGGCGGCGCGCGCGAGGTCTTCAAGCGTCCCCCAGGCCGCTATCAGCTCCGGTGGGAGCAGGCCCTGGGCTTCGCGCACGTGGCCGCGCGCGCGGGGGTGCCGGTGGTGCCCTTCGCGGGCTTCGGGGTGGATGACACGTTCCTGTTCCCTCCGGGCGAGGCGAAGCTGGGCGTGCGGCTCACCGACGAGGAGAAGTACCGCGTGCCCCTGCTCGTGGGGTTGGGGCCGCTGCCCTTCCCGGTGCGGCTGACCTTCGCGTTGGGAAGCCCGCACATGCCGCCGCCGGCCGGAGCGTCCGAGTCCCGCCTGCGTGCGTTTCGCGACCGGGTGGCCGCGAGCGTGCACCGGTTGATGGTGATGGCCCGCCATGCTTGAGCCGCCCTCCTCTTCCCTGGAGCGTCGTCGCACCGCGCCCCTCGTCCCGGACGTGGAGGACATCCCCTCCGGCTACGAGCGACTGGTGTGCGAGGAGCGCCCGGTGAAGGGCACGTCGGTGCGGCTGTTCACCTTTCCCGACAGCGACACGGACCCATCGCGCACCGTGGTGTGTCTGCCGGGCCTGGGCGCCAGTGGTCGCTCCTTCGCGCCGATGGAGCCCTTGTCCCGCCTGTTCCGTCTGCTGTTGTGGACGCCGCCCCTGCACACCCCGGCCACGCACTCGCCGCTCGCGTGGAATCTGGCCGTGCTGGACCATGTCGAGGCGCGGCTGCCGGAGCGCTTCGCGCTGGTGGGCTCGTCCTATGGGAGCCTGCTGTCCATCGCCTTCGCGCTGGCGCATCCGGAGCGGGTGCGGGCGCTGGTGCTCGTGTCGCCCGTGGCCAGCGTGCGCCGGGTGAGGCGGCTGGCGGTGTCGCTGTCGACGCTGGTGCGCGCGCCTCGGCCCCTGGCGTACCTGGTGGCGCCCATGGTGGCGCGGGTGCTGGGTGGCGCGCGGCTGCCGCCGGAGGGGCGCGCGGAAATCGTGCGCGAGGCGCGCAGGCTGACGCCCCTGGAGCTCTTGCGTCGACTGCGGGACGTGCTGGCCGCGGACTTCCACCCCCGGCTGCACGAGCTGCGCGTGCCCACGCTGGTCATCCAGGGCGGCAGGGATTTGCTGGTGCCGCCCGAGGCCGCGGTGGACGTGGCCCGGCACATCCCCGGAGCGAGGCTGGAGCTGCTGCGCGACGCGAGCCACTTGCCGTACATGAGCCACCCGGAGGCGTTCAACGCCCTCGTGGGGGCCTTCCTCGAGGAGTATGGGGTCGCCCCCCGGGAGCTGCGTGGATGAGCGCCATCGCCGAACAGTGGTCTCGCGGAGCCCTGATGTTCCTGTCGCGGCAGACGGGCCTGAAGGACTGGGCCACGCGGCTGCCTCCGCTCAAGAAGCTGTCGCGGCGCTTCGTCGCCGGCGAGACGCTCGACGAGGCGATGGACGCGGTGAAGGCGCTCACCGCGAGAGGGCTGTCGGCGTCCTTCGACCACCTCAACGAGGCGGTGAAGGACGCGGCGGAGACGCGCGACGAGGTGCGCGAGTACCGCCGGCTGCTCGCGCGCATCGACCAGACGGGGGTGCGGGCCAACGTGTCGCTGAAGCTGACGCAGTGCGGGCTGCTGCTCGACGAAGCGCTGGCGCTGGAGAACGCGCGACAGGTGGTGGCGGACGCCACGTCACGCGGCTCGTTCGTGCGCATCGACATGGAGCACGGCGCGGTGACGCAGGTGACGTTGGACATCGTGCGCAAGCTCCACGCCGAGTTCGGCGAGCCGCACGTGGGCGCGGTGCTGCAGAGCTGCCTGCGGCGCACGGAGGCGGACGCCCGCGCGCTGTGCGCGGAGCGGGTGCGCATCCGTCTGTGCAAGGGCGCCTATCTGGAGAGCGAGGACATCGCCTACCCAGACAAGGCGGACGTGGACGCGAGCTTCGTGCGGTGCATGAAGGTGCTGCTCGACAGCGGCGTGTATCACGGCATCGCCACGCACGATGAGCGGATGATTGACGCGACGCTGGAGCACGCCGCGCGGCGCGGACTGCCTCGCGGTGCGTTCGAATTCCAGATGCTCCATGGCATCCGCGCGGACCTGCAACGCCAGCTGGCGGACCAGGGGCATCCGGTGCGCGTGTATGTCCCGTACGGTCGCCACTGGTATCCCTATCTCATGCGCCGCATGGCCGAGCGGCCGGCGAACCTGGCCTTCGTGCTGAAGAACCTCGCGCGAGGTTGAAGCGGACACCGCCCCCCTCGTGGCCGATTGAACAGACGTCCCGTCCGCGAGTCGTGAGCGCTCAGGATTCGGGGGCCGCGTGCGTCCTTCTCCCACGGGAATTCCTGTCGTCCCGCCACCACGACGCCGTGCCAGGACACCCGGGCGCACCGCACCCGGCAGGGGGAAGCACATGGCCATCCATCTCCGACTCCGGAGCCGTGCTCGCGTGTGCGGCGCGCTCCTCTTCGCCCTCGGGCTCGCGTGCGCGGGAGGCGGCACGGGCGGCTCGGGGCGACCCGACGTGCCCATCGAGCAGGACGCAGCCCGACTCCACGAGGCGCGACAGGTCGCCGTGCGCGTGGCGGCGCTGGCCGGCACCGTGCGCGAGGTCGGCTCCAAGCTGGAGCTCACGTTCTGGTCCGAGCAGGGCGCGCTGACGCTGGTGGGCTACCAGGCCCAGGAGCGCGGCGGACGCGCGGGCCGCCCCGTGGACGCCGCGGAGCTCCAGCGGCAGGTGGCCACGCGGCTTCTGTCCACCGCGCGACAGCCTCCAGGGGAAGTGGTGCTGACGCTCGAGCGCCGGGCCTCCTCGTGGCGGGTGGACCCACCCCTCGTGCTCTCTGGTGAGCGTCCGCAGGGAGCCCGTGGTGCACCAGGCCGACGCGAGGCCGGCACCCCCGAGCCCGGCGCCGTGGTGGAGGGAATGAAGAAGCTGCTCGCGCCGGTGCGTGTGCCGGTGGGAGGCAGCGCGTGGGCGGACGTGACGGTGCGGCTGCGGGACGGGCGCGTGGTGGGCTGGGGGCTGCAGGACTGGCGCGAGCTGCGGGGGGGCCGGGACGACGCGACGCGACCGGTGTCGCGACGGGTTCTGGAGGAGACGGCCTCGGTGCTGCTGCTCCATGCGCCGGCGACGGGGACGCGCTCGCTGCAGTTGGGGCTGCGCCTGGTGCACGAGCCGGGCGCGGCGGCCGCGAGCGGCTGGGTGGAGGTGTCGTCGGTGAGCGCCGCGCCGAGTCCCAGCGGGGGCATCTCCTCGCTCCTCCTGCCCTGAAACGACACGAGCCCCGACGCGCGGTGGAGACCTCCAACCGTGCGCGGGGCTCGTGGGTCCTACGTACGACCTACGGTCTAGAAGTAACCGCCGATGGTCGTGGACACGCCGAACGTCACGTCCACGTCGTCACCCAGGCCGATGGCCAGACGGGGGCCGGCGCCGACGAAGAAGTGGCTGGTGATGTGGTACAGGAACGGCGCGTAGCCATCCAGGATGACGGTGGAGAGGCTGCCCGTCCCGTCCTGCATGCCAATGATGTTGTCACCGACGAACAGCGTGACACCGGCCTTCGGCCACACGGAGATCTTCTCCCCCAGCGCGATGTTGTAGCCCACGCGCGCGCCGATACCGAAGGCGGCCTGGGAGTCATCATCACCAAAGTTCACGCGCAGCTGCACGTTGCCGCCGACGGAGAGGTTCTCCTTGAGGAAGTAATCGGCGCTCGGCGCGAGGTGGAAGTAGCCGCCCCCCGCACCCTCCGTCGTGTAGCCCAGGTTCGCGTACGCATCCGAGCTGACGACAATCTGCCCGGCGTTACCGAAGCTCCCCGAACCGCCACCCGTCTCCTGCGCGCTCGCCGTCGACGCCACCATCAACCCTGCCGCCACGGCCATCGCCTGCCACTGATTTGCCTTCATGAAGCGTCCCTCCGTTGCGTTAGCCCGCGGTCATTCCCGGGCGCTCGGCGGCCCCTTCTAGTCAATGGGCGAAAGCGTGCATCCTTTTTTCGTGCTTCATGTGTCGGCTATCACATCACCACTACTTGAGAATTCGCGCAGGACCGTACGACCAGGGTCCCATGGGCCCGGAGAACGGGGCTTTGGCGGAGGCCTCCCACGGGGGCCGCGCGGTGGGGCCCGGCGTGAGACATCGCTGAGACACGGCGCCGGAGCACTCGCGTCACGCCTGGAGCCCGCGGACGAGAAGGCGCGGCCGGGTGGAGGAGTCACGTTTCCCGGCCGGCCTCCCCATTCGCGAAGTCCCGCGCACCAGGCGGCCCTGACCGCCCGGGAGGAGTGCGCGGCACGAAGCGTTGGATAGCAATCACCGAGCCACCCGCGCGCCCGGGCGAAATCAATCCCTTGTCACGCCAGGGCCCTCGGTGGACGCGCGGAGGTGGGACCCGCTCATCCCAGAAGCGAACAGTCTTGCAATGATTGGCATGACTGGCGTTGCCGTGTGCCTCTAGGATTCCAGCAGGTGCCCCGTTCGCGGTGGGAGGGGACCATGCCTCGAGTGCGCACGCCCGCGGTCGCGGGTTCCTTCTATCCGGCCCAGCCCTCCACGCTGGCCACCCAGCTGGACACGTGGCTGGAGCAGGCGCGTGTGCCGGGGGACGCGCCGCCCGCGGCGCTCATCGTCCCCCATGCCGCGTATGTCTATTCCGGCGGAGTGGCGGCGGCGGCCTACGCCGCGCTGTGGGCGCGCCGCACCGCGCGCACGCGGGTGCTGCTGCTGGGCCCCAGCCACTTCGTTCCCCTGCGGGGCGTGGCGTATCCGGAGGTGGACCTGCTGTGCACGCCCCTGGGAGACGTGCGGCTGGATGAAGGGCTGCGCGAGCGGGCCATGCGGCTGCCCCAGGTGACGGCGTCGACGGGGGCGCACGAGGCGGAGCATGGGCTGGAGGTGCAGCTCCCCTTCCTGCAGCGGGTGCTGGAGCACTTCACGGTGCTGCCGTTGGTGGTGGGCCGGGGCGCGTCGGACGCGGTGGCCCAGGTGCTGGAGGCGCTGTGGGACGAGGACGTGGTGCCCGTCATCACCTCGGACCTGTCCCATCACCTGCCCTACGAGCAGGCCTCGCGCGCGGACCGGGTGACGGCGGCGCGGGTGCTGTCGTTGGAGGAGCCGCTGGACGCGGGGAGCGCGTGTGGCGCGGAGGCCATCAACGGGCTCTTGCGCGTGGCGAAGCGGCGGGGGCTGCGGCCCCGGATGGTGGCGCTGCGCAGCTCCGGGGATGCGTTCGGCGCGCACGAAGGCGTGGTGGGCTACGGGGCCTTCGTCTTCGACGCGCCGTGAGTCAGTCGTCCCAGGAGAGGGTGTACTCGCTGTCGAGCAGCGACGTCTGGCGGCCCCGCACCTGGATGTCCTGGGCGCCGACAGCCTGGAGCGCGCCCTCGAGCATGCCCTCGTTGTAGGCGACGGGGGTGAAGATGCGGCGCATGTGGATGCGGCCCGCGCGGGCGCTCGTCCACTCCACCACCAGCTCACCGAAGTCGATGGCCATGCGGTAGGCCTCCGGCAGCATGTTGACCAGCTGCTTCGGGTCGCCGCCCACCTGCTGGCGCACCTCCGAGCCGAACATGGAGTGCACGAAGGCGAGCGTGCCCTGGACGCCAATCTGGCGCATCGCCTCCTCGAAGCCGCCCAGCTGGGGCGCGAGCAGGTGGGCCGCGGCGAAGAACAGCCGCATGAAGGGCGGCACCGGGTACAGCTCGGTGGGGTCCAGGTCCGCCGGCATGTCGCCCGCGTCGACGATGCGCTTCACCGCCTGCTCACCGCCCAGGAAGCGCACGGTGTCGAGCACGGCGGCGAAGTGCATGCCCCGGATGTGCTCGGAAGGCTGCACGAGCGCGAGCCGCGCCTCCAGCTCGCGCTGGACGTCCTCAGGCGTGTTCCAGATGCCGCGTTCCATGAGAGCCGACCTCCACCGTGAAAAAATCCGCGCGGAATGCTCGCACAGCTTGCTCGCGCGCGCGAACTCCTTGGAGGGCTCGCGCCGTCTGACGCGCGCTCCGCGTGAAGCACGGGCTGACGCACGAGGTCGGGTGGCGCCCTCGCGCGGGGCCGCTACGTCTTCTTGCCGCCGGCCCTGGAGGGATTGGGCCGGGGGAAACCATGCTCATACAGGAGCGGGCGCAGCTTCTCGTACTGGTCCCAGGTGGCGAGCTGCTCGGTGATGTGCGCGGGCAGGGCGTCGAGCCTCGCGCCCCGCTCGAGCAGCACCTTCACCACCGGGTTGTCGTCGTCGAAGAAGCCATGGGCCAGCGGGGTCAGCTCGAACTTGTCCTTCTGCTCCAGGGGCGCGCCCGCGTCGAGCAGCAGGTTCACCAGCTTCACGTTTCCCGAGCGCGCGGCGGACTGCAGGGGCGACATGCTCTTGGTGCCCTGGATTCCGTCGAGCGGGACGTCCTCCTCGAGCAGGCGCTTCACCACGGGGACGTGCTCGTGGAGCACCGCCTGGAACAGGGGCGTCACCTTGGACCTGTGCATCTGCGCCGCCGCGTCCGCGCCCGCGTCGAGCAGCAGGTTCACGACCTTCAGGTGCCCTTCCCGGGCCGCGACGTGGAGCGGAGTCTGCCCCGTCGTGGGCTCCGCGCTGTGGACCGGGACGCCCCGCGCGAGCAGGGCCTTCACGGCGGCCACGTCGCCCTTCGCGGAGGCGGCCTCCAGTGCCCGGGCGTCATCTCCATACGGCGCGGGCGCGCGCTTCGCGGAGGCGCCACGCTTCTTCGTCCCCGCGGGCTTCGCGGGGGAGGTCTTCTTCGTCTTCGTCTTCTGGGCCATTCAGCGCTCTTGGTTCAGGAACCAAGGGGGCCGGCGGCTCGGGGGGTGGTGGATGCTTCCTCTTTTCGGAGCTTCGCGTCGAGCAGGAAGTTGCCGAACGGCACCAGCGACGCGCCGAACGCGAACACCACGCGCGAGAAGGACCAGCGCAGGGCGATGGCCACCTCCATCAGCGCGAAGAGGTACAGCACGAACAACAGCCCGTGGGCCATGCCCGCGAAGCGCACCGCCAGGGGCATCCCCGCCGCGTACTTCAGGGGCATCGCGATGAACAGCAGCGCGATGAAGGACAGGCCCTCCAGCAGGGCCACGGCGCGGAATCGTCCAAGAGGGGTCTTCAGCATGAGGGTCTCCTCGTCCTCTCTCCCACCCCCGGGCCTGTCCGTCCATGCGTCAGGGTGACGCACCCGGTGGCACGCTCGCCCGCCAGGTGTGCCCGGCGCGCACCCCTCCGCCTTCGAGCCGTGTCATGCCGAGCGCTAGAATGGACGGTGGGCAGGACGTCTGCGTCCGCCCGGACCCACGAGGGGGGAACATCATGTCGGGAAACGACAAGCTGGAGTCCACCATCCAGGTGCCGCGCGCGGACCGGAAGGGGGCGAAGCTGGTGCTGGAGCGCCCCTCCGGCACGCTCAACACCGTGGCCATGCGGCTGGTGGTGAGCGGGAAGATGCAGGGCCAGGAGCGGCGGCAGCTGCACTCGGCCACCTTCAGCGGAGAGACCACGCTGCCCCTGCCAGATGACTTCCTGCCGAGCGCGGCGCAGGGCTTCGTGCGCGTGGTGTTCTCCGTGGCCGACCCCGCGGGCGTGGGAGCCCGGTTCCTCCAGCGCGCCTCGCTCGTCTTCGAGAAGGGCACCAAGGAGGCCCTCTGGGATGACTTCTCGCTGGAGAAGGGCTCGGTGGCGGACTTCATCACCCTGACCTGGACGGTGGTGGAATGAGGACGGCGCTCGCGCTGCTCACGGTGCTGGGTGCCAGTGTCGCGAGTGCCCAGGCCGTGCCGCCGAAGCCGAACACGGTGGAGCTGGACTTCCCGAGCATCCTGCGCGGCGGCTCGGAGGCGGCCGCGGGGTTGGATGTCGCCACGGCGGGAGAGCTGGTGCATCCGGCGAATCCCACGGCGCTGGTGGCGAGCCTGCGCGGCGTGGGCGCGGTGCTGAATGGGACGCAGGCCTCGTTCGCGCTGCAGTTCAATCCCTATCTGCTCACGGAGGGCTTCGAGCGGCTCTATTCGGAGGCGGTCGCCTCTCGCAATGCGTCGCTCATCACGCGGCTGCTCCAGGACACGGCCATCACCCTGGGCATCGGACAGGACACGCCGTTTCCGGACGCGACGCCCGAGAAGGGCCGCTTCGCCACGGTGATGGCGGGCGTGTCGATGGACGTGCTCGGCGAGCGCAGCATCTACGGCGCGCGCTACAGCCAGTGCATCGCCAACGTGCTCGCGGACCCGACCCTGTACGAGTTCCCCGACAAGCCCCTGCCCGGGGACTACGACAGCGCGGAGGACTTCAAGAAGGCGGACGCCGAGTACCGGGCCGCGATGGAGGCCACTCGGCAGGCGGGCATCGCGCGAATCCGACAGGGGCTCCCCGCGTGCACGAAGGAGTCGCGCGCGTCGTCCAGTGCGCTGTTCCTCTCGGCGGGAGGACGCTGGGTGACGCCGGGGCTCGAGTCACGGGACGGTGATGGGGTCGCCATCCAGCGCGGCTTCGGCGCGGCCACGTTGGAGTTGTTGAGCGACGCGGACGCGAACCTGGAGGTGGCCATGCAGGTCCGCGTGCTGCAGGAGCGCGCGCGTCCGGAGCTGTCGATGGAGAAGTGGGTGGACGTCGGCCTGTCGTTCGGCGTCGCGTCGCCGCGCTTCCAGCTCAAGCTGGAGGCGACCCAGTCCCTGCTGAAGCTGGGGGGCACGGAGTCGAGGCGGGCCAGTGTCGTGGCGAGCACGCGGGTGCGCCTGGGTGACAGCTTCACGGTGGGCCTGGGGGTGCAGGGGCAAGGCGAGGACATGTCCGATGCGCTCGGACAGATTCGCCCCAGCCTCGTGCTCGACCTGGCGGAGCTGCCCACGCTGCTCCAGTCGGTGCCGACTCCGAGGTGAACCGTGGCTCACCGTGGCGGCAGCGAGACACCGTGTCGCGCGAGGTCCTCGGGGGTGTTGACGTTCACCAGGGAGCGCAGCGTGGGGTCCACCGCGCGCAGTGCGCTCTCGGGCAACACCCGGGAGCGGAAGCGCGAGAGCAACAGGCGCAGGGACGGGTCCTCCGCGAGCAGGGCTCGCCAATGGGGGGCCAGCTCGGCGCGGTACACGGCGAGGAGCGGCTCCATCCGCCCCTCGGCCTCGAAGCACACCGCGTCCACGTCCTCGCCGCGCGCGTCGAGCAGCACACGGAGAGACTCCAGCGACACGAAGGGCATGTCGCACGCCACGGTGACGACCCAGCGCGTGCGCGACGCGGTCAGCGCCGCGTGCACACCGCCGGGAGCACCCTTGTCGGGGACCGGGTCCGCCACCGTGCGCAGTGCATGGCCCGCGTAGGGGGCGGGTGCGTTCGCCACCAGGAGCACGTCGCCAAAGTGGGGGGACAGCGCGAGCTGCCGTGCCAGCACGGTGCGCCCCTCGACCTGCAGCAGTCCCTTGGGCACTCCCGACAAGCGACGGCCCTGGCCGCCCGCGATGATGGCGAGCGTCACATCCGGGAACTCGGTGCCGTGGCGGGGGTCCATGACGAGGGCTCGCGTCCACCGGAAGACCGTGGGGCCAGCGCGGCCGGAGCATGGCATACTGGATGACGCACCGGCCCACGTCGTGTCCGGCAAGCGGGCAACCGTCGCGGGGTACGATGGACAAGGCGCCGCTCCCTCGACGTAGTCTGCGCCGCGTCGATGCCGCTCACGTCCCTTCACACCGCCCGGCAGGCCGCGCTCGAAGCCCTCTCACCGACGGCCGCCGAGTCCGTGTCCCTGCTCGACGCCCAAGGCCGCTTCCTGGCCGAGGACGTCCGGGCGGTGCGCTCGCTCCCCGGCTGCGACAACTCCGCGATGGACGGTTGGGCCGTGCGCGCCGAGGAGACTCGGGGCGCCAACCGGGACCGGCCCGTGCGGCTCCGGGTCGTCGACACCGTCTACGCGGGCGCCCTGCCCTCACGCTCGCTCCAGCCCGGAGAGGCGGCCCGCGTCTTCACCGGCGCGCCGATTCCCTCCGGCGCCGATGCCGTCATCCGACAAGAAGCCGCGCGCGCGACCGAGGACGGTCGCCACGTGGACCTCTTCATCACCGTCCCCCCGGGCAATGACATCCGTCGCACGGGCGAAGAGGTGCTCGCGGGCACGCTCCTGTTCAGCGCGGGTCAGCGCTTGAGCGCGTCGGTGCTCGGAGTGCTCGCGTCACAGGGGGAGACCCACGTGCGCGTGAGGTCCGCGCCGCGTGTGGCGGTGCTCGCGACGGGTGATGAGCTCATCCGCCCGGGACAGCCCGCGCTCTCGCATCAGGTGTACGAGAGCAACTTGATTCTGATAGCGGCGCTCGCTCGCGAGGCTGGCGCGGACGTGCGTCACCTCTCCCGCGCCCGTGATGACGAGCAGGCGCTGCGTGAGTCCATCGAGCACCTCGCGCCGCAGGTCGATGTGCTCGTGACCACGGGCGGGGCCTCGGTGGGAGACAAGGACCACGTCAAACGGGTGCTCACGCGCCTGGGCGCGCGCTTCCTCGTGGACGGCGTGGCGCTCAAGCCGGGCAAGCCCGTTGCGGTAGCGAAGTTCGGCAACACCGCCGTCGTCGTGCTGCCGGGAAATCCGGGCGCGGCGAGCGTCGCGTTCGACCAGCTCGCACGGCCTCTGCTGCTCAAGCACCAGGGAGTCCTCGAGACGCGCCGCCGCGTCCGCGCGCGCCTGTCCGAGCCGCGTCACAAGCAGGCGGGCCTCACGTACCTCATCACCGCCCTGCTCGAGTACGACGACATGGGCGCCCGAGCGGTGCTGCGCCCCCAGGGCGCCGGCCAGATTCTCCAGAACGTCCAGGCGGATGGCTGGGCCATCCTCCCTCCAGGCCAGGCCGACTTCGCCCAGGGAGACCTGGTCGAAGTGGAGCTGTTCGACCGCCCCTCGCATGTCGCCGTCGATGCCAACAGCGAGGGCCCTCGCGCATGAGCCGCGTCCCCGCCGTGAGCATCATCGGCTGGTCCGGCGCCGGGAAGACGACGCTCCTCGCGCGTCTGCTCCCGGAGCTCGCCTCGCGAGGCCTGCGCGTCGCCGCCGTGAAGCACTCCTCCGACGCGCACCCGCTCCACCGCCCCGGCAGTGACACCGCGCGCTTCCAGCAAGCTGGCGCCGTGCTCACCGGCTTCGCCACTCCCGAAGGCGTCCAGCTCACCCACGACCAGGCCCCCGCGGACAGCCTGCCCACGCTCCTCTCCCGCCTCGTCGGACGCCTGGACCTCGCCCTCGTCGAGGGCTGGAAGGACGGCCCCCTGCCCAAGCTCGAGGTCTGGCGCGAGGGACTCGGCCCACCCCTGGCTCTGTCACGGCCCGAGGTCCTCGCGCTGATCACCGACTCGCCCCCCCCGAGTCCCACGAGCCCACGCATCCTCTCCCCCGAGGACATCGGCGCCATCGCCGACACCCTCCTCGAACACCTGCGCCCGCCCCGTCCCGCGCCCCTCTCCCCCGCCGACGCGCGCGGCGTCGCCTCCAAGCCCGTGCGTCGCTGGAACGGCGCCGCCCTCCAGCCCCCCGAGGACGACTCCCTCGCCGTCGAAGAGCCGCTCGAGATACGCGTGAATGGCGAATCACTCGTCACCACCATGCGCACCCCCGGACACGACCGCGAACTCGCCGTGGGCTTCCTCCTCGCCGAGGGCCTCATCCGGGGCGCGGATGACCTGGGCACCCTCGCCCACTGCGGGCGCCCCGGAGAGGAAGGCTGGGGAAACGTGCTCGAAGTCACGCCCGCCCCAGGCGTCTTCCTCGACCCGGAGCCCTTGCGCGCCACCCGTCGTGGAACTCTCACAACCTCAGCATGTGGAGTGTGCGGACGACGCAGCGTCGAGGACCTGCTCACCGGCTGCACACCCCTGCCACCAGGGCCCGTGCTCTCCCCCTCCGCCGTGGCCCGCGCCACCGAGCGCCTGCGCGACGTGCAGCGCAACTTCGCCCGCACCGGAGGCGTCCACGCCGCCGCCGCGCTCGACACCGAAGGGCGCCTGCTCGCCGCCTTCGAGGACGTGGGCCGACACAACGCCGTGGACAAAGTGGTCGGCGCGCTCGTCCTCGCCCCCGATTTGACGCGTCAGCCCGTGCTCCTCGCCGTGAGCGGACGCGTCAGCTTCGAAATCATCCAGAAGGCCGTCCGCGCCCGAATCCCTGTCGTCGCGGGGGTTTCCGCGGCCACCACCCTGTCCGTGGACCTGGCCCTGCGTTCCGGCGTGACGCTGGCCACGTTCGTCCGGGACGGCCGCTTCAACGTCCACTCCCACGCGGAACGCCTGGCCGGCGCATAAACCCATGAAATCCTGGCACCCGGCCCGCATGCATCCAGTGCCCCCACCACGGACGTACCCCTCCACGTCAGACCGGCACCGTAGATGCAGTATCCCGCATGGACTCCTTCGCAGCGGGGAAGCGAAGGAACCCATCCCGGTGTTCGCTGGGACCCCGTGAGATGCGACGAGAGTCGGATGATCCAAAGATTTCACACCATGTCACGTCTTACTCACGGTGCGGGGGGTTGCAACGCGCCGCACAAGCATGGCAAAAAGCAGTTCTTTCCGACTTGAAGATTTTCAGCCTCAACGGCAGCCTCTATCTGGACTGAACGCTCGGTCGAGCAGGTAGAGGGGGGTGGACACGATGAGCAGCGCAAGTACTGGTGCGGCGGTCGGTGCTCCTGGGTCGGCATCCGCTCAGGGCAACATGGGGGTCGTCGCGGCGGAAGAGCTGGTTCCGGGGCCGAAGCTGGCGCCTGGCTTCGCGGCGAAGCTGAACCTGACGGTGGACCTGGTCCTGATGACGGTGGTGCTGACGGCCTCGGCGTGGCTGGACGGCCAGCTGGGCGCGGAGCCCGGATGGTTCCTGCCCGCCGTCGTGCTCGCGTCGCTGGTGGTGTGGATCATCACCGGCACGGCCCTGTGTCTTTACGACTCGCGCTTCGCCGAGCGCAGCCGGCTGGACCACGTCGCGCTGGTGTCGGTGACGACGCTCGCCGTGGTGACGGTGCTCGCGGTGGCGAACCTGGCCCTGCCGGAGACCCTGAAGGTCCCGGGCCTGGCGCCCCTGCTCATCCTGTTCTGGCCGGTGGCGCTGCTGCTGCGCCTGTTCGTCTTCCGTCCGGTGGCGGCGCAGGAGCGCCCCATGGACGCGGTGCTCATCGTCGGCACGGGGGCCATGGGCCGCTACTCCGGTGAGGACCTGACGCGCCGCGGCCGCCGGCAGATCCTGGGCTACGTGCGCTTCCACGACGACACGGGCTCCATCGGCGAGCTGCCCTCGAAGGTGCTCGGCACGGTGGATGACCTGGAGCACATCCTGCGCAACACGGCGGTGGACGAGGTCTACATCGCCGGCAACACGCTCAAGCAGGGCGAGGCGATGCAGGCCGCCATCAAGCTGGCCGAGCGCTTCGGCGTGCCCTTCGCGCTGCCCGCGCACACCTTCCGCCTGGACCGCGCGCGCCCCGTCGACAGCCGCGCCGTGGCGGACGGCTTCCTGCACTTCGCGGCGGTGAGCCCCAAGCCGCACCAGATGGCGATGAAGCGCCTGTTCGACATCTGCGTGTCCGCGGTGGCGCTGTGGATGCTCCTGCCGCTGCTCGGCTTCGTGGCGCTGATGGTGAAGCTCACGTCGAAGGGGCCCATCTTCTTCAAGCAGTACCGCGTCGGGCAGAACGGCAAGCCGTTCTACATGCTCAAGTTCCGCTCCATGGTGGTGAACGCGGAGGAGCTCAAGGAGAAGCTGGCCACGCTCAACGAGCAGTCGGGCCCGGTCTTCAAGATGAAGAACGACCCGCGAATCACGGGCATCGGCCGCTTCATCCGCAAGTTCTCCATCGACGAGCTGCCCCAGTTCATCAACGTGCTGCGCGGGGAGATGAGCATCGTCGGTCCGCGGCCGCCGGTGCCCAGCGAGGTGGCCAAGTACGAGACGTGGCAGCGCCGCCGGCTGTCGGTGCGCCCGGGCCTGACGTGCATCTGGCAGGTCTCCGGCCGCAACCAGATTTCCTTCGAGGAGTGGATGTACCTGGACATGCAGTACATCGACCACTGGACGCTGACGAGCGACCTGCGCCTGCTGCTGCAGACGGTGCCGGTGGTCATCACGGGTCGCGGGGCCAGCTAGGCTTCCAGGCGACCTGACTTCCCGCGGGGGTGGCATTGACGTGCCGCCCCCGCTCGTCTTCTATGCACCCGGGCCGTCCGGCCGACGCCGGGAGCGCCCGACTCCCCACCGTGACTACCCACAGCGAATCCTCTCAGCAAACCGCCCAGGAGCATGAGCGCTCCCACGAGGCGATGGGCGCGGTGCGCAACGGCCTGCAGCTCGGCGGCTCGCTGCTGGTGACGTACGCCATCGCCTTCGGCATCCGTCCGCTGCTGACGCACTACCTGTCGCCAGAGGCCTTCGGGCGCTTCAACTGGGCGGACAGCTTCTCCGCCATCTTCTTCATCGCCACGAACCTGGGCCTGGAGATGTACATCCGCAAGGAGGTGTCGCGACGGCCGGAGCACGCCAGCGACTTCTTCGGCGCCTCCATGCTGCTGCGGCTCATCCTCACCGTCGTCCTGATGGGCGCGCTGTCGCTCGTCATGGCGTGGCGCCAGGACCCGCCGGAGATGCGCGCGCTGGTGTACGTGTTCGGCGTCGCGCAGCTGCTCGTCATGTGCAACGCGTCCATGGCGGCGCTGCTGCACGCCAAGGGCAAGGTCGCGGGGCTGTCCATCTCCAACGTCGTCACCAAGGTGGTGTGGGGCGGCGGCCTGCTCGCGGTGGGTGTGCTGGGGTTGCCCCTGCCGTGGCTCGCGGTGCCCGTCGTGGCGTCGGAGGCCATCAAGCTGGGCATCGGCTGGTACCTGGCGCGCGTGCACATGGGCCTGGTGTTCCGCGTGGACTTCCCCGCCACGTGGAAGGTGTGCAAGGCGGGCCTGCCGTACTTCCTCACCGCCGCGGCGCTCGCCACCAACGGGCGGCTGGACATCATGATTCTGGGGATGCTCGGCAGCCACGAGGAGGTGGGTTGGTACTCCGCCGCGTGGAGCATCTCCAACGTCACCTTCGCGCTGAACCCCGTCATGGGCTGGGTGCTGTTGCCGCTGATGTCGCGCGCCGCCGCGCGCTCGGAGGACGAGGTCAGCGCCATCGCCCGTCGCGCGCTCGAGGGGACGCTCGCCGTCACGGTGCCCATGATGATGCTCATCGTGATGGGCGCGCCGCTGTGGATTGGCCTCCTGGGCCGCGACTACTCGCTGGCCGTCAACCTGCTGCGCCTGCAGTCGCCGCTGTTCGTGCTCGCGTTCGTGACGATGACGTGCGGCGCGTGGCTCACGATGACGAACCGCGAGTGGTGGGTGACGGGCACCAGCATCTTCGGCAGCCTGTTGCTCAACCCGCTGCTCAACCTGCTGCTCGTGCCCCGGCTGTACGCGAAGTATGGCGACGGCGGCGGCGCGGCGGGCACGGCGATTTCGCTGCTGCTGATGGAGGTGGTCATCACCATCATCATGCTCGGCCGCATGGGCCGCTCCGCGGTGGACCGCCGGCTGCTCGTGCGCGTGGCGAAGACGGCGGTGGTGTGCGTGGCCATCGTCGCGCTGGACCGCACGGTGCTCGCGCCGCTGTCCGACTGGCCGCGGCTCATCGTCGAGGCCTCGTTGTACGTCGTGGGTGTGCTGGCGCTCGGCGCGGTGAAGCCGGGCGAGGTGCTCGCGGTGGTGAAGCTGGCGCGCCGCCGAGGCGACCCCCAACCGGAGCCGGCCGTCGTGGCCGTCGCTCCCGCGCCCTGAAGGAGCCCCATGCCCTCCCCGCTCCGCTCCCTGCTCCGCCCGGCCTCACGCGTGCTCACCGCCGCCGCGCTGGTGCTCGTGGCCTCCGGCTGCACGGGGCTCGGCAAGTACACCTGGGTGGACGAGTACCAGGAGAAGCCGCCCCCGCTGGACGCCAGCTACCGCATCGCCGCGGGCGACCTGCTCAACATCCGCGTGTGGAACCAGGAGTCGCTCACCACGCAGGCGCGCGTGCGCGATGACGGGCGCATCAGCCTGCTGTTCCTGGACGACGTGGAGGCCGCGGGCCACAGCCCGGCCATGCTGTCGCAGCAAATCCAGACGCGGCTGAAGGACTACATCAACCACCCCGTCGTCACGGTGGCGCTGGAGATGCCGCGCCCCATCAAGGTGACCATGGTGGGCGAGGTCAACCGCATCGGTCCGCTGGAAATCGACGTGGGCGCCAGCCTGCTGCAGGCCCTGGCCGGCGCGGGCGGCTTCACCGAGTACGCGCACAAGGACCGCATCTTCGTCATGCGCCAGGACGACGGACAGGCGCCCGTGCGCATCCGCTTCCGCTACCAGGACCTCATCCACGCCGAGGGGCGCGCGCCGTCGTTCCGCCTGCGCCCCGGTGACGTGGTGGTGGTGGAGTGAGCGGTGCTGGGGGCGGCGCTCACCGCGATGTGGCTGGAGGTCTGTGGGGCCTCCGTCACCTACACCGCGTCGGTGCGGGTGGACTCGCGCGTGCGCTCCAACGAGGACCCCGCCGAGGATGCGCCCACCCTCGCCGCTGACACCGACTTCACGCCGATTCTCGGCCTGGAGCGGCGCGAGGGGAACACGTCGCTCCAACTGGACTACGCGCCGCGCATCAGCCTGCGCGAGGTGACGTCGCGGGCGCGCACGGAGATTCAGCACATCGGCCGCTTCGCCGCGCTCTGGCGCCCCGAGCGGGGCCTGTCCTTCCGGCTGAGCGAGGAGCTGGTGCTGGGCAGCGTGAACCTGCTCACGCTCGACGCGCTGCCCTCGCTGGACCCGGACCCCATCGACCCGGACGGCCCCATCCGGCCGCCGCAGGGCGGAGGTCCGCTGCAGCCCCTGCCCGAGGCGGACACCGTCCACTTCCTCTCCTCCGCCACCTCGCTCACCGGCGAGACGGGCTGGCTGGGGCGGCGCTGGCAGCTGTCCGGCACCACCGGCTTCACCGTGAGCGGCGGCCTGGACGGGCCCGCGCGCGAGGCGGTGCCCCTGCAGTACGGCCCGCGCCTGGACGTGTCCCTGAGCCACGCGCTGTCCCCGCTCAGCGCCATCACCACCTCGGCCGCCGCCACCTACGCGCGCTTCTCCACCGGGGCCAACAACACCGTGGTGACGCTGACGGAGAGCTGGACGGGCCGGATGACCCGCCGCACGGGCCTGGAGGCCGGCGTGGGCGCGAGCATTGTCCACACCGTGACAGCGCCCGGCGGAGTCGAGCCGGACCCGGCGCCTCGGACGGAAGTGCTCCCCAACCTGACGCTCGCGGTGGGGCACCGCATCCCCTCGCGCACGGCGGACTTCGACGGGCGGCTGGGCGTGCGCGTCTCCCCCTTCACGGACCGGCTGACGGCGCGCGTCTACCCTCGCGCGGACCTCACCGCGACGGGGACGTGGGCGCTGGGGCCTCGGGTTCGCGTGGGCACCACCGCGGGGACGGCCTTCGCGGTGGGCGGGGCCACCGGTGACAGGTTGGTGTCCGGCGGGGTGACGGCGTCCTGGATTCTCAACACCTGGATGTCGGTGGACGCGGATACCCGGGGGACGTGGAGCCGCTCGCCCGAGCTGCCGGCGGCCCGGTTCCAATGGGCGGCGGTGCTGGGCCTGTCGCTGCGGCAAACTGGTATCCTCTGAGCCAAAGCGAAGGCCATGGCGAAGCTCATCCTGATGTCCGTCCTCATCCTCACGATTGCCCTTCCCGCGAAGGCGGCGAGGGACCCGAATCCGTCGCGAGGACTGAAGAAGGCCATCCTGTGGGTGATCCTCTTCAACGCGGCATACACCTACGGCGTCATCGTCTGGGTGCCACGGCTCGGCTTCCACTGAGCGCGACTGAGAAGAAAGGCTGACGACGCAATGGAGCCCCAAATGCACACGGTCCTCCTGGTGGAGGACGCGCCCTTCTTCCGGAAGATGCTGGGCGACTACCTGCGTGCCATGGGATTCAAGCAGGTGGTGGAGCTGCCCAACGGGCAGGCCGCGCTCAAGCACCTGGCGAGCGCGGAGCGTCCGGACCTCGTGTGCCTGGACCTGACGCTGCCGGACATCTCCGGCTACGACTTGTGTGAGCACATCCGCAAGAACCCGGGCATGGCGGACGTGCCGGTGTTGGTGGTGAGCGCGCGGGACCTGCCCGAGGACAAGGCCCACGCCGAGGAGGCGGGCGCCAACAGCTACCTGGGCAAGCCCTTCACGCAGGATGAGTTCTCCAAGCGGGTGAAGCACCTGCTCAAGAACGCGCCCGCGAGGAGGACCTCGTGACGGCGCCGGCCCTCGGGCCTCGGGGCCCCCGGGCCGCCCCCGCTGCTCCGGCGTACACGCCCGAGCGCGTGGAGACGAACGCACCGTCGGACCTCATCGACTGGGGCTTCGCCATCGACGCGGTCTTCTATTTGAAGAACGCGGTGCTGCGGCATTGGTTCCTGGCGTTGGTGGTGATGGTGGCGGTGTCCGGCCTGGCGGCGGGCGTCACCAAAATCATGCCGCGCAAGTACCACGTCGAGACGCGCATGCTCACGCAGCGCAACTTCATCATCGCCTCGCTGGCGAACCCGGGCCGCTCCATTCCGGTGGACGCGGACCAGCCCACGCGCGCGGCGTGGGAGATGGTGATGAAGGCCGACAACCTGAAGGCCGTGGTCCGGGACGCGAAGCTGGTGGAGTACTGGGAGCTGCAGCGCTCGCCCATGAGCAAGCTGAAGGAGAAGCTCTTGCGCAAGCCGCCGCCGCCCATGACGGACGAGGACAAGGCGGACGCGCTCAGCGCCATGCTGGAGCAGTCCATGCTGGTGATGGTGGAGGGCGGCACGGGCACGGTGACCATCGGCGTGGACTGGAGCGACCCGCAGCTGGCGCTCAACATCGTCGAGGCGGCGCAGAAGAACTTCCTGGAGATGCGGCAGCAGGCGGAGATGGGCGCGGTGGCGGAGGCCATCACCATCCTGGACAAGCAGGTGGTGGACGAGGCCGAGGGCATCAAGCAGGCCATCGCGTCGCTGGACGCCACGGTGAAGCGGGTGGAGGCCAAGCGCAAGCGCGAGGAGGCCAAGCAGAACAAGGGCCGGGGCGGCGCGGCGGCGCAGGCGGCGGGGGGGCTGGGCATCAACACGAACCACCTGCTCGCGCAGATGCGGTTCATGGTGCAGACCAAGCGTCGGGCCATCTCGGACGTGGAGGAGTTCCGCGCGCGGCGGCTGACGGAGCTGCGCAACCAGCTGGCCGAGCAGCGCGTCATCTACTCGCCGCAGCACCCGCTCATCACGGACCTGGAGCAGCGCATCATCGCGCTCCAGGAGGACTCGCCGCAGTTGGTGGCGCTGCGCTCGGAGCTCAACGAGCTCATCAACGAGTACATGCGCAACGGCGGGGACCCGGGTGAGCTGGAGCAGGGGACCACGGGCGGGCCGCTCCTGGGCGCGGCGGCGTTCGGTGGGCCGACGACGGCGGACAACCCGGAGGTGTCGGTGGCGGCGGACCGGGTGCGGATGCTGGTGATGCGGCACCAGGAGAAGATGCGGCGGTTGGACCAGGCGAAGACGGAGCTGGAGATTTCGCGCGCGTCGATGAAGCACCGCTTCAGCGTGCTGTCGCCGCCGACGTTCCCGGAGAAGCCGTCGAAGCCGAAGGTGCAGCTCATCCTGGCGGCGGGTGTGATGGGTGGCATCGCGATGGGTGTCTTCGCGGCGGTGGCGCTGGACATCATCCGTCGGCGCATCCTGGAGAAGTGGCAGGTGGAGCGAATCCTGAAGCTCCCGGTGCTGGCGGAGCTGGAGCGGCGCTAGGGCGCGTGCTCGGGGGAGACAGTCGTGACGGTGTGGACCTGGGTGGACCTGGCGCTGTGCGTGGCGCTGCTGCCGGTGGCGGTGGCGTGCGGCTATCTGCTGCTCCTGACGGTGCTGTCGTGGCGACGCGCGGCGCCGGTGCCGCCCGCGCCCACGCGCAAGTTCGACGTGGTGATTCCGTCGCACAACGAGGAGCTGGGAATCGCGCGCACGGTGGCGAACCTGTCCGCGGTGGACTACCCGGCGTCGCTGCGGCGCATCCTGGTCATCGCGGACAACTGCTCGGACGCGACGGCCGAGAAGGCGCGCGAGGCGGGCGCGACGGTGCTGGAGCGACATGACACGCAGAAGCGCGGCAAGGGGTACGCGCTGGCGCATGCGTTCGAGTTCAGCCAGAAGGACGGCTTCGCGGACGCGGTGGTGGTGGTGGACGCGGACACGGTGGTGTCGCCGAACCTGCTGCATGCGTACGGGCGCAGGCTGGAGGACGGGGCGCACGCGGTGCAGGCGCACTACGGGGTGATGAACCCGACGGCGTCGTGGCGCACGCGGCTGATGACGATTGCGCTGGGGATGTTCCACAAGGTGCGCTCGTTGGGGCGCGAGGCGCTGGGGGTGTCCTGCGGCCTGCGTGGCAACGGGATGTGCTTCACGCACGCGGTGTTGCGCGAGGTGCCGCACGACGCGTTCAGCGTGGTGGAGGATTTGGAGTACGGCATCCGCCTGGGCCGCAAGGGGCACCGGGTGCACTACGCCTGGGAGGCGGAGGTGCAGGGGGAGATGGTGTCGGCGGAGAAGCAGAGCCGCTCGCAGCGTCAGCGCTGGGAGGGCGGGCGCGCGCAGATGCGCAAGTTGCACGGGTGGCCGCTGCTGAGCGATGCGTTGAAGCAGAAGAGCGGGCTGTTGTTGGACTTGTCGATGGACGTGCTGGTGCCGCCGTTGAGCCAGCTGGTGCTGGCCGCGGTGGGCAGCGCGGTGGCGGCGTCGGTGCTGGTGTGGCTGTCGGGTGGGACGGCGGTGTGGGCCTCGGCGGTGGCGGGCTTCGCGCTGGCGAGCCTGGGGGCCTATGTGCTGCGCGGATGGTGGGTGTCCGGCGTGGGGCCGCGTGGGCTGTTGGACCTGGCTTGGGCACCTGTGTACGTGGTGTGGAAGGTGGGATTGATGTTGCGAGGCCCCGGTGCGGAGAAGCGCGGTGAGTGGGTGCGCACCGAGCGCGAGGCCGAGCGGCGCTGAGTCGGTGATGGAGGACCGGGCCTCACGGGGCCCGTGCTGAAACCATGATGGAGCCTGGAGCCTCGCGTGCGGCTCGGGCGCCGTCGGTTTCGGAGGCTGTCCACCTCTCTTGCTGCTTTCCGAGGTGGACGCCATGAAGTCTGTCATCCGTGGAGTGCCGTGGGCGCTCTTGTTGCTGGTCCTCGCTCCAGCGTGTTCCCAGAGCGTCCGTAACGCGCGCATCGTCGATACGACAGCGGGCGTCGATGCGAACCTGGAGTTCATCAGGCGCATCGCCGTCGCACGTCCACCAGGGCGCGTCCATGCAACCCGCGCTATCGAGTGTCTTGGCGAGGTGGCCCCAGGAGCCACGAACGAGCTCTCCACGCACATCGGCCCGTTTTCCCCCAACATTCCCAAGATGCACTTCGGAATCACTCGAGATGGGCTCGTCACGACATGGAGAGGCCCTCGCGTCCGCTGGCGCCCTCCTCCCTGTGCGCCCTACGAGTGCCTCGTGTGTCCCTGGGCTTTCGCTCCGAAAGATGGCGAGCGTCTCGCAGCGTCGCCGGGCGAGTTCATGCCTCCCGGGCCGTGCTGAAACCATGATGGAGCCTGGAGCCTCGCGTGCGATGCGCGGCCCGCGCCGTCTGGATGATGGCCACCTCTCGATGCACCGAGGTGGACCTCATGAACGCTGTCCTTTCACGATTGCTATGCGGGCTGCTGGTCCTGCTCGCCCCGCTGGCGCTTGCCGAGAGCAGCACCATCATCGGCACCGTCATCGACGTGAAGAGCCGAAAGCCCGTGCCCGACGCCGTCGTCACCGCGACGTCGCCCAATCTCGTGGGTGAGCAGACCGTCACCACCGACGCCCAGGGGAACTACCGCATCCCCCAGCTTCCCCCTGGCGTGTACGTCCTTCGATACGAGAAGGAGGGCTACAAGCCCTATCAACGCAGCGACGTGCAACTGCGGCTCAAGCGCACCATCCGCGTCAACGTCGAGATGCTCCCCGAGTCCCTTCATGAAGCGCCGATGGAGTTCATCAGCGCACCGCCGACCATCGGCCCGAGTTCCTCGACCACGGGCGTCAACGTTGACCAGGAGTTCATCAAGCGCATCGAATCACCCCGGTCCGAAGGGACGACCCGCGGCTTCGAACACCTGGCGGAGCTGGCTCCGAGCCCCGTGAACGACCAGTACGGCGTCTCCATCAACGAGCAGGTCGCCGTCGCAAGCCCCCCACCCCAGCACAACGTCGCCCCCGCCATGCCCGGCATGTCGATGACGCTGCGGCTTCACCCCGTCCCCTCGGGACAGGCCCGCACGCAGCCCCGGCGCGATGAGCCGATGACCCGTGCTCGCTACTACGACATGTACTTCAAGGGGTACGGGGTGAACCCCACCGTCAACACGGAGGAGGAGCGCTTCTCCACGTTCTCCGTCGACACGGACACGGCCTCGTACACGCTCACCCGCAGCTACCTGAAGCGCAGCACCCTGCCGGATGCGCACGCCGTGCGCGTGGAGGAGTTCGTCAACAGCTTCGACTATGGCTACGCGGACGCGAAGAACGCGCCCTTCGCCGTCCACGTGCAGGGCTTCCCCTCCCCCGTGCGCAAGGGCTACCAGGTGCTGCGCATCGGCGTGAAGGCTCGCGAGGTCTCCCGCGCCGAGCGCAAGCCCAGCCACCTGGTCTTCGTCATCGACGTGTCCGGGTCCATGGCCATGGAGAACCGGCTGGAGTTGGTGAAGCAGTCCCTGCGCATGTTGGTGTCGGAGCTGGACGAGCGCGACCTCGTGTCCCTCGTGGTGTACGGCTCACAGGCCCGGCAGGTGCTCCCGCCCACGAGCGCGCTCGACACGTCGCGACTGTTGAACGCCATCAACGGGCTCCACACCGAGGGCTCCACCAACGCCCAGGCGGGACTGGAGCTGGGCTACCGCATCGCCGTGGAGCACCTGCGCGAGGGTGGCATCAACCGCGTCATCCTCTGCTCGGATGGCGTGGCCAACGTGGGCATCTCCGACGCGGATGGCATCTGGGAGCGGGTGAAGTCGCTCGCGGCGCGGGGCATCACCCTGTCCACCGTGGGCTTCGGAATGGGCCACTACAACGACGTGCTGATGGAGCGGCTGTCCCACGTGGGCGAGGGGAACTACGCCTATGTGGACGAGCTGAAGGAAGCCCACCGCGTCTTCGTGAAGAACCTCACCGGCACGCTCCAGGTGGTGGCCAAGGACGTGAAGCTCCAGGTGGAGTTCGACCCGAAGGAGGTCTCCCTCTATCGACTGCTCGGGTACGAGAACCGCGCGCTGACGGCCGAGCAGTTCCGCGATGACCGCGTGGACGCGGGCGAGGTGGGCGCGGGCCACTCCGTCACCGCCCTCTACGAGGTGAAGCCGCGCGAGAACGCCCGGACGCTGGGCACGCTGCGCATCCGCTACAAGGCGCCGGAGGGCGGCAAGTCGAAGGAGCTGGCGACCCCGTTGCCCCGAGCCACCCTGCGCCCGAGCTACGCCCAGGCCGGCGAGTCCACCCGACTGGCCTACGTGGCCTCCGCCTTCGCCGAGAAGCTCCGGGGCTCGTACTGGACGCGGCCGCTGACCTACGACTCGCTCCTGGAGTTGTGGAGCGGAGTGGGACCGGAGCTGAAGGAGCGCGAGGACGTGCGCGAGTTGGGCGACCTCATCCGCGCGGCCGGTGGCCTGGACCGGAGGGTGGATCCCTTCGAGGCCTTCGCCCCCTTGAGGACCATGGACTTCGACCGTCCGCCCTTGGGCTCCTGAGGAGAACCCCTCCCGTTCGACCCGAAATGACGCCTTGGGTCGTATCTCCATCATGTCCAGGGCCTCGAATCATGACCGAGCCATGATGAACCCAGGGACCTGCGTGGGAGATTCTCCCGTCATGGTCCCGGATGATGGGGTTCGTTCTCCCGAGGCCTTGGAGTCGAGCACGTGACGCCCTTCCTTCGCGGTGTGCTGTGTGGACTCGTGTGGATGCTCTCCCCGGCCGCCGGGGCGCAGGAGACGGAACCGAGCGCCGAGGCACAGGCCCCGACCGAGGCCGCCACGGAGTCTTCGAGAGCCACGGACGAGGAGGCTCCACCTCGACCCCAGGTGATTCGCAGGCCCAGCCGTCCGGTCGTCACGCTCGACGCGGGGGGCAGCACCTGGCCTGTCGAGACGCTGCGCCTCGAGACGGACGGCCCGACGGTCGACGTGGGCTCGATGACCACGGGCATCCGGGTGGACCAGGAGTTCCTCCAGCGCATCGCCGTGCGCCCCGCTGTCACGGAGTCGCACGAGGACTCCGAGGCGACCGGCTCCACGCGGGAGCTGTCGGCCCTGGAGGACGCGCCGAGCGGAGCCCCTGCACGGCGTGACACCCCAGAGCCCATGCTCCGGTTGCGGCGCTTCCGGTCCCTCGCGGAGCTGGCCCCGGAGACTCCCGAGCAGGTCGTCCAGGGAGACCCCGAAGGGCGCGACGCCCAGGAGCCCGAGGCACGCGTCGTGAGTCGCTGATCAGCGCGCCCCGGTTCGGCGCCCCCTGCCACCGCGAAGGGAGCCCCATGCCGAAACGGTGATGGAGCGCGGAGCCGCGCATGCGGTTCGCGTCAGCCCGAGCCGGGAGAATGGCCCCTCTCCACGAGCCACACCGAGGCCGCCTCCGTGCTGATGCACTTCGTGCCCTACCTGCTGTGCATGTTGGTGCTCATCATCACGGTGCCGGTCCTGGCCCGAGCAGAGAGCCGCGAGTACGCGCCACCGCCAGGGGTGCTGCTGGGCATCGTCGTCGACGGAGACAGCCGAGAGCCGCTCGCGAGGGTGAAGGTCAGCGCCAGCACATCGGGCCACATGCAGGCCCAGGTGACCTGGACGGACCCAGCGGGTCGCTATCGGCTGCCCCTGCTCCCCGCGGGGACCTACACGCTGCGGTTCGAGCATCCGGACTACGCCCCCTCGTCCCGCGCGGACATCCTGCTGCGCGCCAACCGCGCTGTCCGCTCGAGGGTGGCCCTGCGCCCGAGCGGCACCCGGGCCTGAAGTCCTGCACAAAACTAAAATTCTATTTGAGTTTCGCGCAGTGCCTGGCTTGAATTGGCACGAAACTAAAATTCCATTTAAGTTTCGTGCATGACGGGCAAGCGCGAACAGGCGCCGGATTGGAATCGGCTCTTTGAGTTCGCGCTGGGACAGGCGGGCCTGTTCACGACGAAGCAGGCAGCGGAGGCGGGGTATTCGTCCCAGCTCCTCGTCCACTACCTGCACATCGGCAAGGTGGTCCGGATCCGGAGAGGGGTGTACCGATTGGTGCACTACCCCCAGGGACAGGACGAAGCGCTCGTCACCGTGTGGCTCTGGTCGGAGCAGCAGGGCGTCTTCTCGCATGAGACGGCACTCGCCCTGCATCAGCTCTCGGACGTGCTGCCCTCTCGACTCCACCTGACCCTTCCCACGACGTGGAAGCAACGCAGGCTTCGCGTTCCTCCCGGCGTCGTCATCCATCACGCCGCGCTCGACGATGCCGAGCGCACCTGGCCCGCCGCGGTGCCCGTCACGTCACCCCTGCGCACCCTGACGGACTGCGCGAGCGCCCAGCTCGCTCCAGACCTGCTCCAACAAGCCATCGCGCAGGCCCTCGAGCGCGGGCTCATCCGCAAGTCCGACCTCGCTCGCATCCAGAAGGCGAGCATGACGAAGGCGCCGCGGACACGATGAGCGTTCGCCGCTACCTGACCGGCGACGCCTTCAGAAATGCTCTCGAGCAACGGTTGAGGAAGAGCGCCCCACACGGGGACGACTTCAACCGGCGGCGTCAGCTCCTTGTCTTCCACCGCTTCCTCGCGCGTGCGTCCCAGGTCTTCGCGGACGCCATCACCCTCAAGGGAGGACTGGTGCTCGAGCTGAGGCTTCAGCGAGCACGCACGACCCGGGACGTCGACCTGCGTCTGACCGGGGATCCACGCGACCTGCTCGCGCGCCTCCAGCAAGCAGGCCAACTGGACCTCGGAGACTTCATGCGCTTCGAGCTCCGGCTCGACCCCCACCACCCCGACATCCAGAACGAGGGCGTGCGCTACGACGGACGTCGGTTCCGCGCGGAGTGCCGAATCGAGCGGGACCTCTTCGGCCAACCCTTTGGTGTCGACGTGGCCATCGGAGACCCCATCGAGGGAGCGCCCGAGGTCATCGAAGTGGAGGACGCACTCGGCTTCGCCGGCATCCCTCCGCCCAGGCTTCGCGTCTATCCCCTCGAGACGCATCTGGCGGAGAAGCTCCACGCCTATACGCTGCCTCGTGCACGGCCCAACACCCGGGTGAAAGACCTCCCGGACCTCGCGCTCCTGGGAAGCATCCGCGCACTCGAATCGAGGCGCCTGCGTCAGGCCCTCACGAGGACCTTCTCCTTCCGGAAGACGCACGGCGTCCCGTTCTTCCTGCCCTCGCCACCACCCGAGTGGCACCAGCCCTATCGGGCCATGGCCACCCAGGACGGTCTGCCGTGGAAGACGCTCGAGGTGCTCACGGAGGCAGTCCGCGCCTTCCTCGACCCAGTGCTCCTGGACGAGGAGCTCGATGCAGTCTGGAACCCCACGGCCTGGGCATGGACGTCCAGGCCCTGAGGAACACGGGGTCAGTCCGCCAGCGGCATGCCCCAGTCGGGCTGGCCGCGCTCACCCATCACCCAGCGGTACACCTCCAGCACCTGCTCCGCCTTCGCCTTCCACGTGAAGTGCTTGAAGATGCGCTCCCGCGCCCGCTCCCCCATGGGACGAATCACCGACGGGTCCTCCACCAGCTTCGTCAGCACCCCGCGCACCCGCGCCACAATCTCCTCCGGCGTCCCGATGGGCACCGCGAACCCCGTCGCCGGGCTCACAATCTCCCCAGGACCGCCGTAGTCCATGACGATGGGCACCAGCCCCAACGCCATCGCCTCGCACACCACCGCCCCGCCGAACTCGCGCACGCTCGGGAACCCGAACACGTGGTTCTTCGACAGCCGCCCCTGCAGCTCCTGGTGCTTCACCCACCCGGCGAACGTCACCCCGGACTCGATGCCCTCCCTGGCCGCCTGCGCCTTGAGGTTCGGCATCTCCTGCCCGTCGCCGATGTACTCCAGCACCACCTTGCCCTCGCGGATGAGCGGCGCCGCCGCCTCCATCAACATCGCCATGCCCTTGTACGGCACGAAGCGCCCCACGAACGCCACCCTCAAGGGCAGCTCCACCGGCCCCTCCGACTTCGCCGTCCCGAAGCGCCGCGTGTCGATGGCGTTCTCCGGCACGTACACCGTCTTCCCCTGCCACTCCCGCGCCACCTGCCCCCGCGTCGCCCGTGAGCCCGTGATGATGGCCGACGCGTTCTCCCGCGTGGACTTGTAGAAGGGCATCAGCTTGTACGCATCCCGCACGTAGCTCAGCCACTCCTTCTCCCGCCGCCGCGCGCCACCAAACCCCTTCGGCCACGGCAACCCGCCATTGAGCGGCCCCATCACGAACGGCACCCCCGCCGCCTTGCAACGCCGCGCCAGCGTGCTCGGCGTCGTCGGACTGATGGGCGTGTAGCGATGCACCAGGTCGAACTCCCGGGCCTTGATGCGCGCGCCGAAGCGCTGCCACAGCACCTCCTCGAAGTAGTAGTACGGCAGCACGCTCAACGCCGTCGCCGTCGTCCAACCCACGCCCGCCTTGCCCCGCAACAGCTCGCCCACCTTGTCGAGCGGCTTCTCCACCGGCGTCGAATCCAACGCCGTGAACCCAGAGCCCTCCTGCACCCCCTGCTTCAGGATGTTCTCCCGGTTGCGCACGTGGGTGACCAGGTGCACGTCGGCGACCTCCGTCAGCGCGCGGTAGAGCGACCAGCCTTCCAGCGGGACACTCACCCAGTCGGGGTTGCACAGCTCGGCAATCAGGAGGACGCGTGGTCTGGGAGCAGGCATACGTGAGGCTTCATCTATCCCAACCGGCCCTCCAGATGTAGCCTCCCCTCCGTCGTGACGTACGCCCCGGACCGGCCCTCCTACCTGCGCTTCGTGGCGCTGCTTGGCTTCCTGGTGCTCGCCACCGTGGGAGGGGCGCTCCTGCACCCTGTGGTCGCTTTGGCCCCAGTGCTGCTCGTGGCCGTGCTGTGGCTGGTGGTCAAGGTCCCCATCCGCTACCCGGTGATGATCGTCACCTACCTGGTGCTCGCGGTGGACTACGTCCCGGAGCGGCCCCAGTCCGGGTTCTGGCCGTCCCCCCTGCACCCCCTGGGTGAGCTGCTCTTCGCCCAGCTCAGCTACATCACCAAGATTGGGGCGCTGCGCTTCCCGCTGGTGGACGTGCTCATCGTCGGCCTGCTGGGCCTGGCGATGTACCGGCGGGTGACGAAGTCGAAGATCGACCCGCCCGCGCTGCCCATGCCCCGGCCGCTCATCGCCGTGGTGGCGCTGTCACTCATCGCCATCCTCTTCATGGAGGTGCGCGGGGTGATGCGCGGCGGGGACTTCAAGAACTCGCTGTGGCAGTGGCACCAGGCCGCGATGATGCCGTTCATCGTCGCCATGTTTCACTACGCGATGCGCGGCCCCGAGGACTGGCCCATCTTCGCGCGCACCGTCATCGCCGCGGGGCTCACCAAGGCCGCCATCAGCGTCTACTTCGGCGCCATCGTCGTGCCGTCCATGGGCGTCTTCGTCGAGTACACCACGTGTCACTCGGACTCGATGACGTTCAACTTCTGCCTGCTCGTCGCCACCATGCGCTTCCTCGAGAGGCCCAAGGGGGCTCACGCGCTGCGCGGCCTGCTGCTCATGTTCTGCATCTTCATGGGCATGGTCTACAACGACCGCCGGCTGGCCTACGTCAGCTTCGTGGGGTGTCTGGCGGCCGGCTACCTCATCACGCCCTGGCCCGCCTTCAAGCGCACCTTCACCCGAGGGCTCGTGCTGCTGGCGCCGCTGCTGCTCGTCTACTTCGCGGTGGGCTGGAACGCGCGCGGCGGCGCCTTCGCGCCCGTGCACAAGGTGCGCTCCCTCATCGACGGCGAGGGCGGCGAGGGCAACCTGGACTATCGCGACATCGAGAACCTGGACGTCATCGCGACGTGGACCCAGTTCCCGCTGCTCGGCACCGGCTACGGCCACGAGTTCCTCGAGCCCATCCCGCTGCCCAACATCGCCTTCGTCTTCCCCCAGTACCGCTACCATCCGCACAACTCGCTGTTGGGCTTGTTCGCCTTCGGCGGGATGGTCGGCTACACGGGCGTGTGGATGTACCTGGTGGTGACCATCTTCCTCGCGGTGCGCGCATACCATCGCTCGCACATCGCCGAGCACCGCGCCGCCGGGCTCATCATCGTGGGCGCCGTCATCTGCTACATCAACCAGGTGTTCGGAGACATGGGCATCATCTCGTACATCTGCACGTTCGTCGTGTCGCTGTGCGTGGTGGCGTCCGGAAAGCTCGCAGTGGCCACCGGTGCGTGGCCCATGCCGCACACCGCCCTGGTCCCCCCCGCGCCGTCAGCGCCCGTGCCGCCTCCGGGCGCCATCATCCACACCAACCCCGGCGACGAGTCCCAGGCCCCCGCGCTCGCCAGGCACGGCTGAGCCCGGCGTCACCGCCTCTTCGCTACACCGGGAGGAACTGGAGCCCCGTGGCCTTCACGTCTTCCAGCGCGCGCTTGAGGTCCTCGGAGACGATGAGCGGCCCCGGCCAACCCTTCACCCGGAACAGCACCGCGTCCCCGACGCGCGCCGCATCGACCCGCAGGTCACGAACAGACGAATACTGTCCGACCTTCTCCGGCAAGCCGTCCTCGGGCTCCCAGCGCCGCACCCTGGACGCCGCCTCGTCGAGGCAGTCCACCAACCGCGTGGCGACGAGGATGCAATATTGCTCGGGCTGACCCTCGATGCCGACGGGGAGGAGCTGGACCTGTCCCGGAGCCCGCTCCAGGAACACCGGGGCCAGCCGGACGTGAACCACCGGGACACTCATCCCCGCGAGTGAGAAGTCGAGCGGGCGTCCCGGGACCTCCACGGGGATACGCAGTCCGCGTCCCACCTGGACAGGGAGCCCCTCCGTGTACCGCCAGACGTCACCGGGCCGGGGGCCCTCTTGGCCGAGAGGGTCCGCGAGATGCCAGCGCTCCGGGAGTGCGACATCATCATGGAGCTCGAAGAACCGACGGAGCATGAGGAGGCTCTCTTAACGCAGGGCCTTCCGGGTGACGAGCAGGTTGAGCTCCGTTCCAGGAGTGGCCACCTCACGCGACAGCTTCCGGAGCATCGCCGTGAGCGCGCTCCGACATTGCTCGACGGAGCCGCAGCCCCGGGTCGCGGTCTCCAACTCGCGATAGACGATGCGGTGGTACGCCTCCGGATGCGGGCCGTGGTGGCCTCGCACCGGGACGATGTTCTCCGGATCCTTGAGCTCCATCCCCGCGCGCTTGAATAGGCCCTGGAACCTGGGCGTCCAGGGGCCGCCCCGCTCGGCGGAGACGCTGTTCTTGTTCGTGGCCACGTGGTGCTTGTGGGTCCGGGAGCCATGCACCGTCATCGCCAGCGCGCCAGGTGCCAGGCCCAGGGTGAACCCCTCCGCCGTGAGCGCCACCGACTCCACGCTCCGCAACGCGGGATACGCGAAGCCCGCCTGCGCCTCCACGAACACCGCCGCTCGCGCCGAGCCCGGCAGCCCGGGCCCCTTCGTCGCGAGCCCCGCCGTGCGGCCCACCGCCGCCGTCGCCAGCATCACGAAGACCCGGGCCGCGCTGTCGCCCAGCACCTCTCCGTAGGCCTCGCCCGCGGCTTCGAGCTCCTCGAACGTGCGCGCCTCATCCACCCGTCGCACCAACACCACCCACGCCTCCAGCACACGCCACACCGTGTCCACGCCCAGGTACGCCACCGCCGTCGCAGTGAGCAGCGCCGCCAGGCCCTTCGACACCGGCTCGGGCAGGGACCACAACATCAAATACATCGCGACCGAGGCCGTCAGCGTCGCGCGGAGGGCCTGGGGGTCCGCCATTCCCCGCAGGGACTCCGCCGTCTCCTCCCAGACGCCCTCCATCGCGATGGCCAGCGCCAGCGCATACCGGCCATCACTGCCGAGCAGCGGCCCCTCCTCGAGCAGCCGCAGGCAGTCCCCCGCGCGATGCTCCCGCTCACACCAGCGCCCGTACCCACGCGTCAGCGCCTCGTCCGCGTACGACTCCAACAACTGCGGTGACGTCTCGTCCTCCCGCACCGCGTGGAGCCTGCGCCCTTCATACAGATACACGCCGCCGCGCTCGGGAACACCGAAGCGCAGCCGCGCCTCCCTCAGCGGATGCGCGAAGGGCCTCACGTCCCGGGCGAGCCTCGTCATCGCCTCCTGGAACGTGTCCTCGTCCAGCTCCACCGGCCCCGTCTCCTCCTCATCATCCTCCTCCACGGGAAGGTGATGGATGGACGCTCCCGAGCCCAGCTCCAGACGGACGCTCCGCGTCGTCGAGCAACCCGCAACGAGGAACAAGGACAGACACAAGGATACAACCCGACCACGACCCATCTCAGCCCTCCGGCATGGGCGCCGAAATCACCTGATGGGTTTCACATACCAACCGACTCCGACATTTCGCGCCGACGCGGACGCGTGTTTCACGCGCCCACGCGCTTCAGCTCACGGGCCGGGGCAGCACGATATGGAACGTGCTGCCGCCGCCGGGCCGCCCCGAGGACTCCGCCCAGACGCGCCCGCCATGGCGCTCGACGATGCCGCGTGCGATCGCCAGCCCCAATCCCAGACCTCCGTACGACACGCCATGCGCGCGGCCGAAGCGCTCGAAGATGTTCTCCAGCCGGTCCGCAGGGATGCCGAGCCCGTGGTCCAGCACCTCCACGTGCACCCACCGGCCCTCCTCGCGCGCCCGCAGGCGGATGTCCCCTCCGTCCGGCGAGTAGCGCAGCGCATTGGACACCAGGTTGCTGAGCACCTGATCCAGCCGCTCCTCATCGGCGCGCAGCACCAGCCCCTCGGGGGCCTCCACGTGGATGTCTCGCCCCTCCGGCAACGGCTCGAAGTGCTCCGCCACCTCATGCAGGAGCGCGCGCACGTCCACGTCCTGCTCCTCCAGCGACAGCTCCCCGCGCTGCAGTCGCCCCATGTCGAGCAGGTTCTCCACCAGCCTCGCCATGCGTCCCACGCTGCGCTGGATGCCCTCCAGGGCCCGCGCCACGTTCGGCGTCTGCTCCTCCCCCGCCTTCTTCGTCGCCAGGTCCGCGTAGCTGCGCGCCGCCTGCAGGGGCGTGCGCAGCTCGTGCGCCGCCATGGTGAGGAACATGTCCTTCGCTTCGTTCGTCGCGCGCAGCGTCTCCACCGCGCGCCGCGCGTCGTCGATGTCCGTCGCCGTCGATATCCACCCGACGAGCCGCCCCGCGCCATCGCGCTCCGGCAGCGTGCGGCACAGGAACCAGCGGAACTCGCCATCCGTCGCGCGGCGCAGCCGGTACTCCTGCTCCCTGGGGAGCCCCGAGCGGCGCAGCACCTCCCACGTGGCCTGGACCTTCCCCAGGTCATCGGGATGGAAGCAGCGCAGGTTGTCCTCGCGCTGACGCCCCTGCTCGGCCGTCAGCCCCGCGTAGTCCAGCCAGCCCCGGTTCGCGTAGCTGATGGTGCCATCCGCCAGGAGCGCCCAGACGAACTGCGGCATCGAGTCCACCAGTCGGCGGAAGCGCAGCTCGCCCTGTCGCTCGAGCATCCGCCGCTCGCGCTCCCACAGCGCCGCCTCCTGTCGCTGCAAGGCCCGCTGCTGGACGTACAGCGCGACGAAGGCCTCCGCCTTCCAGCGCAGCACCTCCGGGTGGAACGGCTTCACCACGTAGTCGGCCGCGCCGGACGCATAGCCGCTCACCAGGTTCGCCTCGTCGCGCCCGTGCGCGGTGAGGAAGATGATGGGCGTGTACCGCGAGCGCTCGCGCTGTCGGATGATGCGCGCCGTCTCGAAGCCATCCATCCCCGGCATCTGCACGTCCAGCAGGATGAGCGCGAAGTCCTCGCGCAGGAGCCACCGCAGCGCCTCCGGGCCCGAGGCCGCCTTCACCAGCTTCTGGCCCATCGGCTCCAGGATGGCCTCCAGCGCCAGCAGGTTCGGCCCGTGGTCGTCCACCAGGAGGATGCTCGTCGTCCGCGGCTCCACCCGGACGGGGACATGGGGGGTGAGTTGCTCGGTGCCTTCCAAGGCCATTCCTCCCTTCCCTCCCTCCGTGAGACACCATCGCTTAATCAGCGCGGCGCCCACGGTCAGCCCCCAACTGCCTCCCCGGCCCGGCCCAGAACCGGGAGACCCCTCGCTCGGATGCCCGGATGCCCTGCCTCCACGGCGCCCACCCACTTCTCCTCCCAGGGTATGGAGCCGAAGACGCGGTGGCACGCTCTCCCGTCCATCTCGGACGGAGGCGCAGGCCGCCCACGAGGGATAGAGAGCGGCGGACAGGTGCCCGCCCGCCCCCTTGCTCCCGACTACCCCGCCGCGCGCTGGAGCATCAGCGCGAGCATGTCCGCGCTGCGCTCGCTGCTGAACTGCGTCTCCACCTTGCGCCGGCCCGCCTCACCCAGCCGCTCGGCCTCGCGCGGGTCGCGCGCCACGGCCTCCAGCTTCTCGGCCAGGACAGAGGGCTCCTGCGGCGGCACGAGCATCCCGTCCACGCCGTCGTCCACCAGCTCCTTCACCCCGCCCGCGCCCGTCACCACCACCGGCGCGCGCATGGCCATGGCCTCCATGATGGCCACCCCCAGCGGCTCCTGGAGGCTCGCCAGCGCGAAGATGTGCGCGCGCTCGATGCCGTCCCGCACCACGTCCTCGCCCACCGCGCCCAGCAGCGTCACCGCGTCGCCCAGCTTCGACTCCGCGAGCTTCGCCTCCAGCACCTTGCGGTACGTGGTGCCGCCCGCCTCGTCCTCGCCTGCAATCGACAGCCGCGCGTCGATGCCCTTCGCCCGCAGCATCCCCACCGCGTCGATGAGGTCCGCGTGCCCCTTGCACGGGTTCAAGCGTCCGCACGAGAAGATGCGCAGCGGGCCCTCGCCCGTCCACGCCTGGTACGGCGTCGAGCGGTTGAACTTGCCCAGCTCCACGCCCATCGGCGCCAGCTCGATGTCCCGAGGCAGGCTCCCCGCCAGCTCCTGGTTCACCTCGCCGAGCAGCTTCTTCGTGATGACGAACGCGAACCTCGCGTGCCGCCACTTCTCCCGCTGGTTCGGCCCGTAGTCGTCCAGCGGCCCGTGCAGCGTCATGCTGTACGGCAGCCCCGACAGCAGGTTCGCGAACAGCGCCACGTGCGCGGCGTTGGCGCACGAGTGCACGTGCACGTGCGTCCACCCCCGCTCACGCGCCAGCGACGCCAACCGCCCGCCCATCACCGCGAAGGCCAGCAGCCGCGCGCGCCCCTTCGCGTCCAGCCCTTGCGCGCGGGCGATGGAGGCCAGGCACCGCGCCCAGCCCGTGGGCATGGCGCGGGCAATCTCCGCCACGGCCTTCACCACGCCGAGCGGCCCGGGTGGGGCCAGGTACTCGGTGCGGGCCATGGCCTCGCGCGCCCAGCTGTGGGAGATGATGCGCGCGGGCGGCGGCTGGGTGGAGACCAGCTCCGGAGTCACGCCCTTCCCGGGAAGGGCCTGCAACTCTCGCCAGAAGAAGATGTGTGTCTGTCCGGGAAACTCAGGGATGAGATAACCAATCTTCGGCACGGACTTTCCATAGCACGTCAGCTCCCACCGCCCCACGGGGAGACCCCGGAAGCCCCCGGACTCATTGGGGCAGGTCGCAGGGCACCCGCTCCCCCGCCCGCCCGCCAGGTCATTGGGTCGACACCGTGCGTTGGGCTATACCGGGCGGCGCTCCATGGCCGATTCCAGCGCACCGCCCTCCACCTCGGACGCCGAGGTTCCCGACAGCACCGTGCCCTCACCGGCACTGCAGCGGCTGTGGTTCGCCCTGGAGCGCACCGGCTGGAACTTCCTCACCGTGGTTCCCGCCCACCCGGGCGCCCCCGCGCTGGAGGCCGCCACCGCCATCCTGGAGGCCGGCGCGCCCTACGCGGCCACGCAGAAGATCCACCTGGATGACGCCATCGGCCTGTCCCCCGCCGAGGCCCCCCGCCGCGTGCTGGAGCTGCGCGAGCGCGTGGCCCGGGGCGAGCGCGTGGTCGCCGTCATCGACTCCGTCCTCACCCGCCCCGCGAGCCTCCCCGTGGCACTCGCCGCCGACGGCGTCCTCTTGTGCGTCACCCTGGGCGAGACGGACTTCGGCTCGGCGCGCAAGACGATGGAGTTCATCGGCCCCGAGCGCTTCGTGGGCAGCGTCACCTTCCCCCGGCAGAAGAAGGGCCGGGGTCTCCTCTCCCGCAAGAAGAAGCCATGACGCCCTCGGACGCCTCCACGCCCCGCCTCAGCGTCGTCGTCGCCACCTACAACCGGCTGCCCCTCATCACCCGGCTGCTCGGACAGTTGGCGGAGCAGACGCTCCCGCCCGAGCGCTACGAGGTCGTCGTCGTCGATGACGGCTCCAAGGAGCCCGTGAAGGCCCCGCTGGACGCGCTCGCAGAGAGCCTCCCCTACGCCCTGCGCGTGGAGGTGCAGGCCAACGCGGGCGCCGCCGCCGCGCGGCACCGGGGCGTGCTCGCGGCGCGGGGGGACATCGTCCTCGTCACCGACGACGACATGCAGGTGGAGAAGGACTTCCTGGAGCGGCACCTGGCGCACCACCCGGAGGGCTCGCGGCACGTGGTGCTGGGCCGCATCCGTCCGGACCCGTCCATCGGCGACATGCCGCTGTTCGAGCGCTGGTACGCGTACCTCAACCACCGCATGGCGGAAGAGCTGTCCACCCCCGGCGCGCGCGCGCACGGCAACCACCTGTACACGGGCAACGTGTCCTTCCACCGCGAGGACTACGTGGGCGTGGGCGGCTTCGACAAGTCGCTGGGCCAGTCCGAGGACGTGGAATTGGGCGTGCGGCTGGAGAAGGCGGGCTGCGCGTTCGTGTTCGCCAGCGACGCGCACGTGCTGCACGGCAGCGACCACGTGTCCTTCGAGCGTTGGCTCAAGCGCGCGAACCGCTACGGCATGTTCGACACGCACGTGGCGCGCAAGCACCCGGACGTGCGCGGCGTCAATCCGTGGCGACTGCTCTTCGAGACGAACCCGCTGGCGCGCCCGCTGCTCGCGGCGACCGTCGTCGCGCCCGAGGCCACGCGCGTGCTGACGGGCGCGGTGATGAGCGCCGCGAAGGCCGCGGACAAGCTGGGCCTGGAGAAGGCCGCGTTCGCGGGCACGTCGGTGGTGTACGGCATGGAGTATCTGCGCGGCGCTCGCAACGAGGCCGGCGGCTGGACGGGTATCGCCCGCGAGGTGGTCCGCTACCTCCAGGGCGGGGGGAACCGATGAACTTCCTGAAGTCGAAGCGCTCGATGATTGGCGCGCTGGTCGCCGATGCGATGGAGCTGGCCCGCGCCGCCAATGGACACACCGACGCGAAGTCCATCGCCAAGGTGGTGCTCACCAGCGACTCGTACCGCATCACCGCGCTCAACCGCGCCCGCGAGGCCGCGCTCGACTACCACATCCCCCTGGTCAACCACGTGCTGCGCGTGGCGCAGACGGCGGTGCTGGGCATCGAGATCGGCAAGGACGTGACGCTGGGCAAGGGCGTGTACTTCGTGCACAGCCTGGGCATCGTCATCGGCGGGGACGCGCGCATCGGCGACCGCGTGCGCTTCTACGGCAACAACACCGTGGGCACCGCGAAGGACAACGGCTACCCCGTCATCGAGGATGACGTGTGGGTGGGCGCCGGCGCTCGCATCTTGGGGCCGGTGCGCATCGGCGCGCGCTCGCGCATCGGCGCCAACGCCGTGGTGCTGCAGGACGTGCCGCCGGACAGCGTGGCCGTGGGGATTCCCGCGCGCATCTTCCCGCGCAAGGACACGGACGACGTGGTGCTGTGAGGGCCCCCAGGCCCGGGGGAGATGAGTCCATGGAGGCAGGTGTGAAGGGTGCGCGGAGCAAGGCGGGCGCCGCCGTGGTGGTCTGCACGCTGGTGGCAGCCGGTGGCTCGGTGGCGCTGGCGCGCGGCAGTGAGCCCGCGGGCGAGGTGAAGCCCGCAGTGGGTGACGCCGCGAAGCCGGGCGAGACGAAGCCCGCGGTGGTCGACGCGGCGAGCACCGCGCCCGTGGTCCTCTACGACGGCGGACTGGGCCCGGGCTGGAAGGACATCGGCTGGGCGCCGCGCGAGCTGCCCAAGGGCGCTCCGGCGCGGATGCGCCTGTTCAACTACGGCGGCTGGATTCTCTACCAGCCCAAGCTGTCGGGCAGCTTCGGGGCGCTGTCGCTGCGCCTGAGCGCGCCGGAGGCCTACGGCGAGTTCCTGGAGGTGCGGCTGGACACGCCGGGCGCGGTGTCCTTCCCGCGCGTGCCCGTGACGGCGGACCTCCAGGTGCGCAAGGACGGCGAGTGGGCCGAAATCGTCATCCCCATGGAGCTGCTCAACCCCAAGGGGGAGGCGTTCGACCGCGTGGTGCTGCGCGCGTCGAAGGACATCGGGCGGGACTGGGTGCTGCTCGACAAGGTGGCGCTGGTGCCGCTGCCGCCGGACGTGGCCGCCGCGCTGGCCGCGGGCGGAGGCCGCACGGGCAAGGGCAGCGGGCGCGACACGTCGATGACCATCGACTGCACGGCGCCCGGGCATGACATCAGCCCGCTCATCTACGGCATCGCGATGGACGGCCTTCGCGAGAAGAAGGACCAGCACCAGTACAAGCTGGGCGCGACGACGCGCCGCTGGGGCGGCAACCCCACCTCCCGCTACAACTGGAAGCTGGGCGGCGCGTGGAACACGGCCAACGACTGGTTCTACCAGAACGTGGACATCGGCCTGAGCTACACCGACTTCCTCGAGTCCAACCGGAAGAACGGGATGAGCTCCGCGCTCACCGTGCCGCTGCTCGGGTGGGTGGCCAAGGACACGCGCTCGGTGGGCTTCCCGGTGGCGAAGTTCGGCCCGCAGCGCGGCGAGGACAACGGCTCCGGCAACGGCGTCACGCGCGACGGCACGCCGCTCAAGCCCGGGCCTCCGTCGCAGACGAGCACCGAGGCCTCGCCCGAGTTCGTCGCCGAGTGGGTGCGCGCCATCCGCGCGAGAGATGAGGCTCGCGGCGAGCGCAGCGTGCACATGTACATCCTCGACAACGAGCCCATGCTCTGGAACTCGACGCACCGGGATGTGTTCCCGGAGCCGTTGACGTACGACGGGCTGTTGTCGCGCACGATTGCGTACGGCACCGCGGTGCGGAAGGCGGACCCGGACGCGCTCATCGCGGGTCCCGCCGAGTGGGGCTGGACGAACTACCTCTGGTCCGCGGCGGACTTCGCGCCGGGCAAGGCGCCGCACTCGGACCGCCGCGCGCATGGCGACGTGCCGCTGCTCCCCTGGTACCTGCGGCAGCTTCGCGAGCACGAGAGGAAGACGGGCGTCCGCATCCTCGACGTGGTGGACCTGCACTTCTACCCGCAGACCAACGTGGGCGTGGGGTTGGAAGGGAACACGGACCCGGAGACGAACGCGCGGCGCATCCGCTCCACGCGCGCCTTGTGGGACCCGACGTACAAGGACGAGTCGTGGATTGGCGAGCCGGTGCGACTGCTCCCGCGCATGAAGGAGTGGATTGCGCAGAACTACCCGGGCCGACGCATCTCGATTGGTGAGTACAACTTCGGCGCGTTCGGCCACATGAGCGGAGGCCTGGCGCAGGCCGAGGCGCTGGGCCGCTTCGCGCAGGAGAACATCTACTCCGCCTACTTCTGGCAGTACCCGACGAATGGCAGCCCGGTGTTCTGGGCGTTCCGCGCGTTCAGGGACTTCGACGGGCGGGGCGGGCGCTTCCAGGACGTCTGGGTGCCGGCGAAGGCGGAGGAGGGCACCAGCGTGTTCGCCTCGCGCAACAAGGACGGCACGAAGCTGGTGGCGGTGGTGCTGAACTTCGACCCGGACCAGGCGGCGCAGGCGCGGGTGAAGCTGAACGGCTGTGGGACGCTCGAGGGTGTGCGCGTGCTGGGGTACTCGGGCGCGCCGGGCGGGTTCCTGCAACAGCCGGCGGGAAATCATACGGCGGCGGGGCTGACGCAGCGGCTGCCGCCCTACTCGATGACAGTGCTTGATTTGACGGTGAAGAAGCCATGAGTACCGCGACTCCGGACACGAAGCAGACGACGCCGTTCACCACGGGCCACCCTCGGCTGAGCATCGGCCAGTTGGCCATCGACCAGCTCACCTTCGAGGAGGCGGTGCTGGAGATTGGCCGGTTGGTGGACTCGCGCCAGGGTGGCTACGTGTTCACGGCCAACGTGGACCACGTGGTGCTGGCGGAGGACAACGCGCAGTTCCGCGAGGCGTACTCGCGCGCGGCGATTTCGGTGGTGGATGGGATGCCCATCGTCTGGGCGTCGAAGGCGCTGGACGTGGCGCTGCCCGAGCGCATCGCGGGTTCGGATTTGATTCTGCCGCTGATGAAGCTGGGGGCGGAGCGCAAGTGGCGGGTGTACCTGTTGGGCGCGGGCCCGGGGGTGGCGGAGAAGGTGGCGCGAATCGTGGGGGAGAAGTTCGGGGTGGAGGTGGTGGGGTGGGATTCGCCGATGGTGCGCACGGACGCGGGGGACGCGCAGAACGACCCGATTGTCGCGAGCATCCGGGAGAAGGACCCGCACCTGCTCTTCGTGGCGCTGGGCAGCCCGAAGCAGGAGGTGTGGATTTCGCAGGTGTCGAAGAAGCTGGGCCCCACGGTGGCGATTGGCGTGGGGGCGGGGTTCGACTTCATCGCGGGCACGGCGAAGCGCGCCCCGCAGTGGATTGCGAAGGCGGGCTTCGAGTGGCTGTACCGCCTGACCCACGAGCCCAAGCGCCTGTGGCGCCGGTACATCCTGAATGACTCGCGCTTCGCCACGATTCTGGCGCGTGAGCTGTGGAAGCGCACGGGCGGCAAGCCGGAGTAGGGCCGCCTCATCCATGGCCACCCAGGGGTGGCCAAGACCTGACATTGCCTGGGCAATGCCTCCCTGTTGGCCTTTGATTGGCCTGACAGTCCGAGGCTACGCTCATGTCAGGCCATGAATACGAGCGAGAAGACGCGGGGGGAACGAGCGCCACGGGGAAGGGACTCGCTGGTCTCGACGCAGGTCAATGACTTCGTCATCGAGGAGCGCATCGGCGAGGGAGGGATGGGCGTCGTCTATCGCGCCGTCCATCCGCTGATAGGCAAACAGGTCGCCATCAAGGTGCTCCGCGCGGAGAACGTCACCCAGCAGCAGGTGGAACGTCTGCTCATCGAGGCCCGCTCGGTCAATGCCATCCGTCACCCGGGCATCATCGACATCTTCGGCTTCGGCACCCTGCCGGACGGTCGGCCCTACATCATCATGGAGCTGCTCCGGGGCCAGTCCCTGGCGGCGTTGCTCCAGCAGAACACCCGGCTCGACCCGAACACCACCGTCTGGATTCTCGACCAGATGCTGTCGGCGCTCGGCGCGGCCCACGAGGCGGGCGTCGTGCACCGGGACCTCAAGCCCGGCAACGTCTTCCTCGCCCAGGGCCTGGATGGCACCCGCACCGTCAAGCTCGTCGACTTCGGCATCGCCAAGTTGATGCGCAGCGCCGATGGCCCCACCACCGTCGATGGCACCATCCTCGGAACGCCCGAGTACATGGCCCCCGAGCAGGTCCGCGGGACCACCGTCAGCTTCGCCACGGACCTCTATGCCACCGGCGTGATGGCCTTCCACATGCTGACGGGTGAGCGCCCCTTCAAGGGCGAACAACTCCAGGTCCTCTTCGCGCACATCGAGCAGCCTCCGCCCCTCCCCTCCTCCCGAGTCCCCGGGCTCCCCGCCGAGTTCGACACCCTCATCCTCCACCTGCTCGCCAAGGACCCCGCGCTCCGGCCCGAGTCCGCCGAGGCCGTGCGACAGGCGTTGCAGCGGATTCCGCCCACCGTCCTCTCGGCCCCCGCCACCGTCCCGCTCACCGCGCCGCTCACCGTCCCCGAGAGCAGGACGAAGACCACCGCGTCCCAGGTCCGCCCCGTGCTGCCTGTTCGACGGCGTACGCAGGTGCTGACCTGGGCCGTGGGTGGCGCGGTCATCACCGGCGTCGCGCTGGGTGGCTTCTTCCTCGGTTCACGACAGTCCAACGGAGCCCCGAGCCCGGAGCCTGTGTCCGCCGCGGCCCCTCAAGCCGCCCCGGTGGCCGAGGCTCCTGCGCCGACCCCCGTGCCCGCTCCGTCGAAGCCTGTCGCGGCGGAGACGGCCCCCACAGCAGGGGTCGCCCAGGCGCAGCCCTCGGTGCCCACGCAGGACGCGCCCGAGCCGTCACGCCCCGCGGCGCTCGATGAGACCACGGCGGCCACGGGAACGAAGGCCCCCGAACAGGCCGGCACCGCGGCTCCCGAGGCGACTGCACGGGCGACAGGGAAGAAGGCCGAGCGCCCAGCGCTCGTGGGAGTCGGCGGGGAGGTGGTCCCCGCGAGCGCGCACAAGCAGCAGGCCGTCGTGCCCGCGGTCATGCCCCGTCACCCCGAGGCGTTCCTCGTCCGGAGCGCCAAGGTGCCGCTGGACGCGGCGTTGCTCCAGCGTGTCTATCTGCTCGAGGAGCGCTACTTGAAGCAGACCTCGGACAGCGGGCGCTCCACCGAGTTCGAGAAGCAGCTCGAACGTCTCCATGCACGTGCGCTCGGCGCGAAAACCCGGTCCGAGGTCACGCAGGTGAGCACGGCGCTGGCCACACAGGGCAAGCGCCTGAGCACGCTCCTGGCATCCAGGTCCGCGTCGGACATCACCTCGAAGCCGCTCCTGGAAGAGCTGTCACCCCAACCCGCGCCACCACCGGAGCCCAAGGTGGAGCTGCGCGCGCCGGGGCCTCGAATCCTGGCGTTGCTCACCACGCCGGAGCTGACTCCGAGCGATGACAGGCTGGCCCGACGCTTCATCAACCTCAAGGCGGTGTACCTGGACCGCGCCTCGAAGCACGAGTACCCCACGCGCATCGAGGACTTGTTGGTGCGGATCCACGGCCTCGCGATGAAGGCGGAGACCGCCACCGAGCGCATGGACGTGCACCGCGCGCTCGATGGATGGAAAGAGGTCCTCGACGAGGCCACTCCGAAGTGACGGCGGTGCTATCCGCCGCCGGCTGCCTCTCCGGCAGGTGCCGGGTCGTACCAGGAACGCGCCAGGAAGCGCTCGGAGTGGAGCAGGTCGAAGTCCTTGTCGGTGGTCAGCAGCAACGCGCTGACCGCCGAGGCGGTGGCGGCGATCCACAAGTCGTTCTTGCCGAGCACTCGTCCCTTCGACCCGCAGAAGACATCGAAGGTCGCGTACCGCTCGAGCACCGCGTCCAGGTGGATGTCCACCACCACGAGCTGCCGAAGCAGCTCGTGAAGCTTCGAGACCTTCTGCGCTCCCCAGGCTCGCTTCTTCGCGAAGGCCAGCACCTCTCCCACCGTGACGACGGAGACGAGCGGACGGTGGGCCTTGCTCAGCAGGCCATGGACCTCCGCCACCCGCTTGCCGAGCGAGGAGGCCCTCAACAGATGCACCAGGATGTTCGTATCGAGGAGCACCAGCCCTGTCGCCACGCTCACGAGAACTCCCGCAGCGCGGCGGACAGCTCCTGCTCCGTCTCCTCACCGGGCCATTGGCCGAAAATCGCGGGGAGGCCCGAGCGTTCATCCTGCGACTGCCTCAACGCGCGCGGGTCCACCGGCGTGAACAGCGGTCTGGGGAGCACCGACCAGAGCGTCGCCTGCTGCGCGGACGCGGGCTCGATGTGCTCCGCCTCGATGCGCAACACCGAGCCGGAGGGACGGAACACGGCCACTCCCGACACGATGACCTTCTGACCGAACGAGGCCGTCACGCTGTCGGAGTCCAGGCGCTCCCAGACCCCTCGAAGCGCGGCGCCATTCTCCAGAATCAGGGTGAAGAACCGGTCGCTGTGCCGGATGGCATCCAGCTTTCCCGCGATGCGGATGGCCCGAGGCGGAGGCGTCTGACGCCGCAACCTCACCACACGCGCCATGCCCTCCGCGTCGATGGGGAACGTGTGCCCGTTGACGACCTCGATGCCCTCCACGCCCTGGTCGAAGAGCCTGGAGAACGAACTGAAGGTCTCCACCAGCCCCTCATCGAACCTGTCGCTGTCCGCCACGCCCGCGAGCGCGTCCTCGAGCCCCGCCTCGAACAAGTCGACCGCGCTCCCCTCCGCGCCCACGTCGGACAAGGCCTCGTTCGAGCGCAGATGTTCTGGGAGCACCTGTCTCAGCGGCCTCGACTCCACCTTGAAGACACCGGCCTCGGCCTCCGGCTCCAGCAGCAGGTCGAACTGCGCGGCGGACCTGAGCCACGAGGGCACGCCTCCGCGAGCGGTGCTGCGTCCCTCGATGCGAAAGCGGAGGGCCCGCTGCGCTCCCTCCACGAAGATGTGCAGCAGGTCCTGGAACAACGGCGCCGAGATTCGCTCCGGATGGACCGCGGCCCCCTTCAGCTTGATTTCATGGAGCAGGCTCATGGCAGACCTCCAGGATGAAGCCCGTGGAGGACTCGCCGCGAACTCAGGCAAGCAGGCGTGACGTCGGATTCGAACATGCATCTCCTCCCTGGCGTGAAGGGAGTCATGCCCGGTGCCTCAACGACCCCGTGTCACTCCTCCCCGCCGCCGGAATGAATCTAGACAGCGCTGGCACCTCGGCCAAAGCGAAGCCGGCGACTGCACGAACGAGGCCCACGGCGTCACACCCGCACGGCTGACGGCCCACCCGAGAGGCCGGTGTCCGCACACGGACCTTCAGCTGTTTCGAGCAGGCATCCCAGGACGTGGACGCGACATCCCATCCCGGATGAACGCGAAACCCGTCAGCGCCGAGAATCCCAGCCTCGGCGTGACGGGCGCACCCTCCACGGGGGCTCTCGAGGCGGCGCATCACTCACGCGCCACCTCGAGCACGTCACATCACTCCCCCAGGCTGAGCCGCAGGCCGTAGGGGATGGTCTGGTTCTTGAGGCCCCCTGGCTCCACCTTCACCTGGTCGTCGCGCACGAGCGTCGCCGAGTCCGAGCCGTCGAACGACACCGCGTCATCCACGCCGAGCTTCACCAGCGCGTCTCGAATCTCCGAGAGCGTCTTGCCCGGCTTGGAGCCGTCCTGCTGCGCCACCACGTACGTCGTGCCCGTGTCCCGGTCGTAGCCGACGATGACCTTGCCGACCTCCTTGCCCCGCTCATCCTGGGCCTTGAAGCTCTCGTTGTTCCGCTGCGTCAGGTTCCCCGCGTGCGCTCCCGGGTCTCCCGTCACCGGCGCCGAGGGGTCCGTGCCCGGCTTGTACTGGTTGCCCACCCCGTACGGCGTCCCGTCGATGATGACCGGCACCGCGCCACCGAACGCCAGGTTCGCGTCCTTCGGCGGGTCTCCCTGCCCGAACTTCATCCCCGAGTCCGTCCACGCCGCGTAGAAGCGGTCCGGCTCGGACCCTCCCGCAATCACCTCGCCGTCCTTCACCACCTGCCCCACCGGGTTCGTTCCCCACGCCGCCAGGTCGTAGAAGCTCGTGTTGATGATGGTGTCACTGCCCGGGTTGGCCCCCGCCTCCTTCGCCTCGGAGGTGAACGGCGAGAACCCGAACACGTCCAGCGCGCTGCCCCCGCTCTCCACCAGCGACGCCTTCGGATTCTTCATCGCGACGACGTGGATGCCCCCGTCCTCGAACTCCACCGGCTGACGCGGGTTCGCCTTCAACGTCTCCGACACCGACACCGCCAGGCGCTCGCCGTCCTCGGGCGTCGTCGGCAGCTTCAGCTGCTGCGTCTCCGCGGAGCGCTGCGCCTCGCGCTGGAGCACGTCCACCGTCGCGCCCTTGCGGCTCAGCGTGATGTCGCCGTTGCCCGGCAACGCGTGCCCGTCCGTCCCCGCGCCCGGAAGCTGCGCGTACGACGCGTCGTCCACCACGTTGATGCCGACACCCCGCGCGTCCAGGTCCTCCAGCGCCTTCTTGCCCTCGGGCGTCGAGCCCAGCTCCGTGCGCAGCCGCTCCACCGACGCCTTGTTCGCCTCGGCCGCCAGCTCCTTCGTCTTGGCGGCATGGGCCTCGAGGATCTCCTGCCTCAACCCCATGTTCTGCGGCAAATCCTTGGGCGGCCCCGCCTTCACGTGTGCGTCGTAGCGGTCCCACGCCTGCTGCTCGGCCGGGCTCGCGTCCGCCACCATCATGTTCCGCAGCTCGGGCGACAGCTTCGCCTTCTCCAGCTCCGCGGCGCGCTCGGGCGAACCCGGCGGCGTGTCGAAGATGCGCTGGGCGTCCGTCGCCGGCACGCTGCCCACCTCCTGGTACTGCGGCTGCGCCTTCTTGTACGCCTCCATGGACTCGTACGACTGGTTCGTCGTCGGGTCCAACACCTGCTCACCCTGGCGCACGACGACGTGCCCCGTCTGCCCCTCGGCCCCCGGCCGCTGGTCCTGCAGGAACACCATCTCCGAGCGCGCACGCAGCTCCGGCGACGCCTTGTCCACCCAGTCCGCCGCCACGTCCAGGCAGTTGACCTTCCCGTCCTTCGCGTCCTCCGTCAGCAGCGTGGACCCTTCCGCGCTCCCCGGCGGCGCGGCCACGTTGCCCAACAGCTTGTCCATGCCCTCGCGGCGCGGCGCGGCGTCGAACGACGACACGTCCGACGTGGCGGCCCTCGGCTTCACGCCGTTGACGCTCTTGTCGTCGAACGGCTGCGCCAGGCCCTGCTGCGCCGCCAACACGTTCGCCTGCCCCATGGCGCCCTGCGCCTGCTGGGCCGTCCTCGCCGCCTTCTCCTCCGCGGCCCGCAGCGCCTCGTCGGCCTTGGACGCGCGCTGCTGAGCGACCTTCTCCGCCTTGGCCGCCGCCTCGGCCTCCTTGCGAGAGGCCTTCTGCTCCTCGGGCGTCTGCCCCGGCTTCTCCGCCTGCTGCTTCGCCTTCGCCGCCTCCGCGCGCGCCTTCTCCTGCGCCAGCCGCGCCGCCTCCGCCGCCCTGCGGGCCGCCTCCGCCGCCTTGCGCGCCGCCTCGGCCGCCTTGCGCGCCGCCTCCGCACGCTGCCGGGCCTCCTCGGCGCGTCGGGCCGCATCCGCTCCAGATGCCCCCGAGGACGAACCTGTCGAAGAGCCACCCCGAATCGACGTCGTGCCGCCCATCTGTCACCCCTTTTCGGAAATCGAGACCGTCTACCGATTCTCGTTCCGACGAATTCCGGAGTTCCTCGGGAAGCCAACCGGGTCCGATTTCGTTGTCGGCGCGACAGGACCCTGCGTCGAACGTTCGTTTCGTATCGTGGTTTTCCACGAGGCGCGGAGCCCGCAGACGCAATCATCCGAGCCCGCACGCGTACCCACCCCGGCCACCGCGCGAGTCCCCCCAGGAACCCCATCCATGTCTCGAGTCCCTTCCTCCCGCCTCGCCGCCGTGTCCTTCACGGGCGCGCTCGCGCTCGGTCTGCTCACCGGCGCGGCTCCCGCAAAACCCCAGACGCAGTGGCTGTCACGCCCCGCCGAGGCCGCGCGCGTGGCCCGCGTGGAGGAGGGCCTGGCGCCCATCTCCGTGCCCGGTGAGACGCCCAAGCACCTGTCCCTGCCGCAGTGGATGGAGCTGTACAAGGTCCCCGGCGTGAGCATCGCCGTGTTCGACCAGGGCAAGCTCGTCTGGGCCAAGGCCTACGGCGTCAAGCAGGCCGGCGGCGCCGAGCCCGTCACCATCGACACGCTCTTCCAGGCCGCGTCCATCAGCAAGCCCGTCACGGCGATGGCCGCCATGCACCACGCCGAGAAGAACAAGTGGTCGCTCGACGAGAACGTCAACGACAAGCTCGTGTCGTGGAAGCTCCCCGACAACGACTTCACGAAGGAGCAGAAGGTCACCCTGCGCCGCCTGCTCTCGCACACCGCGGGCACCACCGTGCACGGCTTCGGGGGCTACACCGTCGACGCGCCCCTGCCCACGACGCAGCAGATTCTCGATGGTGAGAAGCCCGCCAACACGTCGGCCGTGCGCGTGGACACCGTGCCCGGCACGCTCACGCGCTACAGCGGCGGCGGCACCACCATCGTCCAGCAGCTCCTGGTGGACCAGCTGAAGAAGCCGTTCCCGCGCATCATGCAGGAGACGGTGCTCGCGCCGCTCGGCATGAAGGACAGCACCTTCGAGCAGCCCCTGCCCGCGTCGCTCGCCCCGCGCGCCGCCACCGGCACCACCCCCGACGGCAAGAGCATCCAGGGCGGCTGGCACGTCTACCCGGAGATGGCGCCCGCGGGCCTGTGGACGACGCCGTCGGACCTGGCGCGCGCCGCGCTGGAGATGTCCAAGGCCGCCAAGGGCCAGTCCAAGCGCGTGGTGTCGCAGGCCATGGCGAAGCAGATGCTCACCCGGCAGCCCGAGTCGAAGTCCTTCGGCATCGGCTACCTGCGCAACCCGGGCCAGGACTGGTTCGGCCACGGCGGCGCGAACGAGGGCTACCGCGCCCTGCTCGTGGCCTTCGAGTCCGGTGGCGGCGTGGCCATCATGACCAACTCCGACAACGGCTCGCGCCTGTTCGAGCGCATCGTCGCCAGCGCCATCTCCGTGTACGGCTGGAAGGGCTACACCGTGGCGCCCGAGCACCCCGGGATGACGACGGACCTGCTGGCGCGCATGAAGGGCACCGACGTCGCCATCGCGTGGTTCAAGGCGCGCAAGGCCGAGGCGCCCAAGGACGAGAAGCTGTCCGCGGACATCCTCAACGAGCTCGGGTACTCGCTGCTGCGCGAGAAGCGCCTGGACGACGCGCTGAAGCTGTTCGAGGCCAACGTCGAGCTCTTCCCCCAGGACGCCAACGCGCACGACAGCCTGGGCGAGGGCTACGTGGCCGCGGGCCGCAAGACCGAGGGCGCCGCGAGCTACCGCAAGTCGCTGGAGCTCAACCCGAAGAACGACAACGCGCGCAAGGTGCTGGAGACCCTCGGCACCGCCGCGACGACGAAGTAGCGCGGTCCGGATTGTTTCCGGGGCGGAAACAGTGCTCTTCCCAGGAGCCTGTTTTTCGCCCCGGCCCGAATCCGTACTGTTCCTCTTGTCAACGACGCACACCGCGCGAGACGCGGTGAACCAAGAGGGAGCACGTCATGAGCGCCACCGTTCAGCAGACCCAGGGCCAGCCGGATACCATCGTCCTCATCCACGGCATGTGGATGACGCCGCGCAGCTGGCAGGGCTGGATTGCCCGCTACGAGAAGGCCGGCTACCGCGTCATCGCCCCGACGTGGCCCGGGCTGGAGGGTGGAGTCGAGGCGCTGCAGAAGGACCCCACGCCGCTCAACAACCTGGGCGTGAAGGACATCGTCGACCACTACGAGCGCATCATCCGCGCGCTGCCCACCCCGCCCATCCTCATGGGCCACTCGTTCGGCGGCGCCTTCGTGCAGATGCTGTTGGACCGGGGCGTGGGCGCGGCGGGCGTAGCCATCCACTCGGCGCCCGTGAAGGGCGTCTACACGCTGCCCTTCACCACCATCAAGTCGACCGCGTCGACGCTCCTCAACCCCGCCAACGTCAAGCGCCACGCGCCCATGACGCCCGAGCAGTTCCACTACGCCTTCACCAACACGCTGACGCAAGCGGAGTCGGACGAGATCTACCGCACCCAGTACATCCCCGGCTCGGGCCGGGCGCTGTTCCAGGGCGCGCTGGCGAACCTGACGCCGCGCTCGGAAGTCACGGTGAATCTGCGCAACGACGCGCGCGCCCCGCTGCTGTTCCTCTCGGGTGACCTGGACATCATCCTCCCGGCCAGCATCCAGCGGGAGAACGTGAAGCGCTACGCGAAGTCGAAGGCGGTGACGGAGTACGTCGAGGTGCCCGGCCGCTCGCACTACACCGTGGCCCAGCCCGGCTGGGAGGCCATCGCGGACCAGGCCCTGAACTGGGCCGTCGAGCACGCCGCCGCCGTCCGCAACTGAAGGTCCCTGTCGTGAAGCAAGCCCGGGGAGTGTCCCCACCGCGTCGCCCGGCGACCTGGGTCGACGCTCCCCGGAGGACCGAGGGCGCACGAGCGACCTTCGCGCCTCGGCGCGGAGTGCCCTCACCGGCGAGGCCGCTCGTCGAACAGCGCTTCGTCCACGCGCCGCGTGGGACAGCGAGTCACCCGCGCCCAGGCGACTCACCCTCGCGCAACCGCGCGGCCTGCAACAGGAGGTAATCGCGCTCGGGCAGGCTCGTCGTGCGCTCGGCGGCCTCGAGGTAATGCACCACCGCCTTCGCGTGCTCACCGGCCCGCTCCAGGAGGTGCGCGCGGACCGCGGCCAGTCGGTGGTTCCCGCCCAGCCGCCCGCTCTTGTCCAGCACGTCCAGCAACGTCAGCCCGGTGCGAGGCCCGTGCACCATCGCCGTCGCGATGGCGTGGTTGAGCGCCACCATCGGGTTGTCCGTCAGTCCCATCAACACGCCGTAGAGCGCGAGAATCTGCGGCCAGTCCGTGTCCTCGGCGCGCGCCGCCTCGTCATGCACCGCCGCGATGGCCGCCTGCACCTGGTACAGCCCCAGCGAGCCCTTCGACAGCGTCGCCGAGATGAGCGCCACGCCCTCGGCAATCATGGCCGCGTCCCAGAGACTCCGGTCCTGTGCGTCGAGCGGAATCAGCGCTCCCGAGGGCCCCGTCCTCGCGGCCCTCCGCGCGTCCGTCAGCAACATCAGCGCGAGCAGCCCCGCCACCTCGCCGTCCTCCGGCAACAGCGTGTGCAGCATCCGCGTCAGCCGGATGGCCTCGCCCGACAAATCCGTGCGGAGCACCTGGGGCCCGGAGGTCGCCGTATAGCCCTCGTTGAAGACGAGGTAGAGCACGTGCAGCACCGCGCCCAGCCGCTGCGCGGTCTCCTCCGGCGTGGGCTTCTGGAATGGCACCCCGGAGGTGTGGATGCTCTGCTTGGCGCGGCTGATTCGCTGCGCCATCGTCGCCTCGGGGACGAGGAAGGCCCTGGCGATCTCCGCCGTCGTCAGGCCGCCCACCGCGCGCAGCGTGAGGGCGATCGCCGAGGTTGTCGTCAGCGCCGGGTGACAGCACATGAAGAGCAGCGCCAGCGTGTCGTCGCGCCCCATGGACTCGTCCCCCATCACGGGCAGGACGAGCTGCAGCTCCGGCGGCACCATGCTCACCACCAGCTCCTCGCGGTGGCGTCGGGCCGCCTCGGCGCGCACCTGGTCGGTGATGCGCCGGGAGGCCACTTGAATCAGCCAGGCGCGCGGGTCGTCCGGCACGCCATGGAGGGGCCACTGCATCGCGGCCGCGAGCAGCGCCTCCTGGACCGCGTCCTCCGAGGCTCCGAAGTCACGGAACCGTCGGAGGATGGCGCCCAGCACCCTGGGCGCGTGCTCGCGCAGCAGGGACTCGATGGCGTGGCTCGCCGGAGGCTTCACGTCACAGGAACTCGGGAGGAGGACCGCTCATCACCTGCCGGACCTCGATGTTCATGTTCATCGGCTTGCCCGCGAGGCCCGGCGCGGCGGAGGCCTCGGCGGCGATGGCGTAGGCGCGCTCGGGGCTGTCCACCTCCACCAGCCAGTAGCCCACGAGGAACTCCTTCGACTCGGGGAAGACGCCGTCGGTGACGGGCTTGCCGTCCGCCCCCGCCTTCACGCGCTTCGCCTGATCCGGCCCGGCCAGGCCCTCGGCCGCCAGCAGCTCTCCGGTGGAGGAGAGCTTCTTCACGAAGGACACCATGAACCCGATGTGCGCCCGGATGTCCTCCTTCGGCCAGTTCATCATCGCGTACGGGCCCTGACCTGCGTGGTTCATCATCAGCATGTACTTCATGGGTGGCTCCCTCTTTGCGTGTCGGCCGCGCCCCGGAATCGGGGTGCGTTCACCCCTATGTCGAAGCTGCGGAAAGCTTCTCGACATGGCCCCGAAAATACCCGGCGATTTCCTCCCGGTGGGCCACAAGCCCTCGTCATTCCAGGGGAATCCATGTCTCGAGGCCAGGTGAGGCTCTCCGGAATGCTCAGAGGACCTTGCCCGGATTGAGGATGCCGAGGGGGTCCATCGCGGCCTTGAGGCGGTGGTGCAGGCGCAGGCCCTCCTCGCCGAGCTGGCGCCCCAGGAAGGGCTGCTTCAGCGCCCCCACGCCGTGCTCGCCGGTGATGGTGCCGCCCAGGTCCAGCGCGGCCGCGAGGATGTCATCGAACGCGCCGCGGGCCCGCGTGAGCGCCGCGGGGTCCTGGCGGTCGAAGACGACGGTGGGGTGCATGTTCCCATCGCCCGCGTGGCCGAAGGTCCCCACGAGCACGCCGCGCTCGGCGGCGATGCGCTCCACGGCGGCGAGCAGCTCGGGGATTCGGGACAGGGGCACGCCCACGTCGTCGAGCAGCGTGGCGCCTTGTCGTTCGAGCGCGGGATAGGCGAGGCGGCGCGCGGTGAGCAGCAGCTCGCCCTCCGCTTCATCGGTGGAGTGGGTGACGAAGGTCGCGCCCGCGGCCTCGCAGACCGCCGCCATGGTCTCGATTTCCGCCACGCCCTGGTCGCCGCCCGCGTCCGAGCGCGCCAGGAGGAACGCGGCCGCGTCCACGTCCAGGCCCAGGGGTTTGTACGCCTCCACGGCGCGGCAGGTGGCCTGGTCCATGAGCTCCAGCATGGACGGGCGCGTGCGCGCCATGATGTCCGTGACGGCCGCGCCCGCGCCCGCGAGCGTGGGGAAGGTGGCGACCAGCGTGGTCGCCCTGGGGGGCCTGGGGCGGAGGCGCAGCGTCGCCTCGGTGATGACGCCGAGCGTGCCCTCCGAGCCGACGAACAGCCGGGTCAAATCGTAGCCCGCGACGTTCTTCACGGTGCGCCCGCCGGTGCGCACCACCGAGCCGTCCGCGAGCACCACCTCCAGCCCCAGCACCGCGTCCCCGGTGACGCCGTACTTCACGCAGCACAGGCCGCCGGCGTTGGTAGCCAGGTTGCCGCCCAGGCTGGAGAACTCCCAGCTCGCGGGGTCCGGCGCGTACCAGAGCCCCTGCGCCGCCGCGGCCGCCTTCACCTCCGCGTTCAGCACGCCCGGCTGCACGACGGCGAGCATCCCCTTCGCGTCGACCTCCAGCACCCGGTTCATCCGCATCAGCGACAGCACGATGCAGCCGTCCAGCGCGTTGGCGCCGCCGGACAGTCCCGAGCCCGCGCCGCGAGGAACCACAGGGACCTTGTGCGCCGAGGCGACCTGGAGCACCGCGCGCACGTCGTCCGCGCAGGTGGCGCGGACCAGGACTCCAGGGGTGCCCGCGGGGGCCCACTCGGCCTGATCACGCCGGTGCGCCTCCAACACATCCGCGTCGGTGACGAGGGCATCGGCGGGGAGCACCGCTGCGAGCGCTCGCAGCAGAGCTGCGTTAGGGTCCTTCGTCATGGAGCGCCCTCACGGCCGCGTAACGATTTTCGAAGCCGAAGGGCCGTTTCTAACGATTTCTACAAAGCCGTAACGAATTTCTGGGCGAAAGCCCTTTCTCTAACGATTTCTAAACTCGGTACGGAGGACCCGATGCCGTCTTCCTCTGAGCCTCCGACGCGTGGACGCCGTGACCCCTCGCACGAGCGGGCCACGGCGTTCCTCGCGTCACCTCAGGGCGTCAGCTTCATCAACAACAGATCCGAGCTGCCGTAGGGCGTGTACACCGTGCCGCCCACCTCCTCCGCCGAGGAGAGCATGCCGCCGAACCAGGTCTCGCCCGTGGGCGTCATCCCCAGCAGCACCGGGTCCATGGCCGTCTCATTCAGCGCGCGCGACCACCGGTGCGAACCATCCGCCCCGTACTTCGCCACGAAGGCCTTGAGCTCCCCGCCCGTCGGATTCAACGGACCGCCGCCCAGGTCCGAGCGCAGGTGGAACACCCCCATCGTCACCAGGTTGCCCTGCGCATCCGCCACCAGCCGGCGCGGATACTCGCCCTCCGTGCCGCCGTACGCCCGCAGCCACCGGTCCGTGCCCGCGCTCTCCAGCGTCCCCAGCACCAGGTCCGGCACTCCACCGACGTTCGTCGTCACCGTGCCACCCGCGTACGCGATGCTGCCGTACGCCTGCGCGACGAACCCCACCGCGCCTCCAGGCAGCACCGCCACCCCCGTCACCTGCCCGTTCACGCCGCTGCCCTCCAGCCTGCGCACCCAGTCGAGCGCCCCGTGCATGGAGTAGCGCACCACGAACGGCGTCCGCGCCACCGTCGCCCCCAGCTCGTTGCCGTCTCCCGCCAGACCGCCCAACACGATGTTCCCCTGGCTGTCCGTCGCCACCGCCAGGCCCTCCGTGTTGGACTGCCCCGCCTGGAACACCCGGGCCCACGAGAGCTGCCCCTCCCAGGTGAACCTCGCCAGGAACGCGCCCGTCGTGGGTTGCTCCTCCCGGCGCGTGCTCTCACCCGCATCGACCTGGCCCACGCCGAAGTCCGTGAAGCCTCGGAAGCTGCCCGTGAGAATCAGGCTGCCCTGCGCGTCCGTCGCCACGCCCGCAACCCGGAACACCTGGTGCGGACGCGTGCCGCCCGGGTCCAGGTGCGCCCGGAAGGCCTTCGCCCAGACAGGCTGGCCACTCGGGGAGAGCTTCAAGAGGAAGATGCCGCCCGTCCCCATCGACGTGCCCGGCAACGGCCCCTGGCCGAAGTCCGGCTGCCCGAAGTACTCGCCCGCCAGCAGCACGTTGCCCTCGGGCGTCACCGCCGCGCCCTCCACCTGCATCCACGTCCCCGCCGAGGCCTGCGGGAAGGAGCGCGACCACTGGTGCGAACCATCCGCGCGGAAGCGGCTGACCAACAAGCCCTCCGGGTTGTTCGCCGGCCCACCCAAAGTACCCAGGTTGCCCACGTCACCCGCGATGACGTAGCCCCCCGTCGGGTCCGTGGCCATGGCGTGGGGCACCTCGCCGTTCACCCCACCCAGCTTGCGCACCGACGACAGCGAGCCGCCCGTGCCCTGCGTGCCGCACTCCGTGGTCGTCGTCGCATAGGTGAAGACCAGCCGGGGCCGCAGCGCCCGCAGCTCCAGCGAGGCGAAGTCCGTCCCGTCCCCCACCTCCGGCAACAGCACGAAGCCGTACTCGCCCGGCCCCGTCACGTGCGCGCTCACGTCGTACTCCACCACGCTGTCACTCAAGAGCGCGCCCACGTTCGCCAGCGCGCCCCCCACCGGCGCGGGCCGGTTGTTCCAGGTCAATGAAGAGCCCGTCCACGCCGAGGACGTGGCGTGCAGCGCGGGGCCGTTCGAGGAGCCATCCAGCACGTTCAGCCGCAGCCGCGCCCGGACGAAGCCCGTGTGCTGCGTGACGATGAAGCGCAGGTACGCCTCCTGCCGGGGGTTGCCATCCGAGACCAGCTTCGTCGAGTCGCCGAAGGTCGTGTCCGGCGCGTCCGCCGAGACGTACGTGTCGTCGTTCACCGGCAGGTCCGACTCCTCGTAGCGCGTCACCTCCCGGCACCCCTCCACCCCCTGCTCCAAGGACGCTGTCGCCTCCACCTCCGTCCCCGCCGCGCCACCACCACACGCCACCGCCATCCCCATCACCGGCAACAGCCCCAAGCCCCTGCTCCACCACCGCATCGCCATGACCTTCCGCCTCTCCCAGTTGAACTACCGTCACATCTGAATTGCATCTGTGATGCCAATGCCAGACATGCTCGCGGTCCCCTCTCCGCACAGCCAGAAGGCCTCGCGTCCCGCTGGGACAGGTGTTTCATTTCCCTCACCGGGAGTGATGAGGGAATGACAGGGAAAGCCATTCCTCACGGCGGTCCCTCCGAGGTGAATCTCCCTCAGCGCCGGTCGCTCACCGGGCGAGCGGGAGCGGCGGCGGGCGTGAAGCTCCTCGCGCGCCTCCAGGGTCCAAAGCCAGCCCCCTGGTCAGCGCATCGCTCCCGCTGGCATCAACCCGGGCGGCCGGAGGAAGTCCTTCCGCACCCGCGCAACGACTTGCAGCCCTCGTCACCGCGGCGCGTCCTCATGCCCCCACGCTTCCTCGTCGCCCGAGCGTCTGCGTGGCCCACGTCCACCCGCCCGCTCGACGCCCACGGCCCCTCGCGCGGATTCGGCTAACCTCCGCCTCACGCGCCATGGCCGAGGACGCCTCCACCCCGACGACATCCACCCGGCCCGAGGAACCCCGGCTGTCCTTCCCCCGGCTCCTGCTCGTGCGCATCTGGAGCCTGTGGCTGGACGCGGTGAACCGGGCGGCGGACCTGGCCGTCCTCGCGTGGCGCCCTCGCCTCCTGGGGCCCGCGCTGTCCCTGTGGCTGCGCGAGCTGCTCGTGTCGCCCTACCGGCCGCGTCGCTCCTTCGAGGTAATCCGTCTCCTCCAGGTCCACGGCCAGGGCTTCGACGAGCTGATGTACGGCGAGACGCCCGTGCACACCGCCCTGGGGCTCTTCCAGCAGGCCGGGCTCACCGCCCACGGCCACCTGGTGGACCTGGGCGCCGGACGCGGCCGGGCCCTGCTCGCCGCGCGCTGGCTGGGCGCCCGGGCCACGGGCATCGAGCTGCTCCGGGAGCACGTCACCCTCGCCTCCGCCCCCCTGTCCCGAGCGGGCGCGGTGCTGCGCCAGGGCGACGCGGCCCTGGCCGACCTGGGCGAGGCCACCCATGTCCTCGTCAACTGGACGGCCCTGTCGCCCCAGACACGGACCCGGCTCGTCGCCCGCCTGCGCACCTGCCGCCCCGGCACCCGTGTCCTCACGGTGACCCGCCCCATCGAGGCCCCGGGCTTCACCGTGCGCTCCCGACACCGCGCCCTCTTCACCTGGGGCCTCGAGCCCGTATGGATTCACGAAGTCCCGGACTCCGCCGCCCAGGTCCCGACTTCCACCTCTTGAGAATCCCCGCCCGTCCGAGGGAGCGGGTGCATCCGACCCTCCAGTGGCTTCCGCTCGTGGGCCTTACTGTCTAGTCTCGCCGGTCCGATACCGGCCGGCAGGAGCCGGGAGTGGTGCGTCCCTCTTTCCGTGCCGGATGACCCGGGCCCTGGACATCCCCCTTCCGGGGCCCCACAGGAGCAGACTCAGATGAAGGCTTGGATGGCCGTGGCGATGCTGGCGGTGGTTCCCCTCGTCGGATGCGGTGGTTCGCGCGAGCTGAACCGCGCGCGCGCCGAGACGAACGTGCTGAAGAAGGACACGGCTGCGCTGCGCGCGGAGAACGAGGCACTGAAGACCAAGGTGACCGAGCTGGAGGGCGAGGTGGCCAGCATCACCAAGGAGCGCGATGACCTGAAGGTCGCCGTCGAGCAGGCCGCCGCCGAGGCCGCCGCCGCCGCCCAGTCCGCCGGCAAGAAGCGCAAGAAGTAGTCAGGGGACACGCCGATGACCGGGGCGCGCACCCAGGCGGTCCATGTCCACGACGGCTGTGACGTGTACGTGGGCCGGGCCTTCCGCGCGTGGGCGAAGCCTGGCCCCACCAACCCCGTGCCCGGTCGCTTCGGCAACCCCTTCAAGCCCGGTGGCGTCGGCACCCCGGGCGCGATGTGGAAGAAGTACTTCGCCCCCTGGGTCGCCGAGCTGCCGGGCGCGGAGCCACAGCGCATCCACGAGGAGGCCCTCCACCGCATGGGGCCGGACGTGGACGCGTTCGAGTCCTTCCGCTGGTACCTGGAGCTGCGCTCCCGCCATGACGCCGCCTGGCGCGAGGACGTGCTCGCCCTGCGCGGCAAGCGCCTGGGCTGCTGGTGCAAGCCCGGCCCCTGTCACGCCGACGTGCTGGTGTCCTGGCTGGACTCGCGCTCGAAGCGCTGAGGCCCCTCGCGCCGGTGTCGACATGTCGGGCGCGCGGTCCGACGTGTCGGAAGCCGTGTCGACCCGTGTGTCGGAGCCCGTGTCGACGGGGGTCTCCCCTCGGAGACGCGGACACGGGGCGCGCGGCACACGCGCTGCACTGAGGGGAAGCACCGGGGGCACACGAGGCCCCCGGCCCATCCCTTCCCACTGGAGTGCGCCATGCCTGAAGTGAGCGTCGAGAAGCCGAACCAGACCAAGCCCGGCCCCGAGTCCACCGAGAGCCTCACCGCCACCATCGTCAACCAGACCTCGGGCGACCTGGTGCTGGTGAAGTCCGCCACGGACGAGCAGTGGACGGTGGCGCCCCCGAGCGTCATCCCCGCCGGCCAGTCCGGGCGCTTCATCAGCCCCGGGGACTTCAGCAACCCGTCCGCGGGCTATGTCGTGTACCAGGCGTCAGCGGTGAACAACGCCACCTTCACGCTGAACTGGACCATCCCCTCGGTGGGCCCCAACAGCTTCAGCTGGCCGACGAGCCCCGGGCTGGTCGCGAACGAGAGCGGCTCGCTGAGCGGCTGGAACATCTCCGCGTCCTGGTTCGTCAGCGCGGGCTGAGGCACGCGTGCGGGCCCGAGGGCCTCATGCTCCCGACTCGGCTAGCATGAGGCCCCGGTCACCATGTCTCCGACGCTCGCCGATGTGTCCACCGCCGCCATGCCCCAACGCGGTGGAGGTCCGCAGGGGCCTCGCCTCGTGCCCGCGCTGACGCTCGTCTCCCATCCCGTGCCCGCGCGCGTCGGAGAGCGGCTCCGCATGGATGCGCTCGTGGCGGGGCGTGAGGTGGCGCTGTCTCGCAACGCCCCGGACTTCACGCGCCCCGGGTCCGTGCTGGGCCAGCCGCTGAACGACCCGTTCATCAGTCGCAAGCCGCTGACGCTCGCCCCGGGCTCGAAGCCGGGGAGCGTGCGGCTGACGTGTACGGAGGGTGGCGAGCGCGTGGTCATCGCCGGCTCGGCGCTGGAGGGCACCTGGGAGCTGTCCGAGGCGGAGCTCCTCCAGGGGGTGCCGCTGGAGCTGGGCGGGCGCGTGGTGGTGTTGCTCCACCTCATGGACGCGGCGGATGACTCGGCCACGGGGGACGCGCTCGGCATGGTGGGCGAGAGCACCGGGGTGCGCCGGCTGCGTCGACACATCGAGCGCGTGGCGGACCTGGATGTGCCCGTGCTCATCCGTGGCGAGACGGGGACGGGCAAGGAGCGCGTGGCCCAGGCCATCCACCAGCGCAGCCGTCGGCGCGAGGGCCGCTTCCTCAGCGTCAACCTGGGCGCCATCCCGAAGGAGCTGGCCGCGGCGGAGCTGTTCGGCACGCAGAAGGGTGCGTACACGGGCGCGGCGCAGAGCCGCGAGGGCTTCTTCCGCGCGGCGCATGGGGGCACGCTCTTCCTCGACGAAGTGGGCGAGGCGCCGCCCGAGGTGCAGGTGATGCTGCTGCGCGTGCTGGAGACGGGTGAGCTGTACCCCGTCGGAGGCAGCACGCCGGTGGCCGTGGACGTGCGACTGCTCGCCGCCACGGATGCGGACCTGGACGAGCGCATCCGCGATGGGCGCTTCAAGGCGCCGCTGCTGCACAGGCTCGCGGGCTACGAGGTGCATGTGCCTCCGCTGCGCGAGCGGCGTGAGGACCTGGGCCGGCTGTTCTTCCACTTCGCCCGTGAGGAGCTGGCGGCGCTGGGCGAGGCGCATCGGCTGGACAACGCGGACGCGTATGCGGCGCCGTGGCTGCCCGCGCCGCTGGCGACGCGGCTGGTGCGCTTCCCGTGGCCGGGCAACATCCGTCAGCTTCGCAACCTCGCGCGGCAGCTCGTCATCGGAAGTCGCGGTGAGCCGACGCTCCAGGCCGAGCCTCGGCTGGAGCATGAGCTGGAGGTGGCCGCGGCCTCGACCCCTGGCGCCTCGGTGTCTTCGCCCGAGCCCGTCGCGGAGCCTCGGACTCCGACGACACCGCGTCGCAAGGCTTCACAAGTGACGGAGCAGGAGCTGCTGGCCGCGCTGCGCGAACATGCGTGGGACCTGAAGGCCACCGCCGATTCGCTGGGCATTCCCAGACCGTCGCTCTACGACCTCATCGACAAGAGCCCGAACCTGCGCACCGCGGGCGACCTGCGCTCGGAGGAGATTGCCCAGGCGTACGAGGCACACGGCGGTGACCTGGACGCGATGGCCCGAGCGCTGGAGGTGTCTCGCAAGGCGCTGGGCCGGCGCATGAAGGAGCTGGGCCTGACGCCTCGCGGTGAGTGACATGTTCCCTCGCGGCACGCATGGCACGGGGCATGCTGTCTCCGCATGCATCGCGACATGTGTCGATGGGAGAGGGAACATGAGGAACGGAAGCTGGGTCCTGGGAGTGTTGCTCGTTGCGGGCTGGGCGGCGTGTGCATCACGAACGCGTGAGCCAGTCGGCGCGGCGGAGTCGAATCCACGGCAAGCACAGGAGGACGGCCTGCCCCGCGTGCAGCAGACCGATGGAGGCTGCGCGGTGGACCCGTGCCTGGCGGGAGACACGGGCTGTCTGGATCTCGTCGTGGAGACCGGGAGCGTGGGGAAGCGGTTCGCCCCGAGGCCCGGCGTGAAGGGCTGGACGCTGTGCTCCGGTCAGGGACTCGAAATCACCTCCGACCTGGACAAGGACCTGTGCATCGACCTGCGCGATGTGCGCTCGGCCGCGGATGGAGGCGTCGTCGCCCTCACGAAGCTGCACAGCAAGGGCTCGTGGTCGGACCCCGACCTGCCCTCGGGCGAGTACTGCTTGAGCATCTGTGACGACAAGGCCGACCACTGCTCGCAGGGCTGCAAGGAATCGGACTGCGTCACGGATGACCAGACCATCCGCGGCAACCTCGATGTCGTCACCAAGGTGCCCGAGCCCACCGAGGAATCAGACTGACGCGCTCCCTCACCGTGACTTCGCCAGGGTGAGCCATGCGCTCCACGCATGCGTGAGGTGCGGATTGTCGCCGAGCGCGCGGGACAACAACTCGCGCGCCTCCGGATGGGAGTTCCCCTTCTCCGCCGAGGCCAGGAGCAACCCGGCGCGCAAGGCCCGCGCGCGTGGCCACGTGGGCCTCGCCGCGAGGACCTCTTCCGTGAGCACCCTTCCTCGCTCCAGTCGCTTGGAATCACTCGCACCGGGCCGCTGTCCCCATGACAGACAGAAGCGCGCGAACGCCAGCCGGTGCTCGGGCTGGGTGGGCTCCAACGTGAGGGCCTGTCCGAACGCGTGCTCGACCTGCGTGAGCGACTCCGCGTCTCCCTTCGCGAGCGCCTCGATGGCCAGCGCCTCGCCCAACACCCTCCACGCCTGGGCCTGCTTCGGATTCAACGTCAGCGCGCGACGCAGGGCCTGGATGGCTTCCGTCAGCACAGGGGCCACCGGTTGTCCCCGCGTGCTCCTCCACTCGGCCTCCGCGAGGAGCGCCGTGCCCAGGTTCATCCACGGCTGGGCCAGGTCCGGCACCTTCTCCAACGCATCCTTCAGCGCGACACGCGCCGCCTTCACCTCGGCCTCGGGAGAGCGCCCCTCCAGCACGCGCATCCGCGCGCGCCACGCGTGGACCTCACCCACGTTGTTCTGCCCGTACCCCTGGGCCGGCGCCAACGCGATGGCCTGCTCGAACGACTTCAGCGCCTCGCGCAGCGAGGGCTCCGGGTCTCCCCCGCGCTCCCAAGCGTCCTTCGCCTGCTCGAACCCCACCGTGCCCAGCCCGTTGTGCAGCGGAGGCAGCTTCGGGTTGATGGCCACGCCCCGCAGATACGCCTCACGGGCCCGCATCAACGTCGGCCCCGCGTCCGCGCCCGAGTCCCGCTGCCTCGTGGCCCGGGCCAGGTGCACCTCGCCCTCGTAGAACCAGGGCACCACGTGCTCGGGGTTCAGGGTCCGCGCGCGCTCCAGGGCCGCCGCGGCCTTGTCCAGGTCCTCCACGGGACTCGGCGCCCGAGGATTCGTGGCGCGCGCGAGGTACTCGGTCCCCAGGTTGATCCACGCCTCGGGCCGCTTCGCGTCCAACGCGACCGCACGCTCGTGCGAGTCGATGGCGCGCTGCCGATAGGGAAGCGAATCGCCCCCCACGCCATCCTCGTGGTCCGCCCACACGCGGAACACCTGCCCATGGTCGGCGTGGAAGTCGTAGTCCCACGTCTCGGGGGTCGCGCGGTCGAAGGCGGCGACGGCCTCGCGCAGGGAGTCCCGAGGGTCCAGGCCCTTCTCCTGCCGCAGCCGGGCCCGCTGCCAGTGCACCAGGGCCAGCTCGTGCAGACCCTCGGGTTGCAGCGGCGACAGCGCCATCGCCCGGCGCGCCGAGGCCAGGGCCTTGTCCAACAGCGGCTCCACCTCGCCCCCCCGGCGGGCGTGATGCTCGGCGAGGCGTCGATGGAAGCCCGCCTCCAGCTCATGGGCCTCCGCATCGTCCGGCGAGAGCAACAGCGCCTGGGACACCGCCGCCAGGCCCCGCTCGTAGTGAGGCGCCACCTCGCCCTGGCCATACAGCGCGAGCAACAGCGCCCAGCCCTCCAGGCGAGCCCGCGCGAGGTACACGGCGGGCACGCTGCGGCCGATGTCCGCCGCGTGCGCATAGGCGCGCCGTCCCTCCTCCAGGTCCGAGAGCGCGCCGTCTCGCTGCCCCGTGTTCCAGCGACTCGCCGCCCGCGTCACCAGGATGTCCCCGCGCAGCAACGGGGCCTCATGGAACCAGGGCAGGCGCGAGCCCGGCGCCTCCAGCTTCGCCAGCGCCTCGTCGAAGCGGTTCTCCAGGAACGCGAGCAGCGCGGCCACGTACTCCGGCGAGGGGACCTGGGCCCCTTCACTCCGGCGCAGGAAGTCGCGCGCCGTCTCACCGAACCGACGGGTGGCGTCGTGGAGCCGCTTCGCGCGGGTCGTCTCGTCCCGGGTCCGCTCGGCGTCCAGTCGCGCGCGCTGGTACAGGTGGCTCAGGACCAGGGCCATCGAATACGCCACGCGCGGCTCGGTGTTGCCCGCGCGCCACGCCGCATCCAGGTGATGGTGCGCGAGCAGGTCGTCCCCGAGCGCGAGGTGCGCGCGCCCCAGCGCATAGTGCCCGGGGCCCTCGGCCATGGGCCCCGCCTCGCGCATCGCGGTTTCCAGCTCGCGCATGCGCTGGCGCAGGGCCTCGCGGTCCGCGCGCGTGTCATGCGCGGGAGCGATGCCCGTGTAACGGACCTGGGCCTCGATGCGCTCCACCTGCTCCGTGAACCGGCGGGCCAGGGCCTCGCGCTGGGAGACCTCGCGACGGGCGAGCACCGCCTGCCCCAGGGCGAGCGACACCACGACGAGCGCCCCCGTCCCCAGCGCCACGGAGCGACGGTGCCTGCGCAGCCACTTGCGCGCGCGGTAGCCCGGGCCGGTGCGCGCGAGCACGGGCGCGCCGTCGAGGAAGCGGGACAGGTCCTCCGCCAGCTCACGCGCCGAGCCGTACCGCGCGGAGCGGTCCTTCTCCAGGCACTTGAGGGTGATGGCCTCCAGGTCCACGGGGATGTCCGCGTCCAGGGCCCGCGGAGGACGCGGCTCCACGGTGGCGATGTTGCCGAGCACCTCCAGCCCGTTGCCGCCCGGGATGGGCGCGCTCCCCGTCAAGAGCGCGTAGAGCGTGGCGCCCAGGCCGTACACATCCGCGCGTCGGTCCAGCCGGGTGACTTCCCCCCGGGCCTGCTCGGGCGACATGAAGTGCGGGGTGCCGAGCACGGTGCCCGTCGCGGTGGCGCCCTCCTTCCAGTCGCGCGCGAGCCCGAAGTCCATGACGTACACGGACAGCTCGCCGTCGGCGGAGCGCTCGACCAGGATGTTGGAGGGCTTGATGTCGCGATGGATGAGCCCGGCGCGATGCGCGGCGTGCACACCCTCCGCGGCGTCGCGCAGGACGCGCGCCTTCTGCTCGACGCCGAGCGACGCCACCAGCGACTGGAGCGGCAACCCGTCCACGTAGCGCATCGCGATGTAGACGCGCCCCTGCACCTCGCCGACCTCGTACACCTCGCAGACCCGAGGGTGGGAGACGCGCGCCTGCGCACGGGCCTCCGAGACGAACCGACGCGCGAGCTCCGGCTCATCCCCGCGCACGAACTTCAGCGCCACGTGACGATGGAGCCGCGCGTCCCACGCGAGGAACACGCGGCCCATGCCGCCCTGACCGAGGAAGCGCACGGGTGAGTAACGCTCCCAGCCCGGCACCGGGAACGCGGGCGCGTCGGCGTCGGGGGTCGCATGCGCGGGCGACACATCGAGCCCGCGCGAGGGGCTCCCGTCTGGAAGGCCCGGCGTGTCGTCAGCGGCGGGCACGCCGTCGGGGCGTCCGAGGATGACCTCCGCCGTGTCAGCGACAGAGCCAGGCCCGGGGGCCCCTGGTGTCAACGACTCGCGACGCTCGAGCACGGGAGCAACGGACACCGCTGCCTCGCGCCCGCTCAGCGCCGAAGCAACGGACACCGCTGCCTCGCGCCCGCTCAGCGCCGAAGCAACGGACACCGCTGCCTCGCGCCCGCTCAGCGCCGAAGCAACGGACACCGCTGCCTCGCGCCCGCTCAGCGCCGAAGCAACGGACACCGCTGCCTCGCGCCCGCTCAGCGCCGAAGCAACGGACACCGCTGCCTCGCGCCCGCTCAGCGCCGAAGGCGCACCGCCTGCTCCGGAGCGCTCGTGCGAGGACATGGCCGGCCCGCCTGGCGCCGCGAGCGAGCCCTCCCTCGACGCCGCGGGTTCGAGCGCATCCCGGCGCATCCGCACCCAGGACGCATACGTGTCCTCGGAGAGCCGCCCGCGCGCCCGGAGCAACTCCAGCGGCCGCTGTCCCAGACGCGCGGCCTCCTCGCGCAGCGCCTCCACCTCGTCGCGAGCGAGGAGTCCCTCGGCGACCGCCTGCCGCAGCTGCGCTTCGTCCTGCTCACTCACGCTGGCGCGCTCCTCGGGCCCGGGGCCCTCCCCACGAGCCTACCGAAATGCGCGCGCGCATCGCGCGTCACACCGGGATGTCCATCCAAGGCCGGATGGGGCGCTCCTCGCGGAACTTCTCGATGACGAGGCTCATCTCCCACGGCGTCCGAGTGTCCGCGAGCGCCTCCAGGTACAGACACCTGCGCGCCACCGCCGACAGGTCGAACGCCCAGTACATGCTCATCAGCGGGTTGATCCACAGCGTGCTGCCCTGCGTCCGCACCGTGCGGTGCACGTCGCCGTACTCCCCCTCCAGCGCGGACACCACGGAGAGCGAGACGATGCTCGGGGCCCTCGGCATCCGCGCACAGACGAACGACACCGCGTCCTTGTACCGCGCCACCTCCGGCATCGACTCCAGGAGCGCGGTGACGCCCAGGTAGCCCCCGTCCTTGCTGAGCGCGGCCACCGACTCCAGGAAGTGCGCGTGGCAGACACCGTGGTGCCGGTCCACGCCGAAGCCCAGACACACCACCAGCTTCGTCATCTCCGGCAGCGCGTGCACCGCGCCCAGGCTGGAGATGTCCTCCACCGGCGTGCCCAGCCCGACTTCATCCCCGCGCATCAGGATGTCCGTGCCCCCATCCACCAGCACCACCGCGTCGAACCCGAGCCGCGCGTGCAGGGACGCATACGCCTCCCGCACCGGCGCCATGCCGCCCCGGTCCAGGCAGTAGAGGGACACCTCCTCCCCCTGACGCGCGAACCAGCGCGCCAGCCACCCCTCCGGGAAGTAGTGCTCCGGCCCCGCCGTGGTGGCGTCCACGCGGACCACCCCTGGCGCGGTCCACTCGCCCTGCACGCCCTCCAGCCGGGTGAAGCTCATGTTGGCCAGCGAGACCGTCTTGCCCTGCGCGCGCAGCCGGAAGTACAGCGGCAGCCCGCTGAACACGTCGAAGCCGCCACCACCCCCGGCGATGAGCACATGGCGGGCGGAGGCGAGTCGCTCGAACAGCGGAGAAGTGCACAAGTCCACGACGGAAGCTCCCTTCACCGGGCCCTGGAGCAGCACCCACAGGGCGATAGACCGGCACCTCCGGTATATAGCGCCGCCATGTCCACCCTCATCCTCAGCGCGAAAGAGCTGCGCGGTCTCTACACCGTCGAGCTCGGACTCCAGGCCGTCGAGAAGGCCTTCCGGGCCCATGGCCGTGGCGAGTCCCTCATGCCGCCCAAGGTGTACCTCTCCCTGCCGCAGTACGACGGCGACTTCCGCGCCATGCCCGCGTTCCTCGACGGCGCGGCCGGCGTGAAGTGGGTCAACGCCCATCCCCAGAACCCCAAGAAGCACGGCCTTCCCACCGTGCGCGCCCTCTACATCCTCAGCGACCCGGACACCGCGTCCCCGCTCGCCATCCTCGACGGCACCTGGCTCACCGCGTGGCGCACCGGCTGCGCGGGCGGCGTCGCGTCCAAGTACCTGGCGAAGCCCAAGCCCCGCACGCTCGGGCTCGTCGGCTGCGGCGTGCAGGCCCGCGTCCTCATCGATGCGCACCGCGCGCTCTTCGGGGAGCTGGAGCTGCTGCTCGCCGATGCCTCCGACGCCGCCGCGAAGGCGCTCCAGGCCGAGAAGGGCGGCCGCGTGGTCAGCCTCCAGGAGGCCTCCGGCGCGGACATCGTCTGCACCTCCACGCCCTCGCGCACCCCGGTGGTGAAGCGCGAGTGGGTCAAGCCCGGCGCCCACATCAACGCCATGGGCGCGGACGCCCCCGGCAAGCAGGAGCTGGACGCGCGCATCCTCACCGAGGGCCGCGTCTTCATCGACGACACCGAGCAGGCCCTGCACTCCGGCGAGGTCAACGTCCCCCTGCACGACGGCGTGCTGCGCGCCGAGCAGATCGCCGGCACCCTGGGCGAAGTCGTCGCCGGCAAGAAGCCCGGCCGCTCCGGGGAGGAGATCAGCATCTTCGACTCCACCGGGCTCGCGCTGCAGGACGTGGCCCTCGCCCGCGCCCTCTACGACGTCGCCCGGGCCAAGGGCGTCGGCCAGACGCTCGACATCGTCGGCGGCTGAAGTCCGGCGCTTCCAGTCCCCCTCGCGCGAGCAGACCCCCTCGCGCGAGGCCGCTGTCTGCCGCTCGAGCGCGCCCCCTGTGCTCGCGGCCCCGTGACGGGGGCGTCACGGAAGTCCCACTTGCAGGTCCTCCCGGACCACTCCGGGCACACCGCTCTCCCACGGACGGTAGGTGTCACTTAAAACCCCGTTATCACTGAAACTGTCTGATTTTCGGTGACTGGACAATTTCAACCACTGTGGAGTATTCCACGAATACGCGCTGCCTGTGGGGGGGCCAAACGACAGCCTGGAGGAGCTGACCTGGGAGGGTGACGTCGAGTCATCCGCCCGGAGAGGCCGGATTGCGTCCAGGCGCCCCGGAGGTGTCGCGCCCTGTGCCAATGCCTGGCACCGGCCCTTCGCCTGTCCGGAGACCCATGTTCCACCCCGCCTCGTCGCGGCGTGTCGCGCGTCCGTCGGCCCTCGTCGGCCTCGTGACGCTGCTGCTCGCCTTCCTGTCCACGCCTGCCTCCGCGCAGACGCAGACCAACACGCAGTCCACCCAGCGCGCCGTCAACTTCCTCAGCTCGGACGTCGCCACCTGGGTGACGGGCAACGGCTGCGCGGCGTGCCACCGCGTGGGCGCCTCGACGTTCGGCCTCGCGGCCGCGCGGGCCAACGGCTACGACATGGCCGCCGTCGTCGGCAACGGGCAGACGAACCAATACAACCTGGACTTCCTCGGCCAGCGCATCGCGACGGAGCAGCTGGCCAACGGCTCGTGGATTCACGAGGCCGCCTCGTTCCGCAACGAGAAGACGTCCTACGCCACGTTCGGTCTGGCCGGGTATGACCAGTCCGTGTCCACGCAGCACAGCGCCAAGCTGGTGGCGGCGGCCAACTGGGCGCTGCTCACGCAGGAGGCCAGCGGCCGGTGGCCGTCGGACTACACCAACTTCCCGGTGAACCACGGCAGCGTGCCCACCACGGCGCGCATCATGGTGGGCATCGCCCAGGCGAAGCAGCGCGTGGACCCGGCCCGGGCCGCGCAGTACCAGACGGCCTTGGACCGCGCCGCCGCCTACCTGCGCACCAACCTGGACAACGCGGACCCGTCCGCCACGGGCAACGGCATGCCGTACACCTTCCAGGTGGCCTGGGCCGTGGTGGGCCTGAAGGCCGCGGGCCCCGGCCCCGCCAACGCGAACACGGTCGCCATCGACACGCTGGCCAACCGGCTGCTCACCCGCGCCTCGCCCGGCAACCCGGGCTGGGGGGATTTGCACAACGCCGCGGCCAACGACATGGCCACCGGCAGCGCCATCTACGCCCTGTGCCTGGCCGGCCGCGAGCCCGCCACGGACCCGCGCGTGCGCAGCAGCATCGAGTGGCTCAAGACGCGCCAGTCCGCGGACGGCAGCTGGCGCACGGGCTCCGTCACCTTCGACATCCCGACGACGTTCGCGGCGCTGGGCCTGTCCTGCTACGGCGACTTCAGCGTGCACGTCACGGTGGTGGGCCAGGCGCGCAAGGAGCTGGTCATCGGCTCGCAGCAGGGCCAGCAGACGACGTTCACCTTCAACGTGAAGAACCACGGCTACCAGGCGGACACGTACACGCTGACCACGTCGGGCGGGCTGCCTGCCTGGGCCTCCTTCCCCAACCCCGTCAGCCTCTTCCTGCCCGCGGGCGGCGAGGGCACCGTCACCGTCACCGTCAACGCGCCGGCGAACCTGCTGCCCGCGCTGACGAGCGAGTTCACGCTCACCGCCACGTCCGGCGGCGCCCCGGGGGTGTCCGGCTCCGCGCGCGTCAACGCGTACACGCCGCCCCTGCCGCCCGTCACGGGCCTGCCCACCACCACCACCATCCAGACGCCCGCGGTCAACGCGCATATCACCATCGGCACGGGCAACATCCTGTCCGCGCGCGTGCGTGACTCGAACAACAACCCCGTCATCGGCCCCACGAACGGCGTCGTGACGTTCTACGTGGCCGGTGTCCCGGTGGGCGCGGACGCGGACGTCAACGCGGACGGCCTGTTCACCTTCGACTGGGTGCCGCCCTCGGACGCGTGGACGGTGACGGGCGCGCAGGACTTCCGCGCGGTGTACTCGGGCATCGAGCGCCAGGCGCCGCTGTCCAACCTGCTGGGCAGCACCGACTCGCGCACCGTCATCATCGACCCGTTCCCGCACCTGACGCCGTCGGTCACCATCGGCAACCCGCCCGCCTTCACGCGCGAGACGACGCTGGACATCTGGGGCTACGCCACGCCGCGCGCGCCCGGGGCCGTCGTCACGTACGCGGCCTTCATCATCAACGGCGCCACCGTCATCCCGCTCACGCCGGGCAACGGCGGCCTCATCTACACGACCATCACCCTGCAGGAAGGCCCCAACATCATCCAGCTCACCGCGCGCGACAGCTTCGGCGGGGTGACGACGAAGCAGGTCAACCTCACGGTGGACCGCGTGCCGCCCATCCTGACGGTGCAGTCGCCGGTGAACGGCGCCGCGCTGGGCCAGCTCAACGTGACGGTGACGTCGTCGGTGCAGGACCAGACGCCGGTGCGCGTGGAGACGCAGTGGGTGGCGTCGTCCATCCTGGAGTTCGGCAACGGCACGGTGGAGCACACGGTGCCGATGAACTACGGCGACCAGGTCATCCTGGTGCGCGCCACGGACAGCGCCTTCAACGTGACGGAGAAGCTGGTGTTCATCTGGGTGGACCCGGGCTCGCCCGTCGTCTCCACCAACCCCGGTGACAACCAGATTTTCGGCGCGCAGCCGAACCACCAGCTGACGTACACGGTCAACGTGCAGTCCCTGTCCGCCGCGACGGTGCGCATCAACGGCGGCGCGGCGCTCTCCGTGGCCCGCGGCGGCGGCGCGGTGCAGAGCACGCTGACGCTCAGCCCGGGCGTCAACAACCTCTCCATCGTCACGCTGAGCGAGACGGGCGTGTCCACCACCACGACGCGTCGGGTGAACTACGACGTGCAGGCCCCCGCCGCCACGCTGCTGTCGCCCGCCTCGGGCGCCACGGTGAGCGGCACCATCACCCTGCGCGCGCGGGTCACCGACAACTTCGGCCCCATCACCCACGTGGGCTTCAGCCGCGACATGTCCGGCATCCGCCCGGGCACGCAGCAGGCGAACGGTGACTGGACGGCGACGCTCGACACCACCGAGCTGCTGGATGGCTCGCACACCGTCGACGTGTGGATGAGCGACGGCGTGGGCAACTCCACGGTCCAGCGCTTCAACTTCTTCGTCGACAACTGATGCACCCGTAGGTCCGGGGTGGCCTCTTCGCTGGAGGCCACCCCGAGCCGGCCCGCTCAGCCCAGGAGCGCGGCCAGCTTCTCGTGGCCCTTCTGCCGGGCGCGGTCGGCCGGCGTCTCCGCCTCCAGGTTGCGCAGCGACTTGTTCGCGCCCGCGGCGAGCAGCACCTCCACCACCTCCTGCAGCCCGTTGCGCGCCGCCGTGTGCAGGGGCGTGTTCCCATCCAGGTCAGGGATGTCCGGGTTGGCCTTGCGCGCCAGCAACGCCTGCACGCTGCTCACGAGCCCCATCCACGACGCGAGGAACAGGGGCGTCGCGCCCGACGCGTCGCGCGCGTCGACGTCCTGCGTGGGCCGGTGCTCGAGCACCAGCGCCAGCGCCGCGAAGCGCTTCATCGCCGCGTAATGCAGCAGGTTCTGCTGGTCCGGCGCCACGGGCTTCGTGGTGTCGAGCCCCGTCTCCAACATCGCCTTGATGACCGAGGGCGGCTGCCCCAGCCCCACCGCCATGGACGCGGGCGTGACGAGCACCTGCTCCGGCGGCGTGCCCAGGTCCACCCACTCGTCCAGCGGCGAGCCCGCGGCGACGAGCGCCAGGACGAACTCCTCCGGCAGCCGGTGCAAGAGCGCCTTCGCCAGCGCCGTCTCACCCTTGCGGTCCTTGGTCCCCGCCTTCGCGCCATGCGCGAGCAGCAGCTTCACCGCCGCCCCCGCCATGTGCTCACGCTCGCCCTTCTTGTACCGGTCCCCCTCGCGCTCGCGGTACAGCTGCACCAGCAGGTGCAGCGGCGCCAGGCCGGACGGGCCCACCGCGTCCGGGTTCGCCCCCGCCTTCAACAGCGCCTCCGCGATGCCCAGGTGATGCGTGCGCAGCGCCAGCTCCAGCGGCGTCACCGACGCCTTGTCGCTCACCCCGTCCGCCTTCGCCCCTCGCGCGAGCAGCACCTCCACCACGCCGAGCGTCTCCGGCGACGTGCCGCGCACACAGGCCTGGTGCAGCGCCGTCCACCCCTCCTCCTCTTTGCTGTCCGCGCCCTGCGCCGCGTTCACGTCCGCGCCCGCGTCCAGCAGGGCGGTCAGGATGTCCCGCGCCTTCGTGCCCTCGCGTGAGGCCGCCACGGCGAGCGGCGCCCGGCCGAACCCGTCCCGGACACTCCAATCCGCCGTCGCGACCCGAGCCTTCACGGCGGCGACATCCTCCTGGGAGATGGCATCGAGCAGCGCTTGAGACATCGAAAGTCGTCCTTCCTGTCCCCACGCGCGAGAGCGACGAGCACCGGGATGGGCCACGAGATGAGGCGTGAGACAGGCGGTCTTCCTCGCATGTTTCAGCGCGCACGGTCAGCAGCCAACCGCGTTGACACGACGCATCCATCACCGCTGGCAAGTATCGACGGACCTCGCGAGTCCGGGCGCACCCCGGAGTCTGACATTGTGAGAGCCATGGCTCGCGCATCGCGAGAGCACAGGGCCAGGCTCCTCGCCCGCCCACCGACCCGGGGCTCGGGCGCGTTACACAATGACTGTCATTCGGGATTCCATGGACAGGAGGAATCGACTCGCGGATTCCCGAGCAAATCCCCCGTGCTCACCCAGTATGCCGCTCTCTCGGACACGCCCTTTGCCGCTCGGTGCTGGGTCTGATGACACCTGCTTCACTCGCCCTGCGAGCGGGCTCGAAAGTGCGGGCCCCTTTGTTTGTGATTGAGCGCATGCCGGTCATGATTCGTCCCGGGCGCCGAGTCTCTGGGCGTGAACCGCGCGCGGGCCCGGCTCCATGGGTACACGTCCGATGTCCATCCGCGCGCTCTTGCTTCGTTCCGTCTCGCCCTCGCTCTGGGGGCTCGTGCTCGTCACGCTGCTGTCCGCCACGGCCTCTCGCGCGAACGAGCGCGTGGAGGCGGCCCAGCGCGCGCTCGACTTCGTCAGCGCGGACGCCGTCACGTGGACGAAGGACCAGGGCTGCACGTCGTGCCACCGCCACGGCGCCACGCTCTTCGGCCTCACCCAGGCCAGCGCCAACGGCTTCGACCTGGACACCGCCACCACCAACGGGCGCACCAACCGCGAGAACATGGAGCGGCTCGCGCGCGATTTGCTCGTGGGCCAGGACGCGAGCGGCTCGTGGTCGCTGGAGGGCGTGCACTACCGCAACGCGTACACCAGCTACGCGGCCTTCGGGCTCGCCGGCTACGACGCGAAGGTGGGCAACCGGCACGCGGAGGCGCTGGCGCGCGCGGCGGACTGGGCCGTGAGCACGCAGGAGCTGAGCGGGCGCTGGGTGGAGGACTATCCGCTCCGGCCCGTGGGCGCCTCCAACATGGGCGTCACCGCGCGGCTGATGACGGCGCTCGCCCAGGCCCGCGTGCACGCCGACCCCGCTCGCGCCGCTCAGTATCAGGACGCGCTCCGTCGCGCCGCCGCGTACCTGCGCGAGCACCTGAACGACCTGGCGGAAGGCCCCTTCGACGACGCCCAGCGCTACACGTATCAGGTGGCGTGGACGGCCGTGGGCCTGAAGGCCGCGGGCCCCGGTGAGCAGGGCGAGAACACGGCCGCGCTGGAGTCCGTGGCCGCGCGCTTGCTCGCCACGCGCACGCTCGACGATGCGCCGGGCTGGGGCAGCCTCGACGGCGAGGCCCCGGACGAGACCTCCACCAGCTTCGCCCTGTACGCGCTGTGCCTCGCGGGCCGCACGCCGGAGCAGGAGCCTCGCGTCGCGCGGGCGCTCGAGTGGCTCACCTCACGGCAGGCCGAGGACGGCGGCTGGGGCGTGGGCACCTCCCGCCATCCGGACATCCCCACCACCTTCGCCACGCTCGCGCTGACCTGCTTCCCCGACAAGGGTGACGGCGTCAGCGTCACCGTGGACGACGCCGCGAGCAAACCCGTGGCCCAGGCCCTGCCCCATCCCCAGCGCGTCACGTACACGCTCGTCGTGCTCCACGAGGGACCGCGCGCGGACACGTTCACGCTCGAGGCCTCGGGCGGGCTGCCGGGCTGGACGGCGACGCTGGACCGCACCACCGTGACGCTCGCTCCGGGTGAGCGGACCTCCCTCACGCTCTCGGTGGGGACGCCCGTCGAGCTGGCCCCGTCCCTCACCTCGGAGGTCCGGGTGACGGCCACGTCGATGAGCAGGCCGGGCGTGTCGGGCGCGACGCAGGTCACCGCGTACACGAATCCTCCGCCTCCCACCGAGGGCCTGGAGACCACCACCACCGTGCTCGCGGGTGCGCAGCTCACGGTGGGCCGGGACAACCCGCTGTCGGCCCGCGTGACGAGCGCCGATGGCTGGCGCGCGCGCGGCCCGGGCCAGGGACAGGTGACGTTCCAGGTGGCCGGCGTCACCGTGGGGACGGACCACGACGCGGATGGGGATGGCGTGTACTCGGTGGTGTGGCGGCCGCGAGGGAGCTGGGAGGTGCTGGGCGCCTCGGAGGTGCGCGCGGTGTACTCCGGCGTGACGCTCCAGCCGCGCGAGGCGAACCGCCTGGGCAGCAGCGGGACGCGCGCGGTGGAAATCCTGCCGTCGCCGGACCCGCTGCCCTCGGTGACGCTGTGCGGACTGCCCGACTTCATGGGCGAGACGAGCGTGGGCGTGTGCGGCTTCGTGACGGCGCTGGCGCCCGGGGCCACCATCGAGTCCGCCGCGTTCATCCTCCACGGTGAGCAGTACCCGGTGGTGCCCGAGGACAGCGGCGGCTTCGTGTGGACGGAGCTCCCGCTGCGCGACGGGCTCAACGTCATCCAGTTGGTGGCCACGGACACGTTCGGCGGACGCTCGAGCCAGCAGGCCACGGTGCGCGTGGACGCGGTGGCGCCTGGCATCACCGTGCTGTACCCCGCCGAGGGCTCGATGGTGGGCTCGCTGCTGACGGAGGTCCGCGTGTGGGTGGACGATGTCTCCCCCGTGCGCGTGGAGACCAACTGGGTGCACGTCACGGAGGTCCCCGCGGGCGGAGGACTGGTGGCGCACGAGGTGGCGCTCAACCCCGGGGCCAACGAGGTGCTGATTCGCGCCACGGACGCGGCGGGCCACGTGACGGAGCACGTGCTCACCTTCTGGGTGGACGCCGAGGCGCCGTGGCTCGTGGCGGGCCTGCCGGACGGGTGGCTCGTGGGGCCTCAGCCCGGGAACACGCTGGACTACGAGCTCGCCGTGTACTCGGAGTCGGCCACGCGGGTGGAGGTGACGCCCGGCGGAGGCACGTACGAGGTGCCGCGCGGCGGACGCGTCTTCGTGGCCCGGCTGCCCCTGGTGCCCGGGGACAACGTCTTCACGATGGTCGCGACGAGCGAGACGGGCTTGAGCACCACCCTCACCCGCACCGTGCGCTACGACAACACGCCCCCGCGCGCGCAGCTGCTCTCCCCCGGACCGGACGAGGCCGTCTCAGGCGTCGTGGTGCTGGAGGCCCGGGTGACGGACGACGTGAGCGGCGTGAGGAGCGTGGCCTTCACTCGGGACGGCTCGGGCATCCGCGCGGGGACGGACTGGGGAGACGGCGTGTGGACGGCGGAGCTGGACACGCGCGAGCTCTTGGACGGCCCTCACACCGTGGAGGTGTGGATGGAGGACGCCGCGGGGAACTTCGTCATCCAGACCTTCCCCTTCGTCACCCTCAACCGGCCGTAGCGAAAGGTCAGCGCGGCAGGGGCGTGGCCACGTAGTCCGTCCCCTGGTCCGCGTGGCAGCCGTGGCACGTGTCGTGTCCCCGACCGTAGTAGTTGTCGTCGTAGTTCGGGCCGAAGCCCTCGTAGAAAATCCAGGTGTCCTTGCCGGTGCCCTCGGCCACCTTGATGTCCAGGGCGTGGCCTCGCGCCGTGCGGCCGTCCGACTCGAACAGCTCCTTCACGGTGATGCTGCCCACGGGGTGGACGCGGTTGCCCTCCGCCATGGAGCGGGCCAGCACGTCGTTGAAGAACACCCGCACCCGGTCGCCATGGGAGCGCACCGAGCGACGCGGCGCCGGCTCCGCGAGCCACTCCCGATAGCGCCCCTCCCGCACGAAGGCGGTGATGCCCGCCTCGGACGTGTCCAGTCCTCCCACCTCCCCCAGGCCCTCGTCCACGGACGACGAGGGTCCACAGGCGACCAGCGCCAGGAGCACGGTGCACGGCAGGGAGGAGGGACGCACGTGGGGCCTCGTGAGGGAGACGCGGACCGGAGCCGGCCCGCGCGGGGACACCCTCGCTACGCCGGGGCGCGCCCGCGGGTTACAGCCCGGGGATTTCCGGGGGTTTCATCCACGGCGTGACAGGACACGACCTGTTCCATCACTGAATGTGGTCCCTCCCTGTTAGGTTCGTTACCCAGGAGGTCGTCACCCAGTGTTCCAACCCCACCCCCGGGTCATGCCGATGATTGCCCCCTTTGCTCCGCGTCCCGTTGCATCCCCCGTCACCCGCATGGCCCACAGCCCCCGAGGCACCCCATGACGACGGGCCATCCCCTCGCGCTGCGCCCTGGGATGAAGGTGGGCCCGTGGCGTGTCCGGGCCCGACTGGGCCAGGGTGCCTTCGGCGCGGTGTTCCAGGTGGAGCAGGGCGGGCGCCTGCACGCGCTCAAGTTCGCGCTGCGAGGACCGGGCAGCGAGGACCTGGACCGCACGGATGCGCGCGCCGTCCGGGAGCTCGCGTGTCTGCTGCATGCCGTGCATCCGCATGTCGTGCGCGTCTGGGCGCACGGGCGCTGGCCGGATGTCCGGACGGGGTACCACTACGTGGTGCTCGACTACGTGGAGGGCGCCACCCTGGCCACGTGGGTGAAGCGCGAGGCCCCCTCCGCGCGGCGCGTGGCCCGGCTGTTCTCCCAGCTCGCGTGGACGCTGGGGGAGCTGCACTCGCGCCACGTCTTCCACCGGGACCTCAAGCCCTCCAACATCCTCGTGCGCGCCTCGGACGAGTCGCCCGTGCTGGTGGACTTCGGCAGCGCCAACCACGCGGAGTCGCAGCCCCTCACCGAAGGCCCGCTACCTCCCGGCACGCCCCAGTATCGGAGCCCGGAGGCCCTGCGCTTCCACCGCGAGCACCACGCCCAGCGCGCCGCGCGCTACGCCTTCCGCGCCACGGATGACCTCTATGCGCTGGGCGTCTCGCTGCACGAGATGCTCACGGGCGCGCCGGCGTTCTCGCTCACGTTGCCGCGCGAGGTCCTCTCCGAGCACATCGAGACGCGCATGCCCGCGCCCGCGTCCTCGCTGAACGAGCGCGTCCCGACGGAGCTGGATGCCATCACCCAGCGGCTGCTGCGCAAGAAGCCCGAGGAGCGCTTCCAGGAGGGAGGCTCGCTGCACGCGGCGCTCGAGGCGGCGCTGCGCTCGGCGACGCCCGAGTGGGACCGTCCGCTGTTCCCACGGACTCCGTCGCCGCCGGACTCCGAGGTGAATCGCAGGAAGGTGTCACCGGGCGACGCCTCCGAGAGTCCGTGGCCCGTGCGGCTGGCGCGAAGGCACCTGCGGCACGCGACCTCATCGGGAGGTTCCCGCGCGAGGAGCGGATCCGAGGGCGCCCACCTGCACTCCGTGGTTCCACGTGAGGAGGCGCCTCTCCGCGCGAGCACTCCTTCCGAGAGCGTCCACTCGTACGAGCACACCGTGGATCCACAGGAGGAGGCGCCTCCCCTGGCGAAGCCCCCTTCCGAGAGCGCCCACTCGCACGAGCGCGGCGAGGATCCACGCGAGGATGCGCGTCCCTCATCGAGGACCCATCCCGAGAGCGCCCACTCGCACGAGCGCGGCGAGGATCCACGCGAGGATGCGCGTCCCTCATCGAGGACCCATCCCGAGAGCGCCCACTCGCACGAGCGCGGCGAGGATCCACGCGCGGGTGGACGCCCCCGCACGCGGGTCTCCTCCGAGGGCACCCACACGCACGAGCACGCCGTGGATCCACGCGAGGCGGCGCGTCGTCGTGGGAGAACCCCGTCCGAGGGCGCCCACGCGCACCCGAGGTCGGCCCACCCCCGCTCCACCCCACCCCGAGGAACCCGCGCGCTCCCCCGGCGCATCACTCCGACGGAAGAGGCCCTCGCCCTCGCGTGGCTGCGTCGGGTGGACCCCGCCCACTGGAGCCGCGCGCGGAAGCTCTGGGTGGCGGGCACCTGGTTGGGCCTGTTGTTCCTGTTCGCGGGCACCTTCGCCGCCCTGCGCTGCACCCTGGAGTCGGCCCTGGAGAGCTCCGCGCACCCGGGCGCATCCCTCCAGTCACCCCGCCCCGAGCGGATCCGCGACCGGCGCCCGTGACGCCGTCACCCACGGCCCCGTGCACCCGGGGCCGAGTGCGTCACTTCTTCTTCTGCTGCATCGCCGAGGCGACCAGGTTCATCAGCTTGAGCTGCACCGGGGACAGCTTGCGCAGGTTGCGCATCAGCCGCCGCATCTCCGGCGTGTCGTCCTCGCGGGCCTTCGCGCCCGACTTGTCCTTCGCGGGAGGCGGCGCCGCCAGGTCATCCCCCAACCCCAACAGCTGGTGCGGCGGCACGTTGAGCACCACGCACAGTCGCCGCAGGTTCTGCACGCTGGGGAGCATGTGGCCCCGCTCCAGGCGTCCATACACCTCCGACGCCATGCCGATGCGCTCCGCCACATCCGCCTGCGTCAGTCCCATCCGCACCCGGGCGGCCCTCGCCGCCGCGCCCAGCATGCTCGCCAGTTCTGTGTCCATGCCTTGTCAGTCGTCCACGAAAGGAGGGGCCGTGCTCCAGGCACCCCGAAGGCCCCTGGATAACCCTGAAGGTCGGGTACTTTCACCATACCTTCAGCGTTTTTTCAAACACGCGCGACGCCTCGCGTCGCACCCGCTCACGCCTCTGGTGGCACGCATCCCACGCGCTCTGGCGAGCACCCGCCTCAAGGCGCTGACGACGGTGTGCTCTCCGCGATGTCCATCAACGCGCGACGCCGCTCCGCCGCCGTGAAGAGCATCGCCAACGGCAGCCCCAGGAAGACGGCGTGCAACACGATTTGGGCGAACTGCGGCACGTCGAGGAACCACGGGTAGTAGCCGCGCGCGACGAACTGGAAGTCCACCAGCCACACGCCGATGCCGAACAGCATCCCCACCGCGGCCTGGAACTCCCAACGCCCGCGGCCATCCGGCGGCAGCATCGCGTCCAGGAACGAGTAGAACACCCCGACGATGGCGGACACCGCCAGATGCATCCCCACGCCCAGCATCACCAACGTCCCCAGCGGGTAGTCCTCGCCGAAGGCCCGAGGCCCCAACACCACGCTCGCGGACATGCGCACCGGCCGCCACGGACTGTCGCCCGAGGCCAGGGCCATCACCACTTCCGCGAGCGCCAGCACCACGCCCGCGGCCACTCCGAACAGCAGCCCGTTCGTGGCAGACCAGGGGGTGTACCGCCTCCGTGCCGCCATTGGCTTCTCCTTGTCCGGGGCCGCTGTCCGCCCCTTGTGTCAACCTGAGCACGTACGCCATCCACGGGCAGCCAGCGCACGGCGACGGCTCGGGATGTCGCCTCCCCCTCGGGCACCCGGACGGCGCCCAGGGCGGCCCTGGCGCTCGCCCTACCCCCGCCCGGACTGGTGGGCCCACGCCCGCTCGCCACCTGTCGTTTCTTCCGTCTCCCAGGGCGGTCATCGGTAACTCCTTCAGGCTCAAACCATCTCCCCCGCACCCGTGCTCCGAGTCGCAGGCGACATCGCGTGGGCACGGCATTGGCATAGGGATCCGGCCGATGCCCCCGCAGCTTCGCCAGCGTCCGCAAGGACCTCATCGGATCCACTACTCGCCCCAAGCGTGGCGAGAGGTGGGGCGTATGAGCGCGGAGGCCTTCGGCGAGCTCCAGGGCGCGCTGGAGCGATTGGGGGACCCGTCCGTCAGGGAGCCGTTGCCGGAGGGCGGCGGGGCGGGGCGCCACCGGCTCTCACGCCACGGGCTGGTGCTGGGCTACGCGTGGGATGACCGCTCGCGCACGCTGACGCTGCTCTCGTTGGAGCGCGAGCCGTGAGCGCGGCCGGGCTCACGCGGCGATGGGCAGCATGCTGCGCACCGCGTCCAGCAGCTCCTCCACGGAGAAGGGCTTTCGCAAGAGACCGTTGGCGCCAGGGGGGATGTCCGTCGTCACCGCGGTGAGCACCATCACCGGCACGTTGCGCAGCCTGGCGATGGACCTGCGCCGCTCGAGGAACTCGTGTCCGTTCATCTCCGGCATCATCAGGTCGAGCAGGATGAGGCTCGGCACGTAGCGCACGTCCGTCAGCTCATCCATCGCCTCCCGGCCGTTGCAGGCCACGGTGACGTCGTAGCCCTCGCCCTCGAGGATTTCCGCGATGGCGGCCCGGATGTCGTCCTCGTCCTCCACGACGAGCACGGTGCGGTGCTTCGCAGCACTGGACATGACACGCAGCATAGAGGCCCCCTCCCCTTCCCGGCGACCGGGGGTCCTGTACGACGCGGGGATAGTGGACAGAACTCCGCGCGGACCCCGGGGAGGCCACACGCCCCGCGTGCTCCAGAAACGTACATTCCAGCACGAGGGACTCGGGCCCGAGGGGCCTGGGACTTACCTCCGCGCCCAGGCACTCCCTAGGTTGAGTCCGCCATGTCCCGCACGATGGGCCGCTCGACGACAGCACCGACAGGGGATGGAACGAAGCCGGTGTGGAAGGCGCGTGCCTGGGCACAACTGGAGGCGTCGCGCGCGCGGGTGCTGCGCATGCTCGCCGGCCTGCCCGAGCGGGTGTTGATGAATCAGCACTCGCCGCTGATGTCGCCGCTCATCTGGGACGTCGCGCACGTGGCGAACTACGAGGAGCAGTGGCTCCTGCGCGCGCTCGGCGCCCCGGCCCTGACGGACCCGGCCTTCGACACCATCTACGACGCCTTCCGACATCCACGGAGCACCCGCTCCACGCTCCCGCTGCTGCCGCCCGAGTCCGCCTTCGCCTACGCCGCGCGCGTGCGCGAGGCCGTGCGCGCGCACCTGTCCGAGCACGTGCCCGAGGACAGCGACACGCCGCTGCTCGCCGGCGGCTACGTCTTCGGCATGGTGGCGCAGCACGAGCAGCAGCACGCGGAGACGCTCGCCGCCACGCTCCAGTTGATGACGGAGGTGGAGTACCGCCTGCCGCCGACGCCCGCGCGGCCCGCGCCCGCGCCTGTCTCGCGACACCCCGTGCTCATCCCCGGCGGCGTCGCGCGGCTGGGCAGCACGCACCCGTGGGCCTTCGACAACGAGCGCCCCGTGCACACCCGCGAGGTGCGCCCCTTCCTGCTGGACGCGCACCCCGTCACCAACGGCGAGTACCAGGCCTTCGTCGAGGACGGTGGCTACGACGAGCCGCGCTGGTGGCACCCGAAGGGCTGGGACTTCGTGCGCGCGGAGGCGCTCGCCCATCCGCAGTTCTGGTTGCCACAGCAGGGAGGACGCTGGCTGCGCAGGCGCTTCGGCCAGGTGGAGCCGCTGCCCGCGGACGAGCCCGTTCAGCACGTGTGCTGGTACGAGGCGGACGCCTACGCGCGCTGGGCCGGCAAGCGCCTGCCCACGGAGTCCGAGTGGGAGCGCGCCGCGCACGGCGCATGCAACGTGACGCGCGAGCACCCGTGGGGTGACGCTGCTCCCACGGCCGCGCACGCCAACCTGGGTGGAGACACGTGGGGCCCGTTGCCGGTGGGCAGCCACCCCGAGGGCGTGAGCGCCGAGGGGGTCTGGGGCCTGTTGGGTGACGTGTGGGAATGGACGTCGAGCGACTTCCAGCCCTACGCGGGCTTCGGCGCGTTCCCGTATCGCGAGTACTCGGAGGTGTTCTTCGGCGAGGACTACAAGGTGCTGCGAGGAGGAGCGTGGGCGAGCGCACCGGTGGCGGTCCGCAACGGATTCCGCAACTGGGACTACCCCATCCGCCGGCAGATTTTCGCCGGCTTTCGTTGTGCGTCAGAGGCGTGAGGAGAGGCGATGAGCTCGATGGTGGAGGCGGTGGAGACGACGACGCTCGAGGAGAAGCCGAACGGCTTTCCCGGGGTGAAGGTGGAGGTCTACGTGAGGCCGGGGGATGCCCGGCGCGCGCTCAAGCAGGAGGTGCTCCAGGGGCTGTGCAACACGCCCAAGGAGCTGTCACCGAAGTGGCTCTATGACGAGCGCGGCAGCCAGCTCTTCGACGACATCACCCGCCTGCCGGAGTACTACCCCACGCGGCGCGAGCGCGAAATCCTGCTCGCCCACGCCGGGGATGTGGCGCGACTGAGCGGCGCGACGACGCTCATCGAATTGGGCAGCGGCACCAGCGAGAAGACGCGCCTCCTGCTGGACGCGATGGAGGAGGCGGGGCAGCTGTCGCGCTTCGTGCCCTTCGACGTGAGCGAGTCCTTCCTGCGCCGCGCGGCGGGGACGCTGGCGCGCGAGTACCCGGGCATCAGCGTGCACGCGGTGGTGGGAGACTTCGAGCACCACCTCAACCGGCTGCCCCAGGGCGGACGGCGGCTGGTGGCCTTCCTCGGAGGCACCATCGGCAACCTGAAGCCCGCGCAGCGCGCGCGCTTCCTCGCGGAGCTGTCCTCGGGCCTGCGCCCCGGTGACGGGCTGCTCCTGGGCACCGACCTCATCAAGGACCGCGAGCGGCTGTACGCCGCGTACAACGACAGCGCGGGCGTGACGGCGGAGTTCAACCGCAACGTGCTCAACGTGCTCAACCGCGAGCTGGGCGCGGACTTCGACCCGAACGGGTTCGAGCACTTCGCGCCCTTCGACGAGCACAACAGCTGGGTGGAGATGCGCCTGGTGTCGCGGCGCGAGCAGACCGTGTGGATGCAGTCGCTCAAGCGCCGCGTGGACTTCGCCGCGGGCGAGGTGCTGCGCACGGAGGTGAGCTGCAAGTTCGAGCAGCAGCGCGTGGAGGCGGAGCTGGACGCGGCCGGACTGGGGCTTGCCGCGTGGTGGACGGACGAGGCGGGTGACTTCGCCCTGTCGCTCGCGCTCAAGCGCGGCTGAGACGTCCGGACTCGGGCCTGGGGTCGGGTGTCACCCGGCCCTCGGGCCCGAGGACTTCAAACACCGCGCGACTAACGGCGCGGGTTGCGACGCGAGGAGACACGCACGGGCACGGGCTGCGCCACGGGGCGCGTCCACGCGTACCAGAGCGCGGCCAGCACGGTGACAGCCAGCCCGCTCGCGGCGAACAGCCGCTCACCCACGGGGCTGAGGTCCACGGTGGCAAGGTGGAGAGGGAGCATTCCGGAGAACGACATGCGGGGACTCCTTGCTGGGCGCTGCGTGGAGGTCCTGGGATGGGTCGGGGTGTTCACCCACCACGGGCCGGGGTAACGACAAGGTTAAGGACTCGCGACGGAATGGGGAAGTCCCCACTCCATCCTTCCATAATGCGTGGGACGCTTGGCGCTCGCGGAATGTTCAGGACCGCGCCACGCCTGCTTGCTTCCGGGCGTCACGCCGGACTCGCCCCGGACAGCTCCCGCTCCTGGGACAGCCGCGCCAGCTCCACCTTCATGCACCGGTCCTGCACCACGCGGATGCCGGCGCGCGCGAGCTGCTCGGCCGCGGCGTCGTTGCGGATGCCCAGCTGGAACCACACCGCGTGCGGCTTCTTGGCGAGCAGGTCGGACACGTGCGCGTCGATGTCCTCCGGGCGACGGAACACCTGCACCAGGTCCACCTGTCCGGGGATGTCCGCGACCGCGCGATACACGGGCCGTCCGAGGATGGGCTCCGTCTCGCCGTGCACGGGCACGGGGATGATGTCGTAGCCGTGCTTCTGCAGATACGCGGGCACCGAGTGCGCGGGCTTGTGCGCGTGACTCTCCGGGCGGATGCCCAGCACCGCCACCCGTCGGGAGCGCGTGAGCACGTCCCGGACGCCCGCGTCGTCCTCGATGAGATTCGCTCTCCAGTCCATGACCACCTCCACCACGAGCCACCGTTCATGGGAGCCGCTTCCGAGTGGCAACAGCCCACCCGCGACGTCCCAGTCCCAGCGACAGACGCGCGGACGCGCGCCGCGTTGCGCTCGTGGGGGATGCGGGTGGAGCGGGGCTCTCCTGCCCGCCTGCCCGGAGCGAAGGGCGGCGTGAGCACGGAGATGTTCCACGAGGAGCACGGCTCCCGCGGGGCTCAGCGCGGCTGGGCCGCCTGGACCTCGATTTCGCGGCACGCCTCGGTGGCCAGCCGCACATCCTCCGGCGTGGCCCCCGGCAGCGTCGCGCAGAGGAACAGGTCATTGCCCACGCGCCGCGCGCCGAACAGCGCGGGCGCCGCGGCGCCGATGCCGCCGTCACCCTGCTTCGGCGCCAGCGTCACGCGCAGCAGCGCGTAGGTGTCCTTCTCCTCTTCCTGGTCGAGGGACACCTCGAAGTTCTTCGACTCCGCGCGCACCCGGTCGGCCAGGTCCTCCACGGAGGGCATCTCCTCGCCCTTGCCGCGTCGCAGGTCCACCCGGAGCACCGGGCGGCCGGGAGGGCCCGCCTGGAAGCTGTCATCGGGAGCAACCTGCGCGGACCAACCCTCCGGCAGCGGCACCTTCACGCCCGAGCGCGAGGTCTGCTCCGGGGAGGACGCGTCGGGGGAGTCCTTTCCCCCGTCGCAGCCCTTGCACCCGGACAAGAGCGCCAGCACCACGCCGGACGCGATGTGCCTGGCGCGTCGCACCGGCTACTTCTTCTCGCCGCCAGGAGGAGGAGGACGGGTGGTGTTGCCGCCCAGGTTCTCCATCTTCAGCGAGCCCTCGAAGATGACGCCCCGGTCCATCGACAGGGACGGCGTCTCCAGGTTGCCCTTCACGCGGCCGGGCGTCTTGAGCTCGATGATCTGCGTCGCCTTCACGTTGCCTTCGACCTGCCCGTTGATGATGACGGTGCCGGCCTGGATTTCGGCCTGGACCTTGGCGCCATCACCGATGACGAGCACGTCCTTGGTGATGATCTGCCCCTGGAACTTCCCGTCGATACGGACCTGCCCCTCGAAGGTGAGCTTCCCCTCGAACTCGCTTCCCTTGCCCAGAAGCGTATGGACCTCACCAGAGCGCTGCGACACGGATTCCTCCTCCCGCTTGAACAAGGGCCTGCTGGGTGCTTCGTCTTTCTTCCCGCCAAGGAGCGCCACGCGCTACTCCTTCCTGAGCAGCTTCAACAGCCGGTCCAGGTCATCGTAGGAGAAGAAGTCCACCTCGATGGTGCCCTTTCCCGGGCTTCGTTCGGTCAACCGGACCTTCGTCCCCAATCGACGTTGGAGCTCCTCCACCAGGGACTTCACCTGCGGGCTCTGCTTCGGCGGCGTCTTGCCCGCATCCTTCTTGCCGTTGGAGCGACTCTGCTGGACCAGCCGCTCCGTGTCACGCACGGACAGCTTCTTCTCGGCCACCTGCTTGGCCAGGTTCTGCAGCTCCGGCAGCCGGGGCACACCCAACAGCGCGCGCGCGTGTCCCATGCTCAGCGAACCGTCGGCCACCATACCCTTGACGTCCGCGGGCAGGGCCAACAGGCGCAGGGCGTTGGCCACCGTCGAGCGCTCCTTGCCCACGCGCTGGCTGATCTGCTCCTGCGTCAGCTTGAACTCGTCGGTGAGGCGCTTGTAGCCCTCCGCCTCTTCAATCGGGTTCAAGTCCGCGCGCTGGAGGTTCTCGACCAGGGCCAGCTCGAAGGCCTGGACCTCGGTGACCTCCTTGACGATGGCGGGGACCTCCTTGAGGCCCGCGGCCTGGGATGCTCGCCACCGGCGCTCACCCGCGATGATGCGGTAACCGTCCTGGTCCTTGCGCACGAGGATGGGCTGGATGACGCCCTGCACGCGGATGGACTCGGTGAGTTCCTTGAGCTTCTCCTCGTCGAAGTGATGACGGGGCTGGTCCTTGTCCCGGTGGATGGATTCAATCGGGAGCTTGAGGACGCCGGCCTTGAGCGCGGCCTGCTCGGCGGCCTTGCCGCCACCGGGAGCGGCCTGGGGGATGAGCGCGGAGAGGCCGCGACCGAGAGCGCGTTTCTGCGTGTCTGCTTTCACCAAGACATGACTCCGGCGCCGTGAGTCGACTCACGGCGGGCATGGGCGGCGCGAGCGGACCGCGCGTGACGGTGGCGCACGGCGCGCGGCAAGGGTTCAGGCCACCCGACGGCGGGGAGCCTGACGGGGGGACTTGGGGGTGTCGCGCTTCATCAACTCGCGGCCGAGCGCGAGGTAGCTCTCGCAGCCCTTCGACTTGATGTCATAGAGGATGATGGGCTTGCCGAAGGACGGGCACTCGGACAGGCGCACGTTGCGCGGGACGACGACCTGGAAGACCTGGTCCTTGAAGTAGCCGCGCACCTCTTCCACCACCTGGTGGGCGATGTTGGCGCGCGCGTCGAACATGGTGAGCAGGATGCCCTCCATCTTCAGGTCCGGGTTGAGGCCCTGCTTCACCAGGTCGATGGTGTGCGTCAGCTGGGAGAGGCCCTCGAGCGCGTAGTACTCGCACTGCAGCGGGATGAGGACGGAGTCCGCGGCGGACAGCGCGTTGAGGGTGAGCAGCCCGAGCGAGGGCGGGCAGTCGATGATGATGTAGTCGAACTCGGCGGCGAGCGGACGCAGGGCGTCGCGCAGGCGGAACTCGCGGTTCTCCTGGCCGACGAGCTCCACCTCGGCGCCGGTGAGGTCGGGCGTGGCGGGGACGACCTGGAGGTAGCGCAGCTCGGTGGGGTGGAACAGCTCCTTCATGGGACGGCCGTTGAGGAGCGCGTCGTAGATGGTGCCGTGGAGCTTGTCCTGCTTGAGGCCCAGGCCGCTGCCGGCGTTGCCCTGCGGGTCCATGTCCACCAGGAGCGTGCGGCGCTCGGCGGAGGCCAGGCTCGCGGCCAGGTTGATGGCGGTGGTCGTCTTGCCCACGCCGCCCTTCTGATTGGAGATGCAGATGATTCGACCCACGAGCCCCATCCTCTCTCATGCCCGGCGAGAGCCAGGCGCCGTGCGTGATGCGGTGCACGGTTGCACGCTGATCCCGCTGCTAACATGCGCCTCGGTGTCGGATCAAATTCGCGGCGCACGTTGCGCGAACGCTTCCTCCGAGGGCCTGCCAGCCGTCCAAACGGCCTGATTCCGAAGACTTGGAAGAGCCGTCTTCATGCTGGAGAACCCGGCGAGCGATGCCCTGGCATCCTGGGTTCGGGGGGTGGGTTCGGGCTCGCTCGGATGCCCTCCTTATAAGGAGGCGCACGCGGCTACTTGAGGCGGGTGCGTTCGCGTTGGAGGTCGGCGCGCAGGCGCGTGATTTCGTCGAGCAGGTGTCGCACGTCGTCCGTGGCCTGGGTCCAGAGGTGCAGCGTTCCATCGAGGCTGACGACATCGAGCGCGTCCATCGCGGCGACGTAGGACTCGGCCAGCTTGGGGTCGTGGTCGCGGAGCGTGCGAGCTGAGTCCTCCATGTCGGCGAGGACTTCTTCGCGCGACGCGGCGGGGAGTGACCGCCAGCTCTCGATGAGCAGCGCGGACTTCCACCGTTTGGAGATGTCGGACAGCTTTGCGTCGTCGTGAGGCGCCATGGGGTCTTTCTTCCATCCGGAGCGGGTGGCCGCGTGTGGACGTGGGGACGGGAGGCGTCCGGACACGAGGTTCCGCGTGGAACGTGGGTGGGTGTTCCGTGTGAAGCGCCTCGTCGGTGCGGAACAGGATGACCTGGCGGAACGGGGGCCTGACCTCATCGCGTGAACAGCCCGGTGTGACTTTTGAGGGGAGCTCCTCTGGAGTTCGATGAAGCCCGCGGCTGGGAGTCTCGAACGGCTTCGCACCGATGCGGCGACTCACCTTCGCGACGTCCACCCGCGGTTGAGACCGATGCCGTGACAGGTCGCGCGGACCTCTGTGATGCCCGTCCACGTGGAGTCCAGTTCGACGCCTCAACGCGCTCTCACGTCGCTTCGCACCGAGGCCGCGCGATGGACGGCTGAGCCTTCATGCTCCGCATCCGGGTTCCGCATGGAGCAGGCACCGAGTTCCATCGACTTCGTGCGGTTTCGAGTTGCGGTCGCGTCACGCCTGGTCCGGACCTCAGTGCCGCGTCCGGACGCCACCTGGCCCCGAGGCCGACGTGCATCGACTTCTCGCGGCACTGCGCCGATGCCAGGTCACACGTGGCCGAACCTTCCTCATCCATCTGGAGCAGGAGCCGCCCGCCATCGACCTCGCTTCTGCATCGCGCCGATGCCGAGTCATCGCGGGTTGAACCCTCTTCAAGCCGCTCATCCGGGTTCGCCGCGGACCAGGGACTGACCTCCATCGACTTCTCGGGGCTTCCCACCGATGCCCGGTCGCACGTGGCTGGACCTTCCTGTCCCTCATCCAGGTTGAACGAGGAACGACCGCCCATCGTCTTCCCCCTGGTTCGCGCCGATGCCGCATCCGAACCACCGACCTGCATCGCCTCATTCGCGTTCACGCGGAACGGGGACCCGCATCTATCGACTCCCCTTCGTTGCCGCGCATCGACGCGGTGTCACCGCTGGCGTGGACCGTCATGCGCCCCATCCACGGGAAGCCGGGACTGACCTCTGTCGACGTCTCGCGACTTCGCGGCGATGCGGCATCCGAACCCGAGACCTGCATCGCGAGCATCCGTGCTCCACCTGGAACAGGGACTGGCCTCCGCCGACTTCTCACTGCTTCGGTGTGATGCGCCCCTGAACCTCTGAACGCCTGGACATCTGAACGTCCAAACATCTGGGCCTGCGCCGCGCGCATCCACGCTTCACTTGATGGTGGGCTGGCCATCCATCGGCCCCCAGCCCCCCTTCGCGCCGATGCCGTTCGGTCACCGCGCCTCCCTGTCCCGCCTCCACGTTCCACGTGGAACGGCCAGGCCACCCGTTGGCGTGTCGTGCCGCGCATCGCCAATGCGACGTCGTCATCCACTCACCTCGCGGTGTGCATCCAGGTTCCACGCGGAACACGTCCCAGCATCGCCAGTTCCTGGCGTGCTGATGGTCGGGCGTGCGCGGACTCATCCCGTGGCGTTCCACGTGGAACGTGGTTCGGACTTCCGCCGCTTCGCGAACCACTCCGCGCCGATGCCACACCACGCCCGCGACGGCTTCGCGACGTCCCTGCGTGTTCCACGTGGAACGGTGGAGTCGCATCGGAGCCTTCTCGCCAGCCTCATCGCCGCGTTCGAGCAGCGCAGGCCTTGGGGGTCTCCGCTCCGCGTTCCACCTGGAACGGCGGAGCCACCATCAAAGCCTTCATGGATGTGGTGAGGGACAGCGTTCGACGAGATGGCATCCGGCCCTCGCTCCACGCGGAACTCGGCACGCCCCTCCACGCTCGAACCCAGGTGACGGCATGCCTGAGCACGCCTTCTTGATGCCCATGCGCGTTCCACGTGGAACGGTCGAGTCGCCATCGAAGCCTTCATCGATGCGGTGGCGTGTTGGGTCCGACCGGACGGCATCCATCCCGCGTTCCACGTGGAACACGGTTCGACCTTCACGGCTCGAACCCAGGTGACATCTGTGCGAGCACCCGCTCGTGATGCGCATCCACGTTCCACGTGGAACACGAACAGGCCCCCACCAACTGTCCCTGTTGCGCCACATCGATGGGGTGCCTGAGCGCGCCCCCGCTGGCCATCCACGTTCCACGTGGAACACGAACAGGCGTCCACCTGCTTCTCGTGATGAGCGTGCACCCGCTACCAGGAGCCCATCCACGTTCCACGTGGAACACGAACAGGCCTCCACCTGCTTCTCGTGATGAGCGCGCACGTACCCGCTCACGGGAACTCATCCACGTTCCACGTGGAACACGAACAGGCATCCATCTGCCTCTCGTGATGCTCCACATGATGAGCGTGCACGCACCCGCTGGCTGAAGCTCACCCTCGTTCCACGTGGAACACGGGCCAGCGTCCACCTGCTTCCCGCACCTCTTCACATCGATACGGGCAGCACCTGTGGAGCCCCTCCACGTTCCACGTGGAACACGAACAAGGCATCCGCCTGCTCATCGTGATGAGCGCGCGTGCCCGCTGGCTTGAGCCCATCCGTGTTCCACGTGGAACACGAACCAGCATCGGCCTGCTTCCCAGTGCCTCTTCACACCGGTACGGACGGCACTTGTGGAGCCACTCCACGTTCCACGTGGAACACGTGAGGTCGCCGCATCCGTCTTCGAGCTTCGTGGCGATGCGACCTCGGACGCGAACCTTCTCTGGCTCCTCCACGTTCCACGTGGAACTGGCATCGCCTTCACAGGTCGCCATCCACGTGCACCTTCCGCTGTTCCTCGCGTGGTCGCGCTTCGCTCAACGGTGGGCCCGGACGAAACCCCTGCCCTTCTTCCTGGTTCGTGCTGAAGCCTCGGCGGTCACGCGCACCTTCATGGCCTGCATCCACGTTCCACGTGGAACGGTCAGACCCTCGGCTTCCTTCATCGGGCTTCTTCGCGGCGCTCATCCACGTTCCACGTGGAACACGACATGGCCTGGTTCGGACCGCTCCACCTCATGGCGACAAGGCAAGGGGAGTGCCCGCGCGCGCCGCATGCGGGTGCGCGTTCCACGTGGAACACGGCATGGCCTTGGTGCGGACCGCTTCCCTTTCATGGCTGCGCGACCAGCGCGACGACGGCACGCGCCACAGGCGGGTGGGCGTTCCACGTGGAACACGGCGTGGCCTGGTTCGGACCGCTTCACCTCATGGTTGCGCGACCAGCGCGACAACGGCACGCGCCGCATGTGGATGTGCGGTTCGACCTGGAACACGGCGTGGCCTCGGTGCGTACCGCTTCACCTCATGGCTGCGCGACCATCGCGACGACGGCGCGCGCCGCATGTGGATGTGCGGTTCGACCTGGAACACGGCGCGGCCTCGGTGCGGACGTCTCCACCTTCGTGGCGGTGAGGTCCGCGAAGCGCCGGCACACGCCACATGCCGATGCACGGTTCCACGTGGAACACGGCGTGACCTCGGTGCGGACGTCTCCGCCTTTGTGGCGGTGAGGCTGCTGGCACACGCCATGGGCGGATGCGCGGTTCCACATGAACCACGACCTCGGCGCGGACCTCTTCACCTTCGCGGCATCGGGGCCCGCGAAGCGCTGGCACACGCCGCATTCGGATGCGCGGTTTCAGGTGGTCACCGGATGCCCATCGGCCTGCGTCACTTCCAGCGTGGTGATGGCCCGAGGACTGACTTCTGCTGCCCGACCCCTTCCATGAGGAAGTTCGTCGACCTGTCTCCCATCCAGTCGATGGGTATCGCGAAGGCGTCGACCTCCATCAACCGAGGCCCACCTGCATGGCCGCATCGAGTTCCACGTGGAACGCCTCGTGGTCATCGGCGGACTGCTCGGACTGCTTCGCATCCATCCGGTGGTGGCCTGAGTCTTCGTTGCGGTGTCTGCTCCTCCCGTGAAGACGGCCATCGACTCGCCGCACCCTCGTCCGGTTGAAGTGCATCATGATGGTGGGGACAACCACCGGTCGCACGTTGCTGCTGCCCGTGCCGCAGTCGCGGACCCAGTCGAACGCGAACTGGTATCAGCCCACTTCTCGAATCATCACCGAAGGCACTGACGGCGCGCCTCCGCTTCATGGACCGAGGCCCCGCTCCACGTGCAGCCCGGTCTGGCATCCACCGACCGACATCCCGGACCCGACGCATGGGACCCGGCGCTCTCCACACCAGGTCAGCGGCTCGGTCCGCATCCGCGTTCCGCATGCGTGGCAACCCGCTCTTCGAATCGCTGCACGAAAACGTGGGTGCCACTGTCCGGAAGCGACCCGGTCCGCATGTGCGGCGACCCGCCATCGGTCGGAACTTCGAACCGCCGCGAGCAAGCAAGGGTGCCGCCGTTCGAGTCCGCGGTACTCCCAGTTGGAGCAGGGGCCAACTCGCACGACTGCTCATCGACTCTCCGCTGCGACCTGGCCCCCACGCAACAGACCGAGTCCCTCCTCGGTTGGATGAAGGCATGGGCGCATCAGCTCGAAGGGTTGAGGCATCCGGCACGGCCGAAGCTCGCTCACACGCGTTGCACCTGACCATACAACCCGCCGGCTTCAACCCTGCTCCGGATGCAGTGGTGCAATCGAGCCCTGGGCCGTCTCCACGGATACGTCGTGCTCGCGCTGCTCACTGGGCGCAGTGCTTCCATCCCTCCGCTGCTGACTGCTCCACTCCGCCGGGGAGCATCGACTCATGCATGAGTCAGTGACCATCGCGCTCACCTCTGGAGGACCTCATCGGGTACCTCGCACGGCAGCGTTCCAGCCACTGTCTCGAAGCGCGCGGATTGGCGGGACCTCACCGCGGCTGCACAGCGAGCACGGGCTGACGAAGTCTTCACCGCCATCGACGATGGCTTCATCCCAGACAACCTCATCGACAAGGCTCTTGCGACCCTGTCGGCCTCTCGCCAACGCGAAGTCAGGCAACGCTCGCATGCTCTCGACGCGTGCCGTCCGACGCCGCACCCAGCGCACCCCACCAAATCCAACGGAGCGAATGCACGCACGCATCCCGTGTTGGCCTCTGAGCAAGGCCCTGCCTGGCGCTACGGAGCACAGGCTGGCGCATGCGTCGATGCAGCGAACCGTGGGCTCCTCGCACGTGCACCGATTCACTTCGGAGAGCGCTCGTCACCTCGGCTGCCCGGCTCAACACGCGTTCTCATCCCCACGGAGACGATGCGCGTCCAAGCCTCGCTCACCCGACGTACGTGGAGCGTGCGAACACCTCGCGCGGCATCAACCCACGCACGTCCGCGAGCACCTGCGCCGGAGCCGCATCCTGCGCGAGCAGTGACGCATCACCGAGCCGACGCATGCACGGCACTACCGCGTCCACTCACCTTGATAGAGCACCACGCGGTACCCATCCGGGTCCTCGAAGGTCATCCCATTCACGTCCCAATAGGGATTGTGTGAGCGCACCGGTTCGAAGCCCGCTTGCACCATGCGCTTCACCCTCGCCTTCCACTCGTCCCGCTGCGGCACGTAGAAGACCAACAGGTGTTCCTTCGACGGCGCACGCGGAGCCTCGTGACCTCGCTCCACCGTGAACTCCAGATGGTAGGGCAGTCCGGGACAACCGAGCATCACACCGTCGAAGCCCGCGTGGTCCTCGAAACCTCCTCGCAGCTCGAAGCCGAGTCCCTCCCGATAGAACCTCACCACGGGCGCGAGACTCCGCGTCGGGCGCGCCACCCTCATCTTGCCCATGTCCATGCCAGCTCCATCCCCTCGTCGAGGACGGCATCCACCCGAGTGACGGCGGTGATGCGCGCACCACGCGCTCGACGAGGTGCGGTCAGCATGGCGCTGTCTGGCACTTCCAGGTTCCCGAACGGCAATGCGATGGCAGGAATCCACCCCATCGTCAGCGAATCACTCGGAAGCACGGCAAGCGAGCCTGACGCCAGACGCTCGCGGTGCACTCGACCCTGAAGGTCCTACCCACGGCTCAGAACTTCGGAGGCACGTGCTCCACGAAGTAGGCCTGCTTGTGTCGAGGCTCCGCGTCGTACGCCCTGGCGAGTTCCCGAGCGCGAGTCTCGCTCGAGAACACCGCCACCTCCGCGCGATTGCCGTGCTCATCCTGACGGACCACGGCCCAACCCTCACGCGGACGCGCCCGTGGAACAGGGGGTGTTCCACGCGCCTCCACCGCGTACCACTGCTTGTGCGCCCGCGCCTCCAACCTGCGCGCCAGGCACTCCGCATGACTCCGGTTCGTCATCACACAGACGTCATGGCGATTGCCCGTGTCGTCCTGCCGGTACACCGCCCAGCCATCCCGCGCACGAGGCTTGTCGGCATCCACCCGCCACACCACTTCACCCCGCCACCAGTCGAGGTGCGCGAGCGCATGGTCCAGCTCGTCCTCTCGCGTGAGGACCTGGAAGAGGTTCTGCGCCTCCAGGAACTCGACGACGAACTTGAAGCCACAGTCCGCGCACCATCCCCAGTAACGGATGGGACCCAACCCGTCACCATCCGCGTCCCGCTGATGCGCAGGACCCCAGCGTCGCTCGAAGTCCGCGAGCGGGACCTCCGCGGCGGCGACAATGAAAGGAATCGAGGGCTCATCATCGCCCCACACCACGGGGCGGTCCGTCGGAAGCGGCTTCATCCAGGACACCTCCACCTCGGACCTAACGTCGACCTCCACGGTCTTCAGCAGCGCCTCCTCACCCCGGCGACGACCACTGAAACCTCACAACAGTTGCTCGAATGAGCCCCCCGGTCCGCCCCACCCCATCGCAACCCGATGACCGTTGTCCGAGGCGCCCACTCACGCACACGACTCAGGAGAAGGGCCTCACAACCCCTCCCCTCCCCCACCGTGCTCAGGGGTTCAGCGCCTTTCATTTCCGGGTGGGTTCCACGAGCAACGAGGCCCGGACTCGGTGTCGAGCGCTGGGTCTTCGAGAGCCCGTTGGATGCCGCGCTCGAAGACCTTCAGCACGTCCTCCTTCCGACCCATCGGGAGATAGCCATCTTCCGGGACGCATGGTGACAACCCTGCGTCACCGAAACGATTCCCAGCTCCGCCGCGGGTGGATGGGAAACCCATCGGTGCTGTCGCGAAGACGGTGTCGACGACATCTCCGTGGCACGCGAGGTCACCGGCCAACGTGACGTTCGTCGTGAGCATCACCCCCGCCCTGCCGTGACGAGGACGAGCGGGAAGCGGCTCACCCAGGAGGGAGTCTTGGCGAACGCATTCGCCTCCCCTCCCCTCCCCTGCCCTACCGCCGCGCGAACACCGCGACCTGACGCTCGGCGCCGGAGAACGGCAGCCGGTACGCACGGGCGGACACCACGCGCAGCTCGCGCTCCTCCGCGCGCGCCGCCAGCTCCGTGTCCGTCTGCGCCTTGCCGAGCATCGCCACCACGCGCCCGCCCGGCGCCACATACGCGGGCGCCAATGACAACCAATCCGGCAGGTCCATGAACGCGCGGGCAATCAGCAGCTCCGCGAGGGGGATGCCCTCCGTCTCAGGCTGTCCCTCCGCGCGCGCATGCAGCCCACGCACACCCTGCAATCTCAGGCTCGCCGCCGCGGCCTTGATGAACGCGACCTTCTTGCCCACCGTGTCCACCAGCGTCACGCCGAGCGACGGCAGCGCAATCTTCAACGGCAGCCCCGGGAAGCCCGCACCGGCGCCCAGGTCCAACAGCGACGCCGCGCCCGTCACCTCCGGCAGCACCGCCAGCGAGTCCAGGAAGTGCTTCTCCAGCACCTCCTCCGGCGCGGTAATCGCCGTCAGGTTCACCTTGGCGTTCCACTTGAGCAGCTCCGCCATCAGCTGCTGCAACCGGGGCCCCACGTCCGGCCCCACCGACACGCCCAGCGCCTGGCAACCGGATGCCAGCAGATCGTCGAACCGCGTGTTATCCACAGCCCCTCCACAGCCGGCGGAGTCTCAACCCCCCGGAATCATTCAGGGGATTTTCATCCCCAAAGTTTCCCACACGTTATCCACACCCCCAGTCCTGATCACTCCAGGGGGTGTCCGTCCCCGCCGCCCGAGGGCCCCGAGACGCGCTTGAGCGCCACCAGCAGCAGGGACACCGCGGTGGGTGTCAGCCCGGGAATCCTCCGGGCCTGCCCTACCGTCGAGGGCCGGTGCGAGGCCAGCTTCTCCGCCGCCTCCTTGCTCAACCCCCGCACCTCGCCGAAGCGAAAGCCCTCCGGAATCCGCCACCGGTCCGTGGCCTCCGACTCGCGCGCCGCAGCCCGCGCGGCCTGGGCGATGTAGCCCTCGTACTTCACCTCCACCTCCACCTCCTCGGCCACGTCCTCGCCCACCGAGGGCCAGTCCGCCCTCCCCTCCCCCAGCGACAGGTACGTCACCTCGGGCCGCTTCAGCCGCGCCGCCAGCCCCGAGCGCTTGAGCCGCGTGACCTCCTCCGTCACCGCGCGCTGCCGCGCCTCCGCTCGCTCCAACGCCTCACGCGGCAACAACCCCACGCGGTGCCCGTGACGCGCCAGCCTCAGGTCCGCGTTGCCCTCGCGCAGCTTGAGCCGATGCTCGGAGCGGCTGGTGAACATGCGGAACGGCTCGTCCACGCCCTTGGTCACCAGGTCGTCCACCAGCACCGCGCCGTGCGCCTCGTCTCGGCCGAGCACCAGCGCCGGCTCACCCTTCACCCGGAGCGCCGCGTTGAGCCCCGCCCACAGGCCCTGGAAGGCGGCCTCCTCGTAGCCGGAGGTGCCGTTGAGCTGCCCCGCGAAGTACAGGCCCGCGACGGACTTGGTCTCCAGCGTGGGGTGCAGCTGCGTGGGCGGCGAGTAGTCGTACTCCACCGCGTAGCCGAAGCGCACGACCTCCACCTTCTCCAGCCCGGGGATGGTGCGCAGGAAGTCGAGCTGCACGTCCGCGGGCAGGCTGGTGGACAGCCCCGCCGGGTACACGAGTGGGGAGTCCGGCCCCTCGGGCTCGAGGAACACCTGGTGCCGCTGGCGGTCCGCGAAGCGCACCACCTTGTCCTCCAGCGACGGGCAGTAGCGCGGGCCCCGGCCGACAATCTCCCCCTGGTACAGCGGCGAGCGGTGCAGGTTGTCGCGCAGCACCCGATGCGTCTCGAGCGTCGTCTGCGTCATGCCGCACGTCACCTCGCGCTGCCGAGGGAACGGCACTCCCGAGGCCTGCTCCACGCGCGTGCGCCAGGAGAACGGGCGCGGCGGGAAGTCACCGGGCTGCGGCTCCACGCGGTCCCAGTCGATGCTCGCGCGCGCGAGCCTGGCCGGAGTCCCCGTCTTGAAGCGGCCCAGCGTGAAGCCCAAGCCGCGCAGCGAATCCGACAGGCCCTTGGCCGCGTCGTCCCCGAGCCGTCCGCCGACCTCCTTCTTCTCGCCCACGTGCATCAGCGCCTGGAGGAACGTGCCCGTGGTGAGCACCACCGCGGACGCGGCCACGTCGGCGCCGTCGCCCATCCGCACGCCCGTCACCCGGCCACCCTCCGTCACCAGCGCGGAGACTTCGCCCTCGCGCACGGTGAGGTTCGGGGTGTGGAAGAGGACGTCCTGCATCAGCGCGGCGTACTGCTCGCGGTCGCAGAGGATGCGCGTGGCCTGGACGGCGGGGCCCTTGGAGGCGTTGAGTATCTTGAAGTGCGTGCCGGCCAGGTCGGCCACGCGGCCCATCTGTCCGCCGAGCGCGTCCAGCTCGCGCACCAGGTGGCCCTTGGCGGTGCCGCCCACGGCGGGGTTGCAGCTCATCACCGCGGAGCGCTCGCGCTTCAGCGTCACGGCCAGCGTCGAGAGGCCCAGCCGCGCGCACGCGAGCGCCGCCTCGCTGCCGGCATGGCCCAGGCCCACCACGATGACGTCGTACCGGAGTCCCATCGCTCACGAGGGTCGCCGGAAGGCCTGGGGACCTGACCGGGCCCGAGCATTCCGTCATGGCGCCCCGAGCACCCTGGCTCCGGGCGCGCCGCGACCGTGCGTGTCCGTATGTCTCCGGCGGACGCCCTTGGCAAGCAAAGGGAAGGTTTACGGGAGCGCGCGAGGCGGGCAGTGGGAGGGGTTGAGGAGCTGCCTGCCTCGCGCGCACCGGCCATCCTCCGTGAGGTTCAGTCCCGTACGACGGGCTTCCCCCCTCGGCGTGGATGGCGAATCCAAGAATGTCGGGCGGGCCTCCTCGGGCTCGCCGGTCCTGCTGTCGAGCGCCTCGCGTCCCCGCGCGGTCGCTCCAAGTCCCCCTCTTCACGAGCGGGCGTACCGCCCCTCGTCTGTTGCCCCTACAGGCGTCGCACACACGGAGGGCGAGCCTTGGCCGTGCGGTGAGGGCGCTACGGAGAGCTCGAGTCTCTTGGGAGGCCCTGCGCCTCCGTGTGCGCGACGGGGATATGAATAACCGGAGGGTCTGACATGCCGGCTTCCGCCGAACGGGGCTCCTGGGGGTGGAGGTGGGAGGCGGGCGCTTCCCCGGAAGCCAGTGCCTAGGAGGCTGGGATTGTTCGCGGCGGGGAACACACCGTTGACGGTGGGGAGTGCTGGTCAGCCAACGTCCGCGCCGCTATCCACACCGCTCACGATGAAGCCACTCCGAGGTCCTCCCCGACAGGTCGCCCCACGCGCCGCGCGCGAGCGACCGTGCGAGGCCCGGAGCCCTGATGGACGCGCACGCCCCACGAGGGCGCGCCTCACGCTCGAGTTGGCATGAACCCGCTCACGAAGAAGTCGCCCCCCTCGGGCACGTTGTCGATGGAGCTGCTGTTGGGGACGCTCACCGCGTTCGCGCCGCTGTCCATCGACATGTACCTGCCCGCGCTGCCGCGCATCGCGGAGGACCTGCACTCGTCGGCCTCGGTCATCCAGCTCACGCTCGCCTCGTGCTTCGCGGGGCTGGCGCTGGGGCAGCTCTTCACGGGGCCGTTGATTGACCGCTTCGGACGCACGCGGCCCTTGTACGTGGGGCTGGCGGTGTACGTGCTGGGCTCGCTCGGCTGCGCGCTCGCGCCCTCGGCGACGGCGTTGGTGGCGATGCGCTTCTTCCAGGCATTGGGTGGGGCGGTGGCGCTGGTGGCGCCGCGCGCGGTGGTGCGCGACTTGTGGTCCGGCGCGGACGCGGCGCGGACGATGTCTCGGTTGATGTTGGTGGTGGGCGTGGCGCCGGTGCTCGCGCCGCTGCTGGGAGGGCTGGTGCTCCAGTACACGAGCTGGCGCGCCATCTTCGTGTTGCTGGCGGGAATCGGCGTGGTGGCGTTGGTGGCCACGGTGCGGGTGCTGCCGGAGACGGCGCCCGCGCACTCGGGGCCGCGCAGCGTGCGCTCGCAGTTGGGGGCGCTGTTGAAGGACGCGGACTTCGTCGGCCCGGCGCTCGCGGGCGGCTTCGCGTACGCGGGGATGTTCGCATACATCGCCGGGTCGCCCTTCGTGTTCATCACGCTGCATGGCGTGCCGGAGCAAAGCTTCGGTTGGTTCTTCGGCGCCAACGCGGTGGGGCTGGTGGCCATGGCGCAGCTCAATCGCAAGCTGCTCGGCGTCATCCCGTTGCACCGGATGCTGCGTCTGGCATTGACGTGGTGCTGGCTCACGGCGCTGGTCGTCTTCGCCGTGACGTGGAGTGGGGCAGGGGGCCTGTGGGGACTGGCGGCGGCGCTGTTCCTGTTCGTCCCGACGATTGGGTTGGTGGGGCCCAACTCGGTGGCCATCGCGTTGGAGCGCCATGCCGCGCACGCGGGGCTCGCGTCCGCGCTCCTGGGCGCGCTCCAGTTCGCCGCGGCGGCCACGGCGTCGTGGGCGGTGAGCGCGCTCGATGACGGCACCGCGCGTCCCATGGGCGGGGTGCTGGCGGCGGCGGCGACGCTCGCGTGGCTGTGCGCGTTCCTGCGGCATCGCTCGGGCGCGGCGAAGCCGGAGCCCACCGTGGCGGCGTGAGGCCGTAGCCCGCACGGGACGGAGTCCACCCGCGAGAAAGCCTCGCATGAAAGGGCTAACGTCGTGTGTGGACCTCCGGGTTCCCGCACCGACGCAGGTCCGCTGCTCCATCCGTCTCGCGGGAAGGGGAGCCATCGCATGGACAAGAAGGACAGGCTCGACCGCTCGTGTCTGCCGGAGGGCGTCTCGTTCGACCGCAAGGAAGGGCTCTATGCGGTGCTCGGTCCAGGAGACCGGGTGGTGCATGTGGGCGCCTACGAGGACGGGAAACGCAAGCCTGGGACCTGGGCCCTGGATGTGGCGCCGGATGGGAGTTGGGCTCGAGTGGAGAGGCACACGGTCAACGAATGGGACCGCTCCGCTCCGGGCCTTCCCTACGACGAGGAGAAGTCCCTGGCGACCTGGGGCGCTTCGTGGATCCGCACCATCGCCAACGAGATGCATGGGTTTCTGCCCGGCATCCACCTCCAATGCTCATTCTGCGAGAAGTACCAGCGAGAGGTGCGGCATCTCATCGTGGGCAACGACGTGAGGATCTGCGACGAATGCATTGGCCTGTGTAACGGCATCATCAAGAAGGAGCAGGAAGGCGCCTCGAAATAGGACGGTGACGAGGTCCGCTTCCACGCCGCTCCTGATTCACGCCACGCGGACATGAAAAACCCCGAGGCGCCACGGCGGGCACCTCGGGGCGGGTGACGCGAGAGCGCGCGTCTTCAGGTCATCACGGAGCGGCGGGCGCCTTGACCTTCTTCTCCGCGCCGACGAAGTCACCGGACTTCACCTGGGTGACCTTCGTCCAGTCCACGTGTCGCGCCATGGCCTGGCGCACGTCCTCCGGCTTGAGCTTCGCGAGCTTCTGCTCCACCTCCGCGTCGAAGGTGAGCGTGCGGCCCAGGTACAGGTAGCTGGCGAGCCTGCGCGCCAGGCCCCCGTCCTGCGCGCGTCCCGCCTGGCGGTACTCGAGCAGACCCGCGCGGGCCTTCTCGAGCTCCTCGGCGGAGTAGCCCTTCTGCAGCGCGCTGGTCACCTCTTCGCGCATGGCCAGCTCCAGCCGCCCCGCGTTCTCCGGCGCGTAGATGGCGTACGTGATGAACGTGCCCACCGCGTCGATGTCACCGGGGTTCAGGCTGCTGGCGACGCCGTAGGACAGGCCGTCCTTCTGACGGATGCGCGTGGCCAGCCGCGAGTTGAGGAAGCCGCCGCCCAGCACGAAGTTGCCGAGCATCAGCGCGGGCCAGTCCTCGTCCTGGTCGCGAAGCTGCAGCGTCTGTCCCGCGTAGTAGTACGCGTTCGCCTTGTCCGGCGTCTCCAGGACCAGGGCCTTGGCGCCCACGTCGTTGAACACCTCCGGCACGCGCTCGTACTTCGCCGGGCTCTTCCAGCCGCCGAAGAGCTTGCTCGCGACGCCCGTCAGCTCCTTCGGCTCGAAGTCACCGACGACGGCCAGCTCCGCGTTGGAGCCGCCATAGAACTGCTTGTGGAAGGCGCGCGCCTGCTCGAGCGTGGTGTTCTTCGCGCCGGCGATGCGCTCGTCGAGCGTGGGCACGTAGTACGGGTGGCCCTTCGGGTAGTGGCCCGACAGCGTGCGCCAGAAGGCGATGCTGCCCTGCGTCTCCGGCTCGCTGCGCTGGGCCTCCAGGTCCGCCAGGCGCTCCTGCTTGAGCAGCGCGAACTCCTTCGCGTCGAACGCGGGCTGGCGCAGCACCTCCGCCACCAGCTCCAGCACCTTGGGGAGGCTGGCGCGCGGGCACTCGATGTTGGCCGAGGCCCCGGACAGCCCACCGTCCACGCTCACGCGGGCCTTGAGCTTGTCGAGTTCATCCTGCAGCTGCGAGCGCGTGCGCTTCTGGGTGCCGCGCATCAGCATGCGGCCCGTGTACGCCGCCGCGTCCGACTTGCCGCGCAACGTGGCCTCGGTGCCCCAGTGGAAGGACAGCGACGCGTTCACCATCTCGCCGCGCGTCTTCTTGGAGAGCAGCGCGTACTTCATGCCGCCGGGCAGCTCACCGCGCTGCACGCGCGCCTCCACGTTGGCGGGGGAGGGGTCGAACGCCTCGCCCTGCGTCACGGCGGCGCGGCCCTTGTAGCCCTCCAGCACCTTCGCCAGCTCCACCGGCGCCGGCATCTCCGAGCGGTCCGGCTTCGCCGTGGGCACGAACGAGCCCATCGTCCGGTTGGAGGACTTGAGGTACGTGGTGGCGACGCGGGTGACGTCCTCGGGCTTCACCGCCTCGATGCGGTCGCGGTGCAGGAACATCAGGCGCCAGTCGCCGGTGGCGGCCCACTCGGACAGGCCGATGGCGGCGCGCTCGGAGTTGTTGAGCGTCAGCTCCATGATTTTCAGCAGCGTCGTCTTCGCGCGGGTGACCTCCTCCTCGGTGAAGGGCTTGCGAGCGGCCTCCTCCACGTTCTTGATGAGCGCCTCGCGCGCGGGGCCCAGCGGCTGGCCTTCACGCAGCTCCGCGCTGAAGCCGATGACGCCCGGGTCGCGGAACTGGAGGTTGTACGCGGACACCTTCGCGACCTTCTTGCCCTCCACCAGCGACTTGTAGAGCCGGCCCGAGGGGTTGTGCCCCATGGCCAGCGTCAGCACGTCGATGGCGGCGAAGTCCGGGTGGGCGCCCTCGGGCACGTGGTACACGCTGGCGAGCATGGGGTTGTCGCCCACGCGGCGCAGCGTCACCTCGCGCTCGCCGTCCTGGGTGGGCTCGGCGGTGTACGTGGCGGGCACGGGCTCGGCGGGCTTCTTCAGCTTGCCGAAGGTGTCCTGGATGTAGCCCAGCGCCTTGGCCTCGTCGAAGCGGCCGGCGACGACGAGCAGCGCGTTATCCGGGCGGTAGTACTTCCGGTAGAACGCCTGGAGCCGGTCGATGGGGACGTTCTCCAAATCGGAGCGCGCGCCGATGGTCGACTTGCCGTAGCTGTGCCAGATGTACGCGGCGCTGAGCACGCGCTCCTGGAGGATGCTGCCCGGGTCGTTCTCACCGGACTCGAACTCGTTGCGGACGACCGTCATCTCGCTGTCGAGGTCCTTCTTCGCGATGAAGCTGTTGACCATGCGGTCGGCTTCGAACGAGAGCGCCCACTGGAGGTTCTCGTCGGTGGCGGGCAGGGTCTCGAAGTAGTTGGTGCGGTCCAGCCACGTGGTGCCGTTGGGGCGGGCGCCGCGCTCGGTGAGCGCCTGGGGCACGTTCTTCGTGGTGGGCGTGCCCTTGAACAGCAGGTGCTCGAGCAGGTGCGCCATGCCCGTCTCGCCGTAGCCCTCGTGCTTGCTGCCCACGAAGTACGTCACGTTCACGGTGACGTTGGGCTTGGTCGGGTCGGGGAAGAGCAGCACGCGCAGGCCATTGGGCAGGCGGTACTCGGTGATGCCCTCCACGCTCGTCACGGGGGAGAGCGAGCCAGCCTTGGTGGCGGGGGTGGTGGCCTTCGCGGCGGGGGCGGGGGCCTTGGCGGCGGAAGGGGAGGGGGCAGGGGCTTGGGCCCAGACGGGCTGGCTGGCCACCAGCATCAGGGGCGCCAGCAGGGAAAGCGGGGTACGACGCTTCATGCGGTCCTCGCGGGTCTTCAGGAAGTGCACGGCGCTTCTAACCCGGCACACCCCCTCCGCCATCCCGGAAGCCAGCACTTCCTCCAGGAAGGCGTCCTCGGTCTGACAGGGGAGGGGCGCGCTCCCGGGGTTCGCGGCGGGTTCGTCGCGTTTTCCCGTGACTACCCTTGAGGTAGTCCATCGTCTTGCCTCCATGTCAGGTCGGCTTGGTAGGGTGCCTTCCACCTGGAAAGCGACATGGGGTCGCTCGAAGGAGGACGTTGAGATGGCGCGCAATGACGGTGGGGGACTGGGGCCGATGTACCAACGGGAGATGGAGGAGCTGAAGGAGCGCCTGCGCAAGGCGCACGAGGAGTCGCTCGCGGCCATCGCGAAGCTGTCGCAGCACATGGACAGGACGCGGGTGAACCTGGACGCGCTGGACCGGAGCCACGCGGACTTCAGGCAGTCATTCCAGGCGGTGCAGCGGGAGTACGGCGAGCTGAGAGAGCTGGTCCACGAGCATCACGTGGCCATCGGGGAGACGCGACAGGAAGTCAGCGGGCTGAAGGGCGACGTCACTGGATTGAAGGGGGACGTCGCGGGATTGAAGGGCGACGTCGGTGTCTTGAAGCAAGACGTCAAGGAGATCCGCCTCGACGTCCATGAGCTGAAACAAGACGTGATTCTGCTCAAGCAGAAGGTGGAGACCTTGGAGGTGAAGGTCATCTCCCTGGAGCGGAAGATGGAGGCCGTGCATGAAAGACTGGATGGCATCGACAGAAGGCTCGATTCCATGGACAAGCGCATCGATGCCATCGATTCCCGACTCGGCATCATGGAGAGCGGGTACCAGGCCATTGAGGTCAAGCTCCAGCGCTCGGACCGCCTCTACGAGGAGATGAACGAGCGCATGGACCTCTTCTCCCGGGACCTCCGCTTGGTGCGCGCGGGCTTCGAGGAGTCCGTGGAGACGCTCGCGAAGCTCGCCGCGACCATGGGCATCAACGCCTCGGAGATGCGTCGGGGGTTGTTCCACGTCAACGAGAAGGTGGCCCGGCTCTCGGTGGAGCAGGACACCACCGACAAGCGCCTCCAGGCGCACGAGAGCATCCTGACCAGGCTGCTCAAGAACTGACCCGCCGGTGACACCGTGAGGGGAACTCCACGCGGCTCCCTTCACGTCGGTGTAGCGTCGCCCCTCAGGTCCGCAAGGGGCGACGCATGAAGCTGGTGCTCATCTCCGATACGCATCGACGACACGAGGAACTCGAGGTCCCCGTGTGCGACGTGCTCATCCACGCGGGTGACTTCTCCCGCCGGGGCAAGCAGGAGGAGCTGGAGTCCTTCCTCGGCTGGTTCTCCCGCTGTCCCGCGCGCGAGAAGGTGTTCGTCGCCGGCAACCATGACTTCATCTGCGAGCGCGACCCGCAGCTGACGCGGAGGCTCGCGCACGAGGCGGGGGTGCACTACCTCGACGATGAGGAGGTGCTCGTCCGCGGCCTGCGCGTCTGGGGCTCACCGGTGACGCCCCGCTTCGGCGGCATGGCCTTCAACCGCGAGCGTGGCGCCGACATCCGCACGCACTGGGACCTCATCCCCGAGGGGCTCGACGTGCTCGTCACCCACGGACCTCCCAAGTGCCTGGGGGACCGCACGTTCCTCGGCGCGCACGTGGGCTGCGAGGACCTGCTCACCCGCGTGAAGCAGGTCCGTCCGCGCCTCCACGTCTACGGACACATCCACGAGTCCCCGGGCGAGCAGTCCCTCCCCGACGTGCCGACACGCTTCCTCAACGTGTCCAACTGCCACCTGCACCCCTTCGGCATCCGTCCGCCCGTCGAGGTGGAACTCGACGCGCGGTCCTAGGACGCGCGCTGTCCCCGGAGGAAGTCCTCGATTTCGCGCACCTCGTCCGTGGTGAGACGGAAGTCCCCGGCCTGGATGAAGCCATCCACCTGCTCGGCGCTGCGCGCGCCGACGATGGCGCCCGTGACGACGGGGTTTCGCAGCGTCCACGCGATGGCCACCTCCGCGGGCGAGCGTCCATGTCGCTGGCCCACCTTCCGGAGCAGCTCCACCAGCTCCAGGTTGCGCGTCAGCTTCGGCTCCTGGAAGTCGGAGCTCTTTCGGCGCCAGTCGTCCTGGGGAAAGCCCGCCACGCGCTCGCGAGTCATCGCGCCCGTCAGCAGGCCGGAGGCCATGGGCGAATAGGCGATGACGCCGATGCCGTGCCGCTCACAGAAGGGCAGGGTGTCCTTCTCGATGTCGCGGTGGATGAGGGAGTAGGGCGGCTGGAGTGACGTCGGAGGCGCGATGCCCCGGATGCGCTCGAGCTGCTTCGAGTCGAAGTTGCTCACGCCCGCCCAGCGAATCTTCCCCTCGCGCTTCAAGGCCTCCATCACCTTCCAGCCCTCTTCAATCTCCTCCAACGACTCCACCGGCCAGTGGAACTGGTACAGGTCGATGGCGTCCACCTTCAGCCGGCGCAGCGAAGCCTCACACTCGCGGCGCACCGAGTCCGCCTTGAGCACCTTGGAGATGCGCCCCTGCGCGTCCCAGACCATGCCGCACTTGGTGAAGACATACGGCCGCTGACTCCGTCCCTCGAGCGCGCGCGCCACCACCTCTTCCGAGTGCCCCAGTCCATACACCGCGGCGGTGTCTATCCAGTTGATGCCCGAGTCCAGCGCGCGCCGGATGGCCTCGATGGACTTCGCGTCGTCCTGCGAGCCCCAGCCGAACTGCCAACCGCCCCCTCCAATGGCCCAGGCCCCGAAGCCCAGGGGGGTGATGTCCAGGTCGGATGACCCCAGCTTCCGCGTCCGCATGCGCTCCTCCTAGTCTCGTACGGGCCCGCACCCGAGGCGCAGGCAGCCTGTCACCTCGGGGCCCCTGGAAGAATGGGGATGCGCGGTCCGGGACGCGCGGGCCCGGGACGAGCGCCCCGTCGCCCGGCCCCTGGAATGTCGCTCGGACGGCGGGGTGACACGAAGCGGCGTGCAAGCATCGGCGCGCTGGCCCGTTAAGTAGTAAGGACCGCTGCAGGATTCGAGTCCCTTGCGCGGACCAGGAGCTTCCCTCGGATGAAACGCTTTCTCATCGGCGCGCTGGCCTTCATCGGCGCGATGTCCGTCCTCTTCGTGGTGGGCCTGGTGGCCCTGGTGGTGCTCGCGTCCTCGAGCCGCCCCAGCGTGCCGTCCAACCTCGTGTTGGAGCTGGACCTGTCGCAGCCGCTCGCGGAGAACGTCTCCGCCGACTCGCTGGCCGGGGCCTTCGGCGAGGACCCGCTCACCGTGCGCGACGTGGTGGACGCGCTGGAGAAGGCGGGCGAGGACTCACGGGTGAAGTCGCTGGTGGTGCGCGTGGGCACCAGCCCCGGCAGCCCCGCGACGACACAGGAGGTGCGCGACGCGGTGAAGGCGTTCCGCGCCAAGGGCAAGAAGGCCATCGCCTACACGGACTCGTTCGGCGAGGAGGGCAACGCGACGGGCGCGTACTACTTCGCGTCGGCCTTCGATGAAATCTACATGCAGCCGTCCGGCAGCGTGAATGTCATCGGCCTCGCGTTCGAGACGCCCTTCGCGCGCGACGCGCTGGCGAAGCTGGGCGTCAAGCCGCGCTTCGACAAGCGCTACGAGTTCAAGAACGCGGTCAACAGCTACACCGAGCAGGGCTACACGCCCGAGCACCTGCTGGCCACGGAGCGCTTCGCGGGCAGCCTCTACGGGCAGATGGTGCGCGGCATCGCCGAGGGTCGCGGGCTGAAGGAGGAGGAGGTGCGCGCGCTCATCGACCGGGCGCCGCTGCTCGCGCCGGAGGCGGTGGACGGCAAGCTGCTCAACGGGCTGCTCTACCGTGACGAGGTCTACGCCGCGCAGAAGGCCGCCGCGGGCGAGGGCGCGGAGCTCTTGTACGTGAAGAAGTACCTGGACCGCGTGGGCCGGCCGAACACCACGGGCGACACCATCGCGCTCGTCCACGGCGTGGGCACCATCTCGCGCGGCCGGAGCGACTCCAGCCCGTTCGGTGAGCAGGCGCTCGGCGGTGACAGCGTGGCGGCGGCGCTGCGCAAGGCGGCGCAGGACTCGCAGGTGAAGGCCATCATCTTCCGCGTGGACAGCCCGGGCGGCAGCTACGTGGCCAGCGACACCGTGCGCCGCGAGGTGCAGCGCGCTCGCGAGGCGGGCAAGCCCGTCATCGCCACCATGGGCACGTACGCGGCCAGCGGCGGCTACTACTTCGCCATGGACGCGGACAAGATTGTCGCCCAGCCCGGCACGCTCACGGGCAGCATCGGCGTGTACACGGGCAAGTTCGTCACCAACGGCTTCTGGGAGAAGCTGGGCGTCAACTTCGACACGGTGGCCTTCGGGAAGAACGCCACGCTGGCCAGCACGGACGCCGACTACACGCCGGAGCAGCAGGCGCGCGTGGACGCGGAGCTGGACCGCATCTACACGGACTTCACCACGCGCGCGGCGAGCGCCCGGAAGATGCCGGTGGAGAAGCTCCAGGGCCTGGCCAAGGGCCGCGTGTGGACGGGCGAGGACGCGCTGGAGAACGGCCTGGTGGACGCGCTCGGCGGCTACCCCAAGGCGCTGGAGCTGGCGCGCGAGGCCGCGAAGCTTCCGGCCGACGCCAAGGTCCGGGTCGAGGAGTACCCTCGCAAGAAGAGCCCCGCGGAGGTGCTGTCCTCCATGCTGGGGGAGACGGGCGACAACAGCGACGACGACGCCTCCGCCACCACGTCACTCTCGACGCCGTGGGCGCCGCTGGTGGAGGCCACGCGCGTGGTGCACGAGGTGGGCGTGCGCATGGGTGTCTTCGCACCCGAGCGTGGCTCGCTCCACGCGCCGATGCCCCAGACGCGCTGGTAGTCGTCCGCGACACGCCAGGACATGTCCGCGCGTGCCTCATGGACGCGCGGGCGTGACGCCTGGACGCTCGGGTCGCCGAGGTGAGTGAGTCCTTCCCGCCTCGGCGTGTCTGCCTTTCGCCACGACAGACCTTTCGTGGACGTGCTCCGTTTCAATTCGAGACGTGACGACGCGTCATGACGGGTGGGGCATCGGGCCCCTTCCTTGCAGATGTCGCGGACGTGGAACCATCTGTCGCGGCGGAGCAAGCCGCGCGGGCGGTGCGGGCGTAGAGAACACTCAAGTTTCCGGGACGCATGCGTTCCCAGGGGCAGGGGGCCGCCGTGGGGGGCCTGAGGAGCAAGGCATCATGAAGAAGCGACTGGGGGACATCCTGCTCGAGCGCGGGATGATGGATGCGCTGCAGCTCCACTCCGCGTTGGCGTACCAGCGCAAGTGGGGGGTTCCGCTGGGGCAGGTGGTGGTGGACCAGCGCTTCTGCACGGCAGAGCAGGTGTTGGAGGCGCTGGCGGAGCAGGTGGGGATGCAGACGGTGGACCTGGACGCGCAGCCTCCCGAGGCGGCCCTGGCGCGCCTGATTCCGGAGCGGGTGGCGGAGACACACCGCGTGGTGCCGCTGCGGCTGGAGGGACACGCTCCCCGGGACACGCTGGTGGTGGCCATCGCCGCGCCGGCGAGCCTGGCGTCGGTGGACGCGGTGAAGAGCGTGACCGGTCGGACGCGGGTGGTGGCGAGGCTGGCCACGGACGCGTCCATCCGCCGCGCCATCGGCCGGATGTACCGGGGTGAGACGGAGGTCGCGCCCCGTCGTCCTGGAATGGAGGGGTTCTCCCTGCCGGAGGCCGACGAGCAGATGCCCATGGTGCTCAGCGGCAGCATGGCGGAGCTGACGAACATGGCGCCGCCCGTGGTGCCCTCCGAGGGTGAGCTGCCCTTGTTGTCCTCGCTGGAAGAGGAGACGGCGCGGCCCCGGCCCGTGGTGGCGGCGGTGCCCCGGCCTCGCACGCCCTCGCAGACGAAGCTGCCCACGGTGACGGCGGCGCCCGCGGAGGCGCTGGCGCAGGTGCTGGTGTACGGCTGGGGCGCTCAGGCGGCGTCGGGGCTGGTGCGGGTGCTGACGGGGGCGGGCTTCACCGCGCGGGTGGCGAGCACCGAGGAGCTCTTGGCGTCGAGCGAGGCGCAGGTGGTGGTGGCGCCGCTGCCGTCGCTGGAGGCGCTGGGCCGAAGGGTGGGCGCGCAGGTGGTGGCCGCGGGCAAGACGCCCGAGGTGGACCTGCCCCGGGCGCAGGCGGTGGGGGCGCGGGGCTTCGTGGCCGCGCCCGTGGACGCGGAGCTGCTGCTCAGGACGGTGCGTCGACTGGCCGGTGCGCCCGTCGACGCCACGTTTCTCAGGCGCGCCAGCTGAGGCGCGCGGACCTCACGGCACCGCGGAGAGCATCGCGGAGACGTTGGCCAGGGAGGACTCGGGGAGCCACAGCGACTCGAGCTCCACGGGGGCGGAGGTGAAGGGCTCGGCCCGCACGAGCGCGTCCGAGTCGTAGCAGCCGGTGAGGAGCCAGCCTCGCTTGACGCGCTGGTAGGTCTCCAGCGTGCGCGCGGCCGGGTCCACCAGCCAGACGTGGGAGACGCCCTGGCGCGCGTAGAGGGGCAGCTTGCGCGTGCGGTCCAGGGCGACGGTGGACGGGGCGAGCACCTCGCAGACCCAGTCCGGCGCCAGGGTGAGGAAGGGCACGTCCGGGTCGAGAGGGGACGACACCCGGTCGCGACGCCAACCCGCCACGTCGGGCACGAGCACGTCGGGCCCCAAGCGCAGCTCGGGGGCGCGCAGGAAGCACCAGCGTCCGCTGCCACCTCGGCGCCGGTCGAGTTGCTCACCCAGCTCCACGCCCAGCATGAAGGCGGCGCGGGTTTGAGCGGGCGTCAGCCTGGGAGAAGCCACGAGCTCCTCGTCCAGTATCTCTCCGACCCAGCCCGCGGGCAGGGCCTGGAGCATGGAGTGGTTCGCCAGGTGGATGATGCCTTCCGTCACAGCGCCTCCGAAAGTGCGGCGGTTGAGGGCGGCATTCTAGGGAGGGGTCTGACACGGCCTGGGCCGTGCGGCGGTGCGTCACTTTCCGATGCAGAACCGCTGGAAGATTGCGTCGATGAGCGCCTCGGAAGCGGAGGTTCCGGACACTTCGCCGAGGGCTTCCAGGGAGAGGGCCACCTCGCCTGAGACGACCTCCAGGGTGGACAGGCGCGACGCGGATTCCGCGCGGGACAGCGCCTCGGAGGCGCGACGCAGGGCATCGGCGTGACGCTCGGACACGAGGGCGACCGCCGAGGGCGTGCCGCCGCCCCACAGTCGAGAGAGGAGCGCTTCACGCAGGGTGTCCACGCCCTCGCCCGTGAGTCCGCTGACGCGGAGGCGGGGTGGGGTGCCCGGTGGTGACGTGGCATCCCATGGGCTCGTGAAAGGGGCTCGCGGAGTCGAAGGCGACTCGGTGCTCGCGGAGCCCTGGACTGCGTCGACACCCGTGCGGGGAGACGTGGGCCTCGAATCGTCCGAGCGCGCCTCCACGACGCGCACCTCAGTCATCGCCGAGGACCGCGCATCGACATCGCACTTGCCGTCGATGCGCAGCACGGGCGTGGCACCGGCCTCCGCGAGCCAGCGCTCCGCGTCCGCCTCGGCCGTCCCCGGCGGCAGCACCAGCACGGCCAGGTCCACGCCCGAGAGCAGCTCCCGCGTGCGCGCGATGCCGAGCGCCTCCACCCGGCCCGGCGTCTCGCGCAGGCCCGCGGTGTCGAACAACGTCACGCCCAGACCACGCCACTCGACACGGGCCTCCAGCGCATCGCGCGTCGTCCCGGGCTCGTCGTCCACGAGCGCGCGCGCCTCGCCCACCAGCCGGTTGAACAGCGTGGACTTGCCCGCGTTGACCGGTCCGAACAGCGCCACGCGCGCGCCCCGGCGCACCAGCCGGCCATGGCCCGCCTCGGCAATCAGCGCCTCTGCCTGCGCACGCAGTGCCTGGACGCGCGCCCCAGCATCCTCGTCCGCGCCCTCGGCCTCATCCGGGAAGTTGAGCACGCCCTCCAGGTCCGCGTGCAGCGCGCGCAGCGGCTCCTCCAACGCGCGAACCCGCTCACTCAGCGCCCCGGACAACCCAGCCGCGGCCGCGCGCACGGCGGACTCCGAGTCCGCGGCCACCAGGTCCGCCACCGCCTCCGCGCGCGTCAGGTCGATGCGCCCGTTCAGGAACGCCCGTCGAGTGAACTCCCCCGGCATCGCCAGCCGCGCGAGCCCATCCTCCAGCGCGCGCGCCAACAACAGTTGCAACAGACGCGGGCTCCCATGCGCCTGCAGCTCGACCACGTCCTCGCCCGTGAACGAGGCCGGCGCACGGAAGTACAGGAAGAGCCCCTCATCCAGCGCCCGCCCTGCCGCGTCCACGAAGGTCGCGAGGTACGCGTGACGCGGCGTCGGCTCCGCGGGGATGCCCGGCGCCAGCCGACGACCCACCTCCAACGCGGCGGGGCCCGACAACCGGAGGATGCCCACGGCCCCCGCGGTGGGCGCGGTGGCCAGGGCGACGATGGTGGGGGAGACGGACGTCATGTCAGCGGAAGACGGCGGCCGTTCGGCACGCTGCCGGGGACTCGCATCCCCGGAAGCGCTCGAGTCAGCGCTACCGAGGCCCCATCGGGGGCGTGGAGCCACGGGCGGCCTTCTCGACGGCCTCGCGGTTCTCCTCGATGTACTTCTCCACCGCCGCGTCCTCGATGTCCAAGTCCCGGAGCACGCCCGGGTAGACGAAGCGGAAGGCGGGGGACTCCTCATCGCCGCGCAGGCGGAAGCTCATCTTCAGCACCGCCGCGCCGTACAGCTTGTCCTTGAGACCCTTCGCCTTGCCCATGCACGCCCTCACTCGTCGAAGTCGTCCTCGTCATCGTCCGGCAGCAGGCTCCGCTTGGGCAGCGGCGCGGGCTTCTCCGGCGTGAACACCACTCGGCGGTTGCGGCCCTCACCCTCGGCCGCGACCTTCAACCCCACCACTCCTTCTACCGCCTTCAGCACGCGCGCGCGGTCGTCCTGCTTCATCGCGGCGAGCGCGTAGAAGCGCCCCAGGCTGGCGGACTTCTCCGCGAGCTTGCGGACCGCCTCTCGCAGCGCGGCATCCTCCTCCACCGCCAGCGTCCGCTCGTCCCCATCCGCCTGCGCCTTGGACGCCGCCCCACGCTGCGCCTGCTTGTCCGCCCCACGCTGCGCCTGCTGCTTCGCGGGAGGGGGAGGCGGCGCCGCCTGCGCCTTGGGTGCCGGAGCCGCCGCCTGCTGCGCGGGGGCCTTCTCCGCGGCGGCCTGCGGCTGCTGCGGCTCGCGACGCTGCCGGGGCTCCGGGTGCGCGCCACAGCCCAGCACCACCCAGCGCCGGTCGACGCCCGGGCGGTGCAGCATCTTGTTGAGCAGGAACTGGAGCGAATCCAGCACCTGGCTGCGGCGGCCCTGCTCGACGCCGGGCGGAGGCCCCGCTTCGAAGTGCAGCGCGACGGACAGGCTGCCGTCCGCCGCGTCCTGCATGTCCAGGCGGGCCGGGAAGCCCATCAGGCCCAGGATGTCACCGAGGAGCTTCTCCACGCGGGGGCGCAAATCCGCGCCCCCGGCGACGGGAGCCTGCTGGGAAACCGGCTGCTCGCTCACTTGCGCTTTCCTCCCGCTGTCGCGACCACCGGCGTACCACCCCCGGCCTGCGGCTTGTTGCGGTCCAACCACTTCCTCAACCCGTACTGCTGCGCGATGGAGAAGATGTTGTTGGTGAAGATGTAGAGCGACAGACCCGCCGGGTACTGCAGCAGCGTCAGCGTGAAGATGCCGGGCACGAACCAGGTCATGATCTTCGCCTGGGTCGCATCCATCATCTGCGGCTGCATCTTCTGGGTGATGATCATCGACACGCCCAGCGCCAGGGGCAGCAGGTACGTGGGGTCCTTGTAGGTCAGGTCCCGCCAGATGGGGCCGAAGAAGGGCTCGCCGTACAGGTCGAAGCTGTTGCGCAGCGCCGTGAAGAGGGCGATCCAGACCGGCATCTGGATGAGCAGCGGGAGGCAGCCGCCGAGCGGGTTCACCTTCGCCTCCTGGTACAGCTTCATGATTTCGAGGTTCTGCTGCTCGCGGTTGTCCGCGAACTTCTTGCGAATCTCGTCCATGCGCGGCTGGAGCTTCTTCACCTCTTCCATGCTGACCATGGAGCGGTAGGTGAGCGGCAGCAGCACCAGCTTCACCACCACGGTCAGCAGGATGATGGCCACGCCCCAGTTGCCGGTGAGGCCGTGGAAGAACTTCATGATGCCCAGCAAAATCTTGCAGATGACGGCCCAGATGCCGAAGTCGACGGTGTCCTCGAGCTTCGGGTGGAAGGCCGCGTCACCCAGGCCCACGGCCTTGCGCAGCTCCGGTCCGGGCACCACGGCCATCAGGTCCGGGTCCTTGGGGCCCAGGTAGCCGCCGAGCTTCAGCGTCACCGTCTCACCCGCGGCCGCGCTCAGCGGGAAGGCCACGGAGACCTGACGCGCGGTGGGCGTGGCGGCGAGGATGCAGCGGCCGGGGCGCGGCCCCTCCAGCGGATAGAGCGCGGACAGGAAGTACTGCTGGTTGATGCCGAAGAAGTGAATCTGACCCTTGCTCTTCTCCGCGTCGAGCGCGTCGTCGCCCGGGTTCATGTTGTGGAGCTTGTCATCCACCCAGCACGCGGAGCGGCTCAGGTTGCCCACGCCGCCGAAGAAGGACGGCGCGTGCTCGAAGTTCGGGTCGATGGCGCGGCCGTAGTGCACCAGCAGCTCGCCGTTCTGCGCCTGACCGGACGTGTTCTTCACCTGGACGGTGTACGTGAGCTCGAAGCCCTCCTTCGGCCACTGCAGCACCTTCACCACCTCCCACGGGCCCTGGCGGCCGGTGAAGGTGAGGGTCTCCACGTCGCCGCCCGTCTTCTCGTCGACGGCGTAGGGGACGCCGGCGCCCAGGGGACTCTGGCCCTCGATGGTGACGGACAGGGGCAGCGGCTGGTTGGGCACCGGCTGCGCCAGGTTCATCTGCGGCGCGGGGGGCACCTCCTTGCCGAACAGCTGCTGATAGCCCTGGGCCAGGGTCAGCGAGTGCTGCTCGCGCATCTTCACGCCCTGCAGCTCCGCGGACGTCAGGCCCGCGCCCACGGAGGAGAACCGGTACACGGACTCCTTGCGGTGCGAGTCCACCTGCTTGGCGGGAGGCGGCGGGGTGGCCTCGGCGACGGTGCCGCCCGGGGGAGGCGGGGTGCCATCACCCGGGGAGGGCTGCGCGGCCTGTGCGGGGGTGCCAGCGTCCTGCGTGCCTGCGGCCGCCACACCCGCGTCATCGGCGCCAGGGGCAGCCGGCGGGGGCGGGAACAGGAACATCCATCCGGCGGTGACCGCGAAGGAGAGCAGCAGGGCGACCAGCAGCCGCTTCTGGGAGTCGTTCGACTGGGGCGAGAGCGGATCGTTCATAAGTGTCCCTCCCCGCGGGGGAGGGTGCGGCAAGGGGTGAAGACCCCGTCAGGGCACCGGGTCGATGCCACCGGGGTGGAAGGGCTGGCAGCGCATCAGGCGCCACACGGTGAGCCAGGAACCCTTGAACCCTCCATGCTTTTCCAGCGCCTCCATGGCGTAGGTGGAGCACGAGGGATGGAAGCGGCACACCTTCGGGAGCAGCGGCCCCAGGAACCTCCGGTAGAACCGGATGGGCAGCGAGATGACGAAGGCGAGCGGGCTCATCGGGGAGGCTCCTTCGGCTTCGGCTCGGCGGCCGGCGGGAGCCGCTGCAGCTTACGGGTGACACCGTCGAAGGCGCGCGACAGCGCCACGAAAGAGGCCTCCTTCGCGGATGAGCGCGCCACCAACACTACGTCCAGGCCCTGGGGCCATTGCGTGCGCCGCTTGCGGAACAGCTCCCGCAGCACACGCCTCAGGCGCGCTCGCACCACCGCGTTTCCCACCTTGCTCGACACGGTGAGGCCAACACGGGAGTACGCCCGGCCATTGCGCTTGTAGAGGGCGAGGAGGCAGTCGGAAGGGAGCTTCTGCCCGCCGTCCTGCACCTCGAGGAACTCACGCCTGCTGAGCAGGCGAAGGGCCTTGGGGAAGCGCTGGTCTGCCGGGCCCTCTCGGCCCGGCGTCGCACCCTCGGCCCTCACACGCGGACTCGCTTACTTCTTCGCGGCCGACACGACCAGCCGCTTGCGGCCCTTCGCGCGGCGGCGCTTGAGGACATCGCGGCCGGACTTGGTTCCATTGCGCTTGCGGAACCCGTGGGTGCGGTTGCGGCGCAGCTTCGACGGCTGATACGTGCGCTTGGACACGGCTCGAACTCCTTGATGAGGGGTGGCGCCTCCTACGGCTTCGGCGCGACCTGAACTAGGGAAAGGGCCGGGTCCGTAACCCCATTTCCGGGGTAAGTCAACGGAGGACCACCAGGACCGCCCCCATTTTCCAGATCCAGGGAACGGATTCCAGTCCTCCGAATCCTCCCGGGAGCGCACAGCCGCCTGGGTGGATCCATATGGAGCGGCCAGGCACCCCTTCTTTCGATCAACCTGGGAGCGGATCCGCGCGCACCGCTCGAAGGGCTCGCGGAGGGCTTCGGAGCGTTTTGCGTTCCGTACTCCCAGTCAACCCAAGAGGGCGGGGCCCCAGCGGTTGGGGGGAGGGGAGCGGATCCCCACAACGGCCCTGAACCGGCACGTCCGTTGCCGATTCGTGAGGTCCGGAAAAGATCCTTCAGCGGCGCCACTTTGGGTCGATAGCTTGATCCACCTGGACCCCTCTGTTAGCACCGCCGGACGCTCGCAGTCCCGCCCGCTTTGCACGGTTGAGACACACTTGAACGCCCTCGCCCAGGCCTCCGCCCCCCTTCCAAGCGCTGGAATTCTCTGGAACAAGTTGCTGGAGGCCGTCCGTCAGGAGGGCCGTCAGTACGCGCTCCAGTGGTTGGACCGGGTGCGCGCGCTGGAGGTCCGCGACAACGCCCTCGTCCTGGGTGTCCCCGACCGTTTCTTCCGCGACTGGGTGGATGACCACTACCGCGGATTGCTGGAGGGACACCTGGCCCGGATGGACAACGGCCTGTCCTCCGTGACCTATGAAGTCGTCGAGGGACTCGTCCCCGACCCCCAGTTCCCGCCCACACCCACCGTGAAGGTCAATGTGGGCCGGCCCTCGCGCCTGAACAGCCGGTTCACGTTCAGCACCTTCGTGGTGGCGGACAGCAACCAGCTGCCGGCGGCGGCGGCGCAGGCGGTGTCGGACAAGCCGGGCCACCACTACAACCCGCTCTACATCTATGGCGGCACGGGGCTGGGGAAGACGCACCTGCTCCAGGCGGTGGGCAACCACATCTGGGAGAAGGACCCCTCGCAGCGCGTGGTGTTCCTCTCCAGCGAGCAGTTCACCAACGAGTACGTGGAGAGCGTGCGAGAGCACCGCATGACCGACTTCCGGCGCAAGTTCCGGGAGGAGTGCGACGTGCTGCTCATCGACGACATCCAGTTCCTGGGCAAGCGCGAGGAGACGCAGAAGGAGTTCTTCTACACCTTCAACACGCTCTACGAGCTGGGCAAGGCCATCATCCTCACCAGCGACACGGTGCCCGCGGAGATTCCGGGCCTGGAGGAGCGGCTGCGCAGTCGCTTCACCATGGGCCTGATGACGGACATCCGCGAGCCCACGTACGAGACGCGCGTGGCCATCCTCCAGAAGAAGGCGGTGGCGGAGAACCTGGACCTGCCGGACTCCGTCGCGCACTTCATCGCCAAGCACATCCAGAAGAACGTGCGCGAGCTCGAGGGCGCGCTGGTGAAGCTGTCCGCGGTGCACAGCCTGACGCGCCAGCCGGTGACGGAGGAGTTCGCCGCCGAGGTCCTGCGCGACATCCTCCCCGCCCAGCATGTGGTGGACGTGGAGGCCATCCAGCGCGAGGTGGCCCGCTTCTACAAAGTCACCGTGGAGTCGCTGAAGGAGGACCGCCGTCACAAGGCCCTGGCGCACGCGCGCCAGGTGGCCATGTACCTGAGCCGCAAGCTGACCAAGAGCTCCTTCCCTGAAATCGCGGCGCGCTTCAGCAAGGACCACTCGACGGTCATCTCCGCGGTGCGCAAGGTGGAGGGCCTGCGTGAGTCGGACCCCACCGTGAAGCGCGAGCTGGCGGAGCTGGAGCTGCGGCTCGGCGGGCACTGAGCGCCCGCTCGTCCCTCCCACTGCGTCATCCCACGGCACGACCAGGAACGGGCCGCGCGTCCGTATCCCAGGTGCCGTGACCCCTCGACTCAAGAGCCTGCTGACCCTGCTCGCCCTGTTGGCGGTGGTGGGGTTGTGGAGTCTCGAGTCCGCGAGGGACGTTCCTCGTGCGAAGCTCTCGCTCGCACCCCTCCAGCCCGCACCGCGCTTCCCGTCGCCGCCCGTGCTGACGCCGCCCGTCATCCCGTTTGGGGTGAAGGGGGTGCGGCGGGTGCTGAAGGCCGGGCTGACGCACCGCTACCGCTTCGATTTGGACACGCGGACGGCGGAGCAGCTCCCCGGCGCGGAGGCGGGGCGCACCTGGCGCCACTCGGGTTGGAGCGGGGAGGTCGCCGTGGCCTACGCGGGCACGGAGGGTGGGCAGCACTTCTTCGTGGCGCGGGTGAGGCCCACGTGGGTGGAGGACGTGGAGCCGCTCGTGGAGGGCTCGCTGCGCGACTTCCGCGCCGACTTCGAGCGACCCGTGTACGTCACGCAGGATGAGCGCGGACGGGTGGTGGCCGTGCACTTCGACCTGTCGGTGGGTGCGCGGGCCCGGAGCTTCATGCGGCGGCTGGTGGCGGCGACCCAGTTCGTGGCGGAGGAGGGGCGCGCGTGGACCACGGAGGAGGAGGACACCACGGGCGACTTCGAGGCGGAGTACCGCGCCGGAGGCAGCGCCCACACGTACGTGAAGACGAAGCGGCGCTACCTGCGCACGGCGGTGCCCGTGTGGGCGCCCTCGGGGCCTCGCGGGCCGGGGCTCGTCGTCCCGAGGCCGCGAGGGCACTGGGACTTCACGCTCGACGCGGATGGGCTCGTGCGTGAGGTGACGGGCTCGGACGTGGTGGAGTCCGGAGGTGGCGAGACGGGGTTGCCGCTGGTGCGCATGGAGACGCGGGTGGCGATGACACACCTGGGCTCGGAGCAGCGCGCGGCGAGCACACTGAAGGACTTCCATGCCGCGCGGTGGAGCGCCGAGGTGCTCTCCGCGCCGGAGACCTCTCGGCCTGTTCCCCCGGTGATGACGGCGGGCGGCGTGGAGCCACCCTCGTCGAAGTTGATTCAGATGCTGGCACGAGCCCTGGAGACGAGGGAGCCACCCTCACCGGAGCTGACCCACGCGTTGGCGCGGGACCTGACCTCGACGGCGGGGAGGGTGGAGCGCCCTTCCATCGAGCTCGTACGAGCACTCGCTCGGGCCGTGGGGATGACGACGGAGCCCGCGCTGAAGGACGCGGTGGGACGGGCATTCGGCACCGTGGCGCGAGGTCTCGAACGCACCGAGCCTGCCCGCGCCGCCGAGCTCGTCGATGGATTGATTCGTCGCTGTGAAGCCAGTCGACTGGACGCACGGGAGTGTCTGCACGTGCTGGCCCAGACAGGCTCATCCCGAGGAGAAGGCTACGCTCGCAAGTCGCTCGCGAACACCTCGCCCGAGGTGCGCGCCGCGGCGATACAGGCCCTGGGCGCCATGAAGGGCGCGAGCGTGGAGGCCCTGCTGGACGAGGTCCTCCTGACGGACAAGGACTCCGCTGTCCGCGAGCAGGCCGCCGTGGTGATTTCCCGGCGCGTCTCCGGCCCTCATCTGCGCACGGTGGCGCAGTGCCTGCGCACGGAGCCCGAGCCCCGCGTCCGCGCCGAGCTGGTGCGGATGCTGGGGCAGGTGCTCACCGTGGAGCCCCTGGCCCCCGAGCTGCTTCGCGACGTGGCCGCGCGCGATGACTCCGAGGAACTGCGTCGACTGGCCTCGTCACTCCTCGAGAAGCAGTAGCCCTCCGCCCCTCACACGTCCGGAATCCACAGCGCGCGAAGGTCCGCGGGGAGCTGGCCCATCACATCGTCGGCCTCGCCCTCGGAGATGTGCTCGCGCACCGTGACGAACACGGCGCGGCACAGCCGCTCCGCCTCGTTCGGCGTGGTGTCCAGGTCGTCCGCCACCATCTGCACGAACTCCAGCATCTTGAACTTGCGAGGAGGCAGGCCCTCGTGACGCGGACACCGCTGCAGCATGTCCCGGACCTTCTGGGGAAGCTGCGCCTCCAGGTGCTTCACCTCCCCGCCCATCAGCCGCTGCTCCAGCGTACAGAGCACCGACTCCGCCGCCCGCTCCGCGAGCTCCCGGTCGACGCCCGCCCTCGCCTGCAAGTCCCTCAAGAAGAACGCATACGTGCGCGATGTCCTCGACTCGTGCCGCTTCGCGCGCAGCTCCTCGCTCGCACGCCCGTCCGCCTGCTGCTGTTGCCCCTCGGTTTCATTCGCCATGTCGTGGCCCTCCCTTGCCCTTCACCGTGACCACCGGCGGGGAGGAAGACACGGGACCTCCGCCCTTCGCCGGGGTGACATGCCGGGGCCCGGACGCATGGCGCGCCCGCTCCCTTCAGGGCCAGTCCGAGAACAGCCGGTCGAACACGGCCTGCACCACCGGCCGCCACAGCACCAACCCCCACAGCGCAATCGCGCCCAGCCCCAGCGCGATGCCCGCCAGCGCCTGGCCCTTGCGCCCGATGGGCGGCCTCGCATTCGCATCCACCGCCCGCAGCCCGAGGAAGCCGAGCACCAACGCCAGGGGCACCATCAACGGGAAGGCCACCGACGCAACCCCCGCGGACAGCGCATGCCGCGCCAGCGGGTTGTTCACCTGGAGGTTCCACAGCCGCCGCAGGTCCTTCTCGGACACATCCACGCAGAAGAAGAGCCGGGTGCGGGTGTCGAGGAAGATCTGCAGCGAGGAGATGAACATCAGGAACGCGACCACCAGCGCCCCCGGACCATACAGCGACGTGGCCCAGAGCCCGCCCACGACGGGCGTGAGCACCAGGCCCGGCCTCGCCCACCACTCCCCCAGGAAGAACGCCGCGCCCACCCCCGCCGCGCCGAGCAGCAGCGGCACCAGCCTCCACGCCTCCAGGTACACGGCCAGCCCCGCCAGGCCGACGAGCAGCAGCGACACGCTCCCCACCGTCCACGCATTCGCGTCGCGCTGGCCCCATCTCTCCTGGCGGAAGACCTCCAGGTAGTTCACCTCCGGCCGGGCCGCGCAGGTGGCGCAATACAGCACGCCCATCACCCACGTCGCGCACCTGTCGCAGGTGAACGCGCCGCAGCGCTGACAGGTCGCCCCCGCTTCCTCCTCGGGATGGACCGCGCAGCGGGGCACGACACCGACGGATGAGACCATGGCCCCAGTGTGACACGGCGGGCCGGGCAGCGCGGCCACGAGTCACGCCGCACCTCGCCCCGCCCGAGCGCGGCCCTCAACAGTTGCGCCCTTCCTCCCATTCCCCCGGTCATTCCTTGCCCACGCCCCGAGGCACGCGTGCTAAGCGCGAGAGGTGATTCCCTGGCACGAAAAGCCCCCGGAGGAACCTTGTCCCGAATGAAGGCCCTCGTCGCCGCAGCCCTCGTCCTGTTCGGGCTCCCGGCGCTCGCCCAATCCCCTCAAGAGGCGAAGCCGTTGGAGCCCGGGCGCGAAGCGCTCGCCATCCCCTACGAGAAATACACCCTGCCCAACGGACTGGAGGTCATCCTGTCCGTGGACCGCAAGCTGCCCGTCGTCTCCGTCAACGTCTGGTACCACGTGGGCGCCTACCACGAGCAGGCCGGCCGCACCGGCTTCGCCCACCTGTTCGAGCACATGATGTTCCAGGGCTCGCGCAACGTGGCCGACGACGTGCACATCTCCATGCTGGAGCAGCTGGGCGCCACCGACCTCAACGGCACCACCAGCTTCGACCGCACCAACTACTTCGAGACGGTGCCCACCCACCACCTGGAGACCGCCCTCTGGCTGGAGAGCGACCGCATGGGCTTCCTGCTCGATGCGATGACGCCCGAGAAGCTGGCCACCCAGAAGGAAGTGGTCAAGAACGAGCGCCGCCAGGGCACCGAGGCCGCGCCGTATGGACTTGCCCGCGAGGCCGCGTGGCACGCGCTCTTCCCGCTGCCGCACCCGTACCACGGGGACGTCATCGGCTCGATGAAGGACCTGGACGCCGCCACGCTGGACGACGTGAAGGACTTCTTCCGCAAGTGGTACGCGCCCTCCAACGCCACGCTCGCCGTCGTGGGTGACTTCGACGTGGCGAAGACGAAGGCGCTCATCGAGAAGTACTTCGGCTCGCTGCCCAGCCACCCCAAGCCCACGCGCCCCACCGTCGCGTCGGTGAAGCTGTCCAAGCCCGTGGTCATCCGCCACGAGGAGCGCATCGCGCAGCTGCCGCTGCTCTCCATGCAGTGGCTGACGCCCGCGTACTTCGAGCAGGGCGACGCCACCGCGGACGTGCTCGCCACCGCCCTGGGCACGGGCAAGGCCAGCCGTCTGTACCGCCGGCTGGTGCTGGACAAGCAGCTGGCGCAGAGCGTGGACGTGACGCAGCAGAGCCAGGGCGCGCAGTCGGTCTTCACGCTCAACGTGGTGGCGCGGCCCGGCGTGTCCACGGACACGATTCAGAAGGAAGTGGACGCGGTGCTGGACGACGTGCGCAAGAACGGCATCACCGCCGAGGAGATTCAGCGCGCGCGCACCCGCTTCGACACGCGCACGCTCGCGGGGCTGCAGTCCATCGGCGGCTTCGGCGGCAAGGCGGACGTGCTCCAGAGCTACAACCACTTCGTCGGCGAGCCCAGCTACGTGGCGCAGGACCTGACGCGCTACGAGACGGTGACGCCGGAGGCGGTGAAGCAGTTCGCCAAAGAGACCCTGAGCCCTGATTCACGCGTCATCCTCCACGCCGTGCCGCCCGCCCGGAAGCAGGCACCCGTCGAACCGAAGGAGCGCCGCTGATGCGCCGCCTCATCACCACCCTCGTCACCGTCTCCCTCGCCGGCTGCGCCAGCCAGCAGAAGCCCGCCGCAAGCGAGAATCCGGCCACCCCGCCCCAGGCCACGCAGCCGACGGCACCGGCGGACGCCGAGTCCTTCCGCGCGACGAAGCCCGAGCCGGGCAAGCCGCCGGAGCTGGTGCTGCCCAGCTTCCAGAAGGCCACGCTCGACAACGGGCTCACCGTGCTGGTGAGCACCCGGCGCGAGCTGCCGCTGGTGTTCGCGGGCATCACCTTCGCGGCGGGCAGCGCGCAGGACCCCGCGGGCAAGCAGGGCCTGGCGGACCTGACGTACCGCATGCTGCTGGAAGGCGCGGGCAGCCGCGACACCGTGGCGCTGGACAACGCCTTCGGTGACCTGGGCGTGTCCCCCTTCCAGGAGGTCGCCGCGGACGGCGCCCAGGTGGGCGTGCGCGTGCTGACGCGCAACGTGGACGCGGCGCTGGGGCTGCTGTCGGACGTGACGCTGCGGCCCACCTTCGCGCCCAAGGCCTTCGAGCGCCGGAAGAAGCAGCAGCTGGCGGACCTGGTGCGCCGGCTGGGACAGCCCACCGCGCTGGGGCAGATTGTCTTCCTGTCGTCCGCCTTCGGCAGCGCGCACCCGTACGGGCACTCCGCGGCGGGCATGCCGGACACCGTGCAGGCGCTGTCGCTGGAGGACGTGCAGGGCTTCTACAAGAAGCACGTCGGCCCGGCCGCCGCGGCGCTGGTGATGACGGGCGACGTCACGCTGGACGAGGCGGTGGCGTTCGCGAAGAAGCACTTCGGCACCTGGAAGTCGCAGGCCACGCTGCCGGCCGCGCCGCCCACGCCGAAGCTCACGAACCGTGAGCAGGTGCACGTGGTGCCCAAGCCCGGCCTGGACCAGACGGTGGTCATCATGGGCCGGCCGGCCATCGCCGCGGGCAACCCGGACGAGTTCTCGCTGGAGCTGGCCACCACCGTGTTCGGCGGCTTCTTCGGCAGCCGGCTCAACATGAACCTGCGCGAGGACAAGGGCTACAGCTACGGCGCGGGCGCCAGCCTGGACCCGCGGCTGGGCGTGGGACCGCTCACCTCGTACGCCTCGGTGCGCTCGGACGTGACGGGGCCCGCGGTGAAGGAGGCGATGGGTGAGGTGAACGGGCTGAAGTCGCGGCCGATTACCCAGAAGGAGCTGGAGGCCGCGCGTGAGGGCCTCATCCGCGCCTTCCCGGGCGCCTTCGAGTCGGTGGAGGGCCTGGGCTCCAGCGCGTCGCAGCTGTTCCGCAAGCGCCGGCCCATGGACGAGTTCAACCGCACCGTGGAGGGGCTGCGCACCGCCACCGCCGCGGACGTGCAGCGCGCGGCCGAGAAGTACCTGGACCCGGCCACGCTGCAAATCGTGCTCGTGGGTGACCCGCTCCTCATCCAGGAGCAGGTGTCGCCGCTCAACCTGGGCAAGCTCGTGCCCGTGGAGCCGGACACCCAGCCCGGCGTGACGCGCGCGGGGCCGTAGTCTGCTGAATCGCTTCGCTCCGCCCGGTGGGTCTTCCGGGCGGAGCCGAGTGCTTCAGTCCCCTTCCTCGATTTGTCGCTCCAGCGAGCGCTCACGACCGCGCCGCTCGCGCTCCAGCTCGTCCGCCTCGTCGATGGGGCTGCGGATGTCGGGCACGTCGCCGCCCACGGGCGCGTCGCTGTCGAGCGCGAACTTCTGCTCCTGGGTGCTGTGGATGGAGTCCGCCGCGTAGAGCGGCCGGGTGTCATCCGCCTCCAGGCCGCGCTCCACGCGGTCCTTCGCGAAGGTGGGCCGATGACCCGAGGCCTTGCCACCCTTCGAGGGGTCGTTCTTCTTGTTGTCGGTGCCCATGTGGCGCTCCTCGCGCGAAGGGCGCGAGGTGCATCCCCGCGCCCACTCCCCATGGGCTCAATGTCGGAGCGACGCGGGCACGCACCAAGCTCCGGGCGACAACAGCGGGGCCCGGCCGCATGCCCGGTGGACGGGCCGGCTCACGCCCCCGTCATCGTCGCGAGCGGCGGAGGCTCCACCACCACCTGCATGGACAGCGCGGTGTGCTCGGCCTCCCAGCGCAGCCACAGCTTGGGGCGCGACGTCTTCGAGCGCGCGGGCTCCACCCTCAACGACAGCCAGTTGCGCTCGCGCAGGTAGCGGCTCTTGCCCACCGGCAGCATCTCCGTCTGCATGTACGAGGGCAGGTCGTCCACCGACTCCTCGGCCAGCATCCGCATGCCCATGAACTGGAGCATGCTCGGCGGCGGGTGGACGATGCCCGACGACGTCACCTGCTCGATGGCCGCCTCCGCGAGCCCCGCTGGCACGTGCTCCGGGTTGCGCGAGCGGATGAGCCCTCGCGCGCCCACGTGCACGTCCCCGGACACCACCGTCACCGCGCAGCACGACGCCTTCGCCAACTGGAGCAGGTCCACCATCAACCGGATGCGCTCGCCCCGGTGCGCCACCGACTCCCACTGGTCCAGCATGTCGTCGTGCAGCTCCGTGTCCCCACCCAGCGTCTCCACCGAGGGCCCGAAGCGCAGGTGCACCAGCGGCACCGACGACAGCACCAGCACGTGCCGGGGCTTGCCCGCGCCCCGCCGCGCGTGCTCCTGGCGCCACGCATCCAGCGTGTGCCACTGCTCCGCGCTCATCACCTCGTGCGCCATCTTCCCGTTCGTCTGCCGTCGGTACGTGCGCCCGCTGCGCAGGTCCAACGCGAGCACGTCCACGTCGCACTCGGCGCCCGCGAAGCGCACGGACTGCAGATAGTGCCCCTCGCAGGGCCTGCGCCGCGTCGGCTTCTCGGAGCCTCGGAGCGCGCCCAGTTGGAACGCCTCGAACGCGAGCGCCGCGGCGCTGTAGATGGACTCGAACCACTCGCAGGACTGCAGCGACTCGTGCGAGCCCCAGCCGTCGAAGATGTCGTGGTCATCCCACGTGAAGAGGCCAGGCACCCGCGCCAGCATGGGGGCGATGCCCGCCGAGCCTCCCCACCGCTCGCAGTACAGCTCCACGTAGCGCGCCAGCATCTGCTCGTGGAAGCCCTTGGGCGGACCGAAGTCCCGGTTCAGCTTCTGCTCCAGCTCGCGCTTGCGGAACTCCACCAGCGGCTCGTGGTCCAACAGCGAGTCCGCGTACACCTGGTCGCCGCCACCCATCAGCAGCTCGAAGCCGCCCTCCGTGGGCTCCTCGTGCTGGGCGAGCATGTCCATCCAGCAGCCGAAGGGCCGCTTCATCCGCATCACCGAGCTCCACGTCTTCGCGTCGCTCGCGCCGTTGCAGGAGAAGAAGGCCGCCTTGGGCAGCGCGCCCTTCGCGGGCACCACCACCGTCCCCAGCGAGTCCTGGCTCCACGGCCGGGGCGGCTGGTGCGGCGCGGAGAAGTCCACCTCCTCCAGCGCCTCGCCCGCGTCCACTGGCTCGAAGCGGTACGTCACCCTCCGGGCCTTGTCCTCGCGCGCGAGCGTCACCTCCCAGCGCCACAGCAGGCCCGCCGCGCGGCCCTCCAGCGCGGAGAAGTCCGCCACCAGCCGGGGCGGGGCCACGACGGTGTCCGGCAGCACCGTGCCCTCCGAGGCGCGCAGGCGCAGCCGGGGGAGCCTCGCCGCGTCCGCCGCGTCCGCCGACAGGTACAGGTTCACGAAGAACGACCACTGGTCCTGCGACGGCTGGGTGGTCGTGTACAGCATCGGCCCGAGCAGCTTCTTCATCCACGCCCCCTCGAGATGCGTCAGGGCCGTGAGCCCCGGATTCACGGACTTTAACCCGTGAACCCGAGGAGGGTGCGCTCATGCGGGGAGTGTGTCCCGCGTCCCCAAGTTGCCCACAGGGCTACTTCGCGAGGAAGTCGAGCACGGCGGCGTGGAACTTCTCGGGGGCCTCGATGTGGGGGATGTGGCCCACGCCGGGCAGCTCCACCAGGGTGGCCTGGGGGATGGCCTGGGCGGTCTTCTTCCCGAGCTGGGGGTACTGGCCGAGGGTGGCGGCGACGTCGGCGGGCACCTTGCCGCGGCCGATGAAGGTGCGGTCCTCCTGGCCGATGACGACGAGGGTGCGCGGCTTGACGTTGGGGAACTCGTGGACGACGGGCTGCTCGTAGATCATCTGCGACGTCTCGGCGGCGACCTGGGCCAGGCGCGGGTAGTCACCGCTGAGCGTCTGGCGGTAGAGGACCTGGACCCAGACGTCGTACTCGGGCTTCCACTTCACGTAGTACGTGTGGTGGTACTTGCGGGTGGACTCCTCCGTCACGGCGAGCTGCTCTTTGTAATAGGCCTCGGTGGGCTGCCAGGGGGCCTTCTCGCGGTAGTCCTCGAGGCCGATGGGGTTCTCGAGGATGAGACGCTCGGTGGCCTGCGGGTACATGAGGGCGAAGCGGGTGGCGAGCATGCCGCCCATGGAGTGGCCGAGGATGACGGCCTGCTTGATGCCGAGCGAGTCGAGCACCTGCTTGGTGAGCGACGCGAGGGTGTGGAAGCTGTAGTGGACGTCGGGCTTGGACGAGCGGCCGAAGCCGAGCTGGTCCGGGGCGATGACGCGGAAGCCCGCGGCGGTGAGGGCGCGGAGGGTGGGCTCCCAGTAGGCGCCGAAGAAGTTCTTGCCGTGCAGGAGCACCACGGTGCGGTTGTTGGCGCGCGCGGTGGGCTTCACGTCCAGGTAGGCGAGGCGGACGTCCTGGCCTTCGACCTTGGTGGACAGGTACTGGACGGGGAACGCGGAGGGCAGGCCCTCGAGCGCGGTGCCGAGCGGCTCCACGGGGGCCTTGGATTGGGCGAGGGCGGGAGGGGCCGCCAGGAGAAGGGCGGACAGGGCCAGGACGGATGGACGAATGGGCATGCGCTCCTCGAAGAGGGGGTCTTCAGCGTCCGTGTGTAGCGTGCGGGTCGCCGGGACGCAGGCCCTTCGGCACATGAACCGTCATTCATGTCCGGGGGTGGACCCCGGGCACGGCCTCATCGTGGAGTGGGCGGGCACCCGGGGTGCGGGGGCTCAGGCGCGCGAGTCGTCGAAGCTGCGCGGGCTGAGCAGGCGCAGCGTCAGCACGAGGGCCAGGAAGATGACGCTGGCGGTGACGGTGACGAAGCGCACGCCCACGCGGTCGGCGAGCGCTCCCAGGGCCCAGACGCCCGCGGCGTACCCTCCGCCGAGCACCATGCTGTAGAGGCTGCTGACGCGCGCCTGCATGTCCCGGGGCACGCGCGAGGTGGCGAAGGCGTGCAGGCCGCTCATCAGCGTGAGGTAGTTGGCGCCGAGCACGAAGATGACGGCCGCGGCCACGGTGAGCGTGGGGGACATCCAGTACACCGCGGACACCACGCCGATGGACATGGCGGCGAAGCCCAGGAGCTTGCGGTGGCCCAGCGCGTCCGCGAGCGTGCCCACGACGACGGCGGCCACCACCGCGCCCGCGCCCTGGCAGGCGACGAGCAGCGACGTCGCGGCGGCGCCCTGGCCGAAGACGTTGATGGCGAAGACGGGCACCAGGCCGATGAACGGCGCCACGAGCGCGGCGACGAACAGCGTGCCCCAGAGCACGCGGGAGATGTCCTCGTCCGCGCGGGCGACGGAGATGCCTCGGGTGATGCCGGCCCACAGGCTCTCCTTCGTGCGCGGAGTGTCGCGCGAGGGCAGCGTCACGCGGGACAGGGCGATGAGGCTCGCGACGAAGGACAGCGTGTTGATGAGCAGCGCCCACGACGCGCCGCCCATCTGGAGCACCAGCGCCGCGAGCAGCGGGCCCACGATGCGGCCCAGGTTGTACTGCGCCGAGTTGAGGCTCATGGCGCTGTGCAGGTCGCGGGGCGGGACGAGCTCCGCGAGCATCGCGGAGAAGGCCGGGTTCGTCAGCGTGCTCGCGCAGCCGTTGAGCAGCGTGACGACACCGACGATGGGGACGGTGAGCTCGCCGATGAAGGCGAGCACGGTGAGCACCGCGGCCAGCACCAGTTGCACGGCGATGCCCAGCGCCACGTAGACGCGGCGGTCGAAGCGATCCGCGAGCGCGCCGCCGAGGGGCGACAGGATGACGGAGGGGAGGAAGGCGAGGGCGACGATGCCGCCGGTCCACTCGGCGCGGCCGGTCTCCTGCGTGACGTACACGCCCATCGCCACCGTCTCCATCCAGGTACCGATGTTGGAGATGAGGGCGCCCAGCCAGACCGCGAGATAGCCGGGGTGTTCGAAGGCGCGAAGCGAAGAGAGATGGGGCAGTCGAAGTGCGCGCACGGCGGAGTTCCTTGTACCGCACGCGCCGACGACGCGCTCTCGCGAGCCGCGTCATCATTGGGGCCGCAATCACGCGGGTGGCAGAGGGGCCAGCAGCCAGGCTTCAGCGTGGGGTGGATGACGAAACCACTGACGACGTCCGCCGCGTCTTCGTGACACACAGTTCGCGCGCGGAGCGGGCAGCACAGTGCACGCGCGAGGGTTCACTCAGTGTTTTTCGAGGAAGCCCCGTGAGTTTTCGCGTGCGCGAGAGTGCGCGCCTGTCGTGACAGCGGGGCGCGCGTGCGCAGATGGGCACGCGGTGACGCCGTGGTTCCACGGGGGAGCAACGAGTCACATGGATTGCGCGTTGCGGGAACGCGTAGGCGACAAGGTCGCGCGCGGCCCGTGTGCTCCACCGTGAATCATCGACCCAGCCGTGCGGGACATTCCTCGCATCGCAGCGATGGAGCGCGGGGCCGACACGCCGAAGGGCTCAGCGAGGTCGGCGCACCCAGCAGCGCGAGTCGCTTTCTCACGTCGCGGCGACGAAGCACGGGACCGAGTCTCCGAAGGGCTCGGCGAGGTCGGCGCCCCTCGCAGCGCGAAAGGGTTCCTCACGCCGCGGCGACACAGCACGGGGCCGACACGCAGGGCTCGGCTCCACCGTGCGACGTCGGAGTGGTCTCACTAGCGACGCACGGGCGCGGAGCGCGCGGAGACGGGCCCCTTGCCCGTCGGGTGGATGGTGCCGTCCTCGGAGATGCGCGCCGCCGAGCCGGGGAAGTCCTCGGTGGACAGGTCCCTCAGCAGCTTGATGACGGCGCCCTTCTCGTCGGGAACCGCGATGCCCTTGTCCACCTGCTTCGTGGCCAGCACACGGCCGCCGGTGAAGGCACCCTCGCGGTCCAGCTCCACCTCGAGCACCATGCCGAGCCCCTGCGGGCCCTTCAGGTTGAACCGTCCATACGTCGCGAAGTTCCCCAGCGAGTACGCGATGAGTCGGCCCTTGTAGAACTCCATGCCGCGCACGACGTGGGGACCGTGGCCGATGACGACGTGCGCACCCGCGTCCACCATCGCGTGCGTGAAGAGCCTCAAGTCACCGCGGTCCTCGCCGAAGAACATCTCACGGCCCTGCGGGACATGGAGCGCCTTGCCGCCCTCCGCGCCACCGTGGAAGGAGACGATGACGATGTCGTGCTCGACGGCCGCCGCGCGCACCAGCGCCGTGGCGGTCTCCGTGTTGTTGAGGTGGTTGCACGAGGGCGACGTGTGGAACGCCACCATGCCGATGCGCAGCCCGTTGCGGTCCACCGTCGCCACCGAGCCCGGCGGCCCGCTCCACGCGATGCCGAGCGCATCCAGTGTCGCCTCCGTCTCGCGACGGCACAGCTCGCCGAAGTCACCCGAGTGGTTGTTCGCCGTGGACGCCAGGTCCACGCCCGCGTCCTTGAACACCTGGCCGTAGGCCGTGGGCGAACGGAACGCGTAGCAGTTCCTGGAAGAGCGGCACTTCTTCGTCGAGCCGTTGTCGCACAGCGGGCCCTCGACGTTCGCGAAGGTGACGTCCGCGTCCTCCATCAACGGGCGCACACCGGCAATCACGCTGCTGGCGCCATCCGGTGGTAGGTTCCCCTCGGGGACGGTGGTGCCGAGCATCATGTCGCCCACAGCGCGGATGCGGACCTTGGCATCGAGCGGCGGGGGAGGGCGGTTGCTGGCGACGGGGGACTGGTTGAGCTTCGCCTGGAGCGCGGCCTGACCTCGGGCCTGGGCCAGCGCGGTCTCGAGGTCCGGGTGCTCGGGCGCGAGCTTCTGGACCTCGGTCCACTGCGTGAGAGAGTCCGCCCAGCGGCCCTCCACCGAGTACGCCCACCCCAGCTCCCAGCGGCAGTCCACGCGCGAGGGCAGGGCCTTCACACACGAGGACAGCTCCTGGATGGCGACAGGGGTGTCCTTCTGCTTGAGGGCCTCGAGACCACGGACGTAGTGCAGCTCGGCGGCCTCGGGGTTGGGGACGTTCAACGCAAGAACCGCGGCCTGGAGCGCGCCAGCACCGGCACGCGCGGCCGCGGTCCCGATGTCCGAGAGACCTCCCGCTGGAGCGGGCTGCACCGTGGAATCGGTCGACGAGGGGGTCGAGGAAGCCAGGACCGGCACGTTCATCACCGAGCGCGCTCCCGCGCTCATCACGGCGGCCACGCTCGACGCGCTCAGTCCGGAGCGCACCGCATGCTCTCCCACGCTCATCACATCGGGGGACGCGCTCGCCCTCGTGGCGCCCACGGCCATGCCCCGTACCACCGCACGCGCTGACTCCTCGCCGGCGCGCCGAGCGGCGCTCGTGAGCACCTCCATCTCCAGCGCGCTGCGCACGGACCGTGAGCCGGCCGAGGACAACAGCTCGGCGCTCCGGCCCATGGGCGTTGTGGAGAACTTGTGGGCGACGTCGGGCACGAGCTCCGAGGAGGAACCCGATGAGGTGGCGAGCGCGAGCAGGACGAAGGCGGACGGGAACATGGCTCGCGCATCTTACGAGCCTTGGGGCCCTCCAGGGACAGCCCCCGTGTGCCTGTCACTTCAGCGGGCAGGCGGGCGGCCCCGCCGACTCACCCCGCCTGTGCCTAACCCAGGAGGTCCAGGAGCCTGGAGCCCCGGCGCTGCCGCGGCAGCAGCTTGAACCGCCGCAGCTCCTTGCGCTTCACCTGTGACTCCACCGCGCTGTGCACAGACAGCCGACCTGGACCCCGCAGGAGCAACCCGAGGGCGATGGCGCACAGGGCGAGGTTGAACTCGAAGCCGCCCTTGGTGTTGTCGAAGCCCTTGGAGCCATGCACCTTCGCGATGGCGAACGCCTGGGTGACGAGCACCGCCACCGCCGCGGGTCGGGTCGCGATGCCCAGGATGGCGCCCACGCCCGCGAGGACTTCGGTCACGCCCGTGGCCAGCACCAGGGGCCTGGCCGGCTTGAGGCCGAGCTGTTCGAAGAAGCCCGCGTGCTGCTCGGTGCCCTCCTTGCGCAGCTTGGCGATGCCATGCACCACCATCGTGGAGCCCAATGACAGACGAGGGGGCAGCAGGGCTGCCGCCTTGAGGAAGTCCGGCTGCTCGGTCAGCGTCACGGAGTTCATACCCTGTTCTCCTTGCTGGAGGGCCATGGGCCCGTCCGGGAAACCTGAGTACGTTGGGAACGCTCCCTGCTCATGACACCCGTGTGCCGATGCTCCTCCCTCGGTGGACGACCGGGCCCTCGACCGCTGGTCAGACGGGAGTGAACTTCACACCCGTGGGCTTCAGCCGCTCCAGGGCCTCCTTGATGTCTGCGGAGATGATGAGGGGGATGTCCCAACCCTCCGCGCGGAAGACCTTGGCGTTGCCCACCTTCGACGTGTCGATGCGCATGTCATCCACGCCAAAGTACGTTCCCTCTCTCCCAGGAGGTGCGAACTCAGCGTCCCAGAACTGCACCCTGGACGCCTGCTCGTCGATGCATCGGATGAGCTTCGTGGCCACCAGGATGACGTACTGGTCCGGCTGGCCCTTGATGCTCACGGGAAAGGTCTGCACGTCGTCGGGAGCCATCTCCACGAAGAGGGTCGCGAGCTTCACGTGGAGGATGGGGGCAAGCCCCACGCCCGCGAGGCAGAAATCCAGCGCCTTTCCCGGCTCATTGATGGGTGCTGATAGAGACCCTTCGACCTGGATGGGTCGCCCCGCCCTGAACATCCAGGGTCATCCACCTCCTGACCTGGGGCGCTCTCGATGTCACCCAGGTACCAATTCCCCCCTGGACGTTCTCATTGAGTTCGAAGAATCGGGCCGGCATCCCCCGGTTCTAACGTGGCTATCGCTCGGTGAGGAGCTTGTTGATGTCCGTGCCTCGCGTGGTGGCATCCTTCCCAATCGCTGAAGTGCATTCGTCAGAAGCGTGCGGCACTCATCGGTAGTGCGATAGCGCGCCGTAGCAATGTCGAGCCGTCAAAGAGCAGTTCATGGTCCCGGTTACAGCAACGGCAGCCTGACGTAGGCCCAGCTTCCCCAGGCGACGGCGCGTAAGTCTTGGCGGAATGTCATTGCCTTCTGGTACTCCTGAGTCGTGCCCTCTGTTGGAGGGTCACCTGCCGGGGGACACTCCATGTTGCTTCGCTGGGCGGCGCCGTTGCTCTTGCTCGTGGCCGTTACCGGCTGCACGACGAGTCGGGTCGTGCGGCTGGATACCGGGACTGATTCCTATGTCGTCACTCCTCGCAAGGAGCCAGGCGCAGAAGTGGAAGCGGCCGAACTCGGTGATGACGAATACGAGGAGGCCATCGCGGAACTCGCCCAGGGCGTGCGTCCGTTTCGCAACCCCATGCAGGAGACCCGAGAACTCTTCGGCGTGCCATCCCGTGGCGGTGTGTACCGATACGAGAGCCGCCCCCCGCGGCTTACACCTCAGCGTCGAGAGGACACGGAAGGGCCTCACTTGCTGGCGTCCTACGCAGACGACGAGCTGACGCGAGCCTACGGCCAATGGTGCGTGCGGAAGGATCAACCTGGGGACTGCTTGCGGTTGCTGGAGGAAGGCCCGCTGCTCGCCAGCGACGGCAAATACACGTGGGCCTTGGCCATCGCGATGGATTCCGTGTGGGAGGAGACGACCGAGGCATTGGAGGGCATGGCGGACCCCAGCGCGGTCATGGCCACCATCACCGCCACCGCGACGATGTACCTCCTGCTCTGGGCGCTACCTGAGCCCGTCTCGAAGGGCGTCGCGGCGACGTTGACTGCTCTCGCCATCGCCTACCTCGGGGTGGACACGGTGTGGCGGCTGCTGGACGGTTGGTTGACCCTGGTGCGCGATGTGGACCAGGCCACGACTTTCGTGCAGCTCCATGCTTCAGGCGAGGCCTACGGCGAAGTCCTCGGAGAGAATGCCGCACGCGTCTTCGTAATGCTGGCCACGGCCGCCATCGGAAGCACGGCCGGCCTGGCAGCGAAGGCCGCTAGACTTCCGGGCTCGGCGCAGGCTGCGATGGCCGTGGAGGCTCGAGCGGGTATCCAGTACGCCGCGATGGGGAGTGTGCAATCCGTCGCGGTGACGGCTGAAGGGTTCACCATCGCGCTCGCCCCCAATGCCCTGGCCATGGCGAGCCGGGGGATGCGCTCGGGCAAGGGACAGCGCCACCACCTCGCCACGAACAAGAACGAAATCTCCACCGTGACTGGCGGGCCCTGGACGCCAGAGTTCCGCAAGCTCTTCAGGAGAGCAGGGATGGAGCTGAAGGATCCCGAAAACATCGTCAGGATCGTGGGACACAAGGGGCCACACACCGAGCAGTATCACTCCTTCATCTACAAGCGATTGCTTCAAGGATTGGGAGAGTGCCGGAAGGTGACGGAGTGCCAAAAGGCGCTCACGAGCGAGTTGCGCCTTCTCGCCCAAGAAGCCCAGACCCGAGGAACGGAAGTCTACAGGCTGTTGATGAAACAGGCTGTGAGGTAGTGATGAGGTCCACCATGCCGAAACAACCTCGATACTTCTCGCTCGAGCCCGACATGCAGCGGGGGAGATGGTCCCTGGATGAACCGCTCGATGGCCAGGGCCGCGAGATGGAGAGCTTCAGGGAGTTCACGTCGGGACGGCCCAGTCATGTCTCGGGACGCCTGTCGATTCCCATCGACGTGCCGGGACGGCCGTTGGAATACAGCACAGCAGGCGCGGCCCTGACTCCCGTCGTCCACATCAAGGTGGCCACTCTCTTCGCGGAGCTGGCGCCCGATGATGTGCAGTGGATACCGGTGGCCATCCAAGGCTTCCCAGACACGTATCAAATACTCGTGGCCACGAAGGTTGTCCGGTGCATCGACGACAAGGCATCCAGAGAGGTTCTTCTTTGGAAGCCAGAGGACGAACGACCGGACAAGCTCGGTCAATACCGAAGCGTGGCGGGTCTGCGGATTGACCGCACGAAAGTGGGAGATGCCAAGGTCTTCCGAACCTGGGGATGGACCGTCGCTCTCATCGTCACCGAGGACATCAAGCTGGCCATGGAGCGCGCGAACGTCACGGGAGCAAAGTTCGAGGAAGTTTGAGGGGCGGGTCCATGAGCGCGGCCACCTCCGCCGAGTAGCCCCCGGGTCCCTCTCCGTGGACCACGAGTGGTGGACGCACGGTGAGGCCCCGGTCCCTGTCTCGCACGGCCTGCACCAAAAAGCGCGTCGCCGGCGCCTCCACCCTCGAGTGCACGAAGCGCAGCACCCTCGGATGCAGCTTCGACTGCGCCAGCAACCCGAGCACCTCCGCCGCTCGCGCCGCCGGGTACACCAGGCTCACCAACCCCCCGGGAGCCAGTGCGTACCGCGCCGCCGCGACCACGTCCCGGGCATCACACGCCACCTCCGACTTGGAGATGGCGCGCTCGTCATCCGGACTGCGCACCCCCGCATCCGCCACCCGGAACGGCGGGTTCGACACGACCTGCACATACCCCCCACCCGTCACCTGCTCACGGATGCGCTTCAGGTCCCCGAGCACCGGCCGCACCCGGGACTCACAGTCATTGAGCGCCACGGCGCGCGTCAGCCGCGCATGCACCGCGGGCTGCACCTCCAGCGCATCCACGGGCCCCAGCCCGAACTGCTTCACGAGCAGCAGCGACACCACGCCGCTGCCCGCACCCAGCTCCAATATCCGCCCCGAGCCCTGCGTGGACTCGGTGGCCGCGAAGGCCGCGAGCAGCACCGCGTCCAGCGTGAACCGATACCCATCCCGTCGCTGGAAGACACGCACGCCCGAGGTGCCGATGGAGTCGAGCGTCTCGTCCGGGCCGGGCTGTGAGGCGAAGTCAGTCACGGGGGGGACGCCATGCTCGCATCCTCGTCGAACAGGCGTCCACCCCGGCACGCACCTCACGTCACGGTGTGTACACGACGGTCAGCACCGCGTTCGCCGAGTCCCGCACGAACAGGTACTGCGTCGCCGTCTGCTCCTGGCTGAAGCGCAGCCGCAGCTGCGTCCTGCCCGCCACGTTGATGGCCCCCAGGCCCGCGCCGCTGAAGTCCGCCGAGGCCCGCGCCCCACTGGTGAACCGCTCGATGCCCGCCACCGCGCTCGCGTCCGCCGCCGCCGCCCAGTCCGCGCCTTCCGTGGACGCGGCGTTGAACGTGCCGGACTTCACGTCGATGACCAGCGTGTTCCCCGAGGGCGTGGACCAGGGGTCCCCCGAGCCCGACGAGTAGCTCACCGTGAGGAACGCTCGCGTGACAGTGGCCCCGTCCGGCAGCGCCGACGTGTCGAACGAGAGGAAGGAGCGGTTGTACTTCCCATCCGTCCCACGCCCGAGCGCCAGGTTCGTCAGCGTCCCGAGCACCGCGCCGCTGCCATCCGCGTTCGCCTTCAGGTAGCCGTCCTCCGCCGCGATGCTCGTGAAGCTCACGGTGACGGGCGCGGGAGGCACGCCGGCATTGTCCACCGTGACGCTCGTGTCGTTGTCCGTCGCCGCATTTCCCGCGGCGTCATAGGCCCGGGCCCCCAGCGTGTGCGCGCCGTTCGCCACCGTCCGGCTGTCCCACGCGAGCTCGTACGGCGCCACCGTGTCCGTCGCCACCGGGGTCCCATCCACCAGCAGCTCCACGCGGGCCACGCCCACCGCGTCCGTGGCGCTCACCGTCACCGTCACCGTGCCGCTCACCGTGGCCCCGCTCGCCGGAGACGTCACATTCACCGTGGGAGGCGTGGTGTCACCACCTGGCTCGCTCCCGCCCCCCGTGAGGCCGAAGAACTTCGCCTGGTGGTACACGGAGCAGAGGTTCACATCCGTCACGTACGCACCCACCGAGCCACAGGCCGTGGTGCTGCCCGGGAAGTTGAACTGCGCGTCGAACGCCACCGCGTGTCCCATGCCGGTGAGCTCCCACGTCTCCACCAGCGCCCGGCCCGCGCCGTCGCGATAGACCTTGTGAGGGAAGCCGCCCACCGTCTCCGTGGTGTCCGGCGTCTGGTCGATGCCGTGCACGTTCGTCCACTGCTCCATCGCCTCGGTGCCGTTCATCGGCCGCACCGTGAAGTCACTGGTGCCGTACCAGATGGACACTGGAGGACGCGGGCCCGCATGGCTCGGGTGGCCACTGCGCGCCAAATCACCCCAGGCCGCGGGCGTCTTGTCCAGGCCGCTCATGCACGTGAAGGCCGCGTTCACCGACGTGGAGCAGCGGTGAGGCCCACCCGCGTTGATGGCGCCGGCGCTGAAGACATCCGGGTAGACGGCGAGCAGCGAGGACGCCATGTAGCCGCCCGCGGAGAAGCCCGTCACGTACACCCGCGACGCGTCGATGGAGTAGGTGGCCTTCATCGCGTCCACCATCTGCTTGATGGACAGCGCCTCGCCCGCGTCGCGCGTGGTGTCCGCGATTTCGTACCAGTTGAAGCAGCTGGTGCCGCTGTTGGCGCCCTGCTGCTGCGGATACACCGCGTAGAACTTGTAGACGTTGGCCGCCGCCGTCCAGCCGCCGAGCTCCATGCCCGTCGCGTTCTGCGTACAGCCGTGCAGCACCACCACCAGCGGCGCGTTGGCCGGCATGTTCGCTGGCACATGCCGGAACATCAGCAGGTTGCCCGGATTGCTACCGAAGCCCGTCACCTGGGTGAGCGCCTGCTCGGAGCGCTCGAGCACCGCATCACCCGGCGCCGAGGGGCCGACGTCGGTTCCGCCACAGCCGGCCGCGCCCAGGGCCACGGTGAAGGTGAAGCACGTCGAGGAGAGTCGAGAACGCCACGACGACATGGTGCCTCCCGGGCCGTCGAGGGGAAGGGGGAATGACGGCCGCGGGCGGCAACGTGACTCCCCCGCACACCCCTGATTCAAGGCGCGCCGCGTCGCCCAGGGTCTGAAACCTGAACCAGGGTTCATTTCAGCGCACCGCGTCGGGCGCCCTGGAACCTGAACCGTCCTTCAGCTCACCTTCACGGGCTCGAAACCCAGGGGGACCCACCGCGAGACCGGACGTCAGACCTTCGGACGCCGTGCCGCCAGTCGCTCGGCCACGTCGAGGACGCGGGCCTCGATGCACACGTCGTCCAGGTGGTTCGCCTCCACCAGGCCCGTGGGGCTCGTCACGTTCACCTCGGTGAGGTAGTCGCCGAGCACGTCGATGCCCACGAGCAGCAGCCCGCGCTTGCGCAGCTCCGGCTTGAGCCGCTCGCAGATCTCCAAATCCCTCGCCGACAGCACCGCCTTGTGGGGCGTACCGCCTGCGGCCATGTTCCCGCGGTGGTCATCCCCGGACGGCACGCGCAGCACGCCGCCCACCGGCTCACCGTCCACCAGGATGATGCGCTTGTCGCCCTGTCGGCTCTCCGGGATGTACGCCTGCGCGACGACGGCCTCGCGGCCTCCGCTGGTGAGCAGCTCCGCGGCGGAGCGCGCGTTGCGGTCCCCCGGCGCGAGGAAGAGGATGCCCTTGCCGCCGAAGCCATCCACCGGCTTGAGGATGGTGCCCTGCGCGTTCCTCGCGATGAAGTCCAGGAGCACCGGCAGCTCCCGGGTGATTCGCGTCTCCGGCATCAGGTCCGGGTAGCGCAGACTGAAGAGCTTCTCGTTCGCGTCGCGGATGCCCGCCGGGTCGTTGATGTAGACGGGCGGGCGGTCCCCACACAGCTCCACCAGCTGCGTGGCGTGCAGGAACTCCGCGTCCACCGGCGGGTCCTTGCGCAGGAACAACACGTCCACCGTCGACAGCTCGCGCGGTGCCTCGTCCAGCACGTCGAAGTGCCGCCCCAGCTCCCGGCGCACCGTGACGTGGCGCATGCGCGCCTCCGCCACCCGACCGTTGAAGCGCAGCCACCCTTGCTCGAAGTAGACCACCCGGTGGCCCCGCTTCTGCGCCTCCAACATCAGCGCGAAGGTGGAGTCGTGGTCCACCCTCACCGTCTCGAGGGGGTCCATCAGGAAGCCAAGGGTGAGCGGGGCCATGGGTCTCGAAGGAAGGATGAGGGGGCGCGAAGATAACAGGCCCCCTCGTCATCGCAGCGGATTCACACCCCTCAGGGCAGGTCCTGCCAGCTGTCGAAGTTGCGCACCGTCGTCTCCCCGGCGTCGATGACCACCGGCAGTGAGCGCGATTTCCCCTGGGGGTCGACGATCTTCAACGTGTGCTTGCCCGCCGGCACCGCGACCCCCAAGAGCGGCGTCACGCCGAGCTTCTTGCCCCCCAGATAGACGGGCGCCGACTGCCCCGTGATGTGGAAGGTCAGCTTGCCCGTGGCTCTCGCGGGCTTCGGGCGCTCCGGCTTCGGGCTCCCCTCCGCCGGCTCCTTCTGCGAGGGGACGTTCTTCGGCGCGGGCTCGGGCTCATCGGTCCCCGCGGGCCCCAGGTTCCCCATCATCGGCCCGGGCTCGATGGGCCGCAGCCTGGCGTCCGGCGGCTCCTCCTCCCGGACAGGCACCATCGTCGCCGAGTCATCCATCATGCGGCTCACCGCCACGGCGCCGTAGATGCCTCCGACGAGGATGCCCAGCAGCAGCAGTCCCCACAGCACGTTGGAGCGGAGCTTCTGCGCGGGCGTGAGCTCGTCGCTCTCCAGCGGCGGCAGCGCGTCGGTCTTCACCGTCGACACCTTGCGCGAGGGCTTCTTGCTGCCCTTCATCGGCGTATTGCCCGACCGGGGCGTGGCCATCTCCTCGCGCACCGGCAGGTACGGCCCATCATCCTTGCGCAGGGCGCGCTTCGCGGAGTCCACCATGAGCGAGCTGGCCGTGCCGTCCACGCTCTCCAGCAGCGCGCGCGTGGCCGCCATGCGCTCGGCGAACATCTCCCGCATCAGCGAGGCGCGGTGCTCCGCGTCCTGCATCAGCGTCCCCGCCGCCGCCTCCAGCGCCCGCGCCATGTCCCGCCCGTTGGCGAAGCGCTTCTCGCGGCTGCGCTCCAGCGCCTGCATCACCACCTTGGAGATCTGCTCCGACACGTGCGGCGCGACGTGCGAGGGCCAGGGGACGGGCGCCTCGAGGATCTTCATCATCTCGTCGCGCTCCGTCTTGCCCGCGAACAGGCGCGCGCCGGTGAGCATCTCGTGCAGCATCACCCCCACGGAGAACAAGTCACTGCGGCCATCCAGCTTCTCGCCGCGCACCTGCTCCGGGGACATGTAGCCGGTGGTGCCCTTCACCGTGCCCGCGTGCGTGCGCTCCAGGCTGTTCTTCGCCTTGGCGATGCCGAAGTCGAGCAGCTTCACCATGCCGTCGTACGTCACCATGATGTTCTTCTGGGCGACGTCGCGGTGGATGACGGGGCTGGGGTCTCCCGAGGGCGCGGTGAAGGTGTGCGCGTAGTGCAGCGCCATGCAGACGTCGCGCGCCACCGACAGCGTGAAGCCCAGCGGCACCGGGCGATGGTGACGCAGGCACGCGCTCGTAATCTGGTTCAGGTTCTGCCCGGCGATGAACTCCATCGCCAGGAAGAGGCCGTCCTCCTCCTGCCCCAGGTCGAACACCTGCGCGATGTTCGGGTGGTTGAAGGCCGCGGTGATGCGCGCCTCGTCCAGGAACATCCGCTCGAACTGCTCGTTGTCCCGAGCGTCCGGAAGGATGCGCTTCACCACCACGTACTTGCGGAAGCCACCCGGACCCGAGGTGAAGCCGAGGAACAGCTCGGCCATGCCACCCACGGACAGTTGCGTGACGACCTCGTACTTCCCGATGCGCTCGCCCCGATAGAAATCGATGGGTCCACCCTCCTCGACAGCGCCCCGCCACCGGAGCCGCAACGCCGCGGAGGATAACAGGCTTGTATGGCGCGGACGTGCGGTGAGAACACGCCGTCACCCACCGTCTTCCCGTCATCCACCGCCAACCTGTGGATGGCCTGTGGACAGCGGGGGGATGGCTGTGGAGAAACCCCGGCGTGGATCAACACCTGTGGGTGGCCGGGGGAAACCGCCAATTTACCCACATGTAGCATCGCGCGAATTCGTCAGTCATCCCGCGAGCTTGCTGACTTGTCCCCAACTCCGTGCCCTCTACTTCTTCCACCACTTGATCAATACCCCATATCTCTTTTGAAGAAGCAGACGGTGCCTGTGGCTTCCGCCTGTGGATGAGCGCCACACGGCTGTAACACCCTGGCATCCGGCACGCGGGCAGCGCCCTCGGCGGCACGCGGGCATCCAGGCACGCGGCAACGAAGAGCCCACACGGGCAGGCGCCAGCGAGGCATCGCCAGGCGGCCGTGGAGGGCCCTGGGGCGCGCGCCGGGCCTTCGCGGGCACACCGGGAGCTTCCGAGGTGGGAACAGGGCGCCAGGAGGCGCTGGGGGCCTTCGGCTTCGGAAGCTCAGGTCAGCGCGGTGCGCAGACGCTCGAGGAGGCCGGGCAGGCCCGTGAGCAATTCACGGTCCGTGTACTCCAGGGCATTGCGGAGGACCTCCAGGTCCTCGGCCGAGCGCTCCGCGTTCACCATCCGCTGGAGCATGCGCAGCCGCTGGTTGCGCAGCACGAGGCGCGCGAGGGTGTCCTCCAGCTCCTCGGCGAGCGCGTCATCCAGTTGCAGGTCGCGGCTGATGAGCTCGCGCAACTGCTCGACCAGATAGGTCAGGTCCCAGGATTCTTCGTAGCCGGCCCGTCGAGACATTGCTTCCACGTATCGCCGGGCTCAGCCCAGCGCTCGAGCCCGGGAGAGTCCGGCCAGGGTCAGCCGGGCGCGGGACGGGTCCATCTCCACGGTGACGTGGCACTCGTCGAAGTCCAGGTTCAACGCATACGGCGCCGACGCGGGCAGCAGGCCGCGCTCCTGGTGTGCCAGCGCGGCCATGCGGAAGAGCTCCGACAGCAGGGCCTGCCGCGTCTTGGGCGTCAGCCCGTCCACGGTGCCTTGCAGGCTGCGTGGGATGAGCACGGTGAAGGCCTGGGAGGACGGAGAGCCCGTGTCGGCGACGGAGGTCATGCCCGCGTCGATTGCGAGAACCATACCTTTCCTGGATCCAACCATTCCGCGCGGTTGGAGTGGGTCGGCCGCGACCGTCTGAAAAAATCACAGGGTGTTGGTGGACGTGGTCTGAAGTGTCTGCGGGAAGGCGTGTCTTCCGGGCCTCCACCGGCTTCCATTACCCGAGTGGATGAGGATTCCGTTCGACGTTCATCTCTGCGGCGGGATTGCGACTTCAGGGTGCTGGTGGAGCGGCGTCCGGCGCGGTGTCCGGTGAGGTCCACGCGGAGGTTCCGGAAGTCGTCACGCATGGCACATGTGTCGCCACGTGCTGGCGCGAGCGCACCGTGACGCGAGCGTTCAGCAGCCGAAACGAGCGGGCCGCGTGAGAGGCGATGGCGGACAGGCGCGAGGCGCTCACCCCTCGCATCATGGGGAGCCCGGGGCTATACGCGGAGGGCTGGAGTCCGGGAGGCACCCATGGCGCGCGCGACGAGCACAGGCGGGGCGGGGTGGGCCGTCATCGTGATGGCGGTGGTGTTGGGCACGGGGCCCGTCGCCTGCCGCGAGGACCCGCCGCTGGTGGGCGCGCAGGGTCGGCTGCGGTTGTCGGTCGACCGGCTCGACTTCCCCTTCGCCTATCCGGGAGGCACGCGTGAGGCGGAGGTGCGCGTGCTCAACGCGGGGCGCGCGCCGCTGGACGTGACGTGGACCGCGGTGGAGGCGCCGTTCTCGCTGGTGGAGGGGCTGCCCTCGCGCGTGGGGGTGGAGGAGGTGCCCGTGCGGGTGCGCTTCAGTCCTCGCGCCATCGGCACGTTCGAGTCGCGGCTGGTGGGCACCGCGTCGGATGGAGGGCGCGTGGAGCTGGTGCTCGCGGGCGAGGCGCGGCCGACGCCGGAGTGTGTCGCGGTGGTGTGCGCGACCTCGACGTTCGACCCCGTCACCGAGCGCTGCGTGGAGACGGTGTCGCCGGACGGCACCGCGTGCAATCCGGGCAGCGCGTGTCTCACCATGGCCACCTGTCAGCAGGGGCGGTGTCGGGGACAGGAGCGGCCATGTGACGACGGCAACGCGTGCACCACGGATGCATGCCATGCGCTGGATGGGTGCCGCTCGGTGCCGGCGCCGCCGTGTCCCGGAGGTGCGCCGTGCCAGGTGGGCACGTGCGACCCGAAACTCGGGTGCGGCCTGGCGGATGCGCCGGATGGCACCTTCTGCGGGACGGAGCGCGGCTGCGACGCGGCGGACGTGTGCATCGAGGGCGCGTGCGCGCGGAGGGACTTGCCGGACGGCTTCGTCTGCGCGTCGGCCAGTCCGTGTCAGGCGGAGGGCCGTTGTCGCGGGTCCGTGTGCGAGCGCCCCGCGGCGGTGACGCTGGCGCCGGACTGGAGCCTCGACGCGGCGGCGTACCCTCGGAACCTGCATGACCTGCTGGTGGGGCCCGAGGGGGATGTGACGCTGTCGGGCTTCTACGAGTCGGCGCTGCTGGACGCGGCGGCGCCGACGCCCATGCTGAGCCGCGACGCGGCCCGGCGGTGCATGCTGTGGAATGACCGGCTGTTGTGCATGGATTTGCCCGAGGACGGCACGGTGTCGCTGATGGAGCGGTACACGGGGGTGCCTCGGTGGACCTTCACGCTGGGGGACGCGCGGCCGGACATCCGTCAGCGCACGGAGACGCTCTTCCTGGCGCGGCTGGCGGTGATGGCGCCGGACCGGCTGGCGGCGCTCTTCGAGGCGTATCCCGCGGGGGAGCGGCGCGAGACGTTGTGTCGCATGTACTTCCTGGTGGTGTTGGATGCGTTCGGGCAGATGGTGTCCGCGCAGGAGCTCACGGACCCGCTGTTGTCCGAGTGCAACCACCCGCACCCGTTCGGCGTCGTGTCGGACGCGGCGGGGGATTTGTATGTGTCCTTCTCGCAGACGCTGAACGTGGGGGCGCCGCTGCATGCGGGCGCGCCCTCGCTGCTGATGGCGTTCTCGTCGGACGGGGTGCCGCGCTGGCGCAAGTCCCAGGGGCAGCGCGCCGGAGAGCTGGCAGTGGTGGATGGATTGCTCTTCGCGGAGCGGGGCGCGCAGGCGCTGCGCACGGCGGATGGCTCGGTGGCGGGGACGATTCCGCAGGTCTTCGGGCGCGTGGTGGCCACGCGTGAGCGACTGGTGCCGAGCGCGCCGGGCACGACGGTGAACGTCGGCGACGAGGGCAACGCGCCCGCGGCCACGCAGCTGCAGGGCTTCGCGCTGCCGTCACTGAGTCCCGTGTGGACGTACTCGCTGCGCTCGGGGCAATCGCTCACCACGAAGGAGCTGCGGCTGGCGACGTGGCCGGAGACGCCGGGGCTGCCACCGAGGACGTTGGTGCTCACCACGGCGACGGATGCGGACGACGCGCGGCTGCTCGTGGGGGTGCGGGTCTCCGATGGTAGCGAGGCGTTCCAGTGCCGGTTGGACTACGAGGCGCGCACGATGCCCCAGTTGCTGGAGCTGGCGCCGGGCGCGCTGCTGATGATGGATGGGGCGCAGACCTGCGGCGAGTGCGACCCGCCGTTCGCTTCCAGCCAGGCGCGCTTCCAGCGCTTCCCGATGCCGGGGTTGCTGCCCGCGAAGGAACCGTGGCCCGGGACCTTCGGTGGTCCAGGACACGACCATCACGAGGGCGCGGACCACTGAGCCTCGTAGTGGATGCAGCCCAGGGGCGCGCGGGACGACGTGCTCCAACGGAAGGTGCCGATGATGTCCACGCGGGTGGGGTCATCGCGTGAGGGGATGATGCGGAACTCGACGCCGTGTCCCACGGGAGGCAGCACCAGCCCGTGCCATCTCAGCGTGCCGCCTCGCAGTCGGATGCCGCCGTCGTCGAGCACCGACACGTCCAGCGCCAGGTCGAGCCCGTGTTCGACGAAGACCTCGTGGAGCTGGTTGCCTCGCAGGACGAAGTCCGAGTCGAAGCAGCGCAGCGCTCCGTCGCAGTACAGCTCGCGGACGAAGTGCATCGAGCCATCGGCGCGGCGGAAGGTCCGGAAGCGTCCGGGGAACGTGCGTGCTCCGTGCTCGAAGAGGCCCTGGCCCGACAGTCGCGTCGCCACCCAGGCCAACATCCGCGCGGTGCGCGAGGAGAACGTCACCGAGGCGCGCACGTTCCAGGCACCGGGGTTGGCGTAGAAGCGGATGACCCGCTCGTCCACGCGGGACACCTCTGGGCCCATCGCGCTCGCGAGCAGGGACCAGGCATCCGAGGGTCTCGTGCGCTGTCCTCGATGCAGCGCCTTCACGCCCCGCCGATACACCCCCGCCGCCGTCCACGCGGTGAGGAAGCTCGCGAGCAGCAGCCACGCCGCGCGTCGCTCGCCGACAAGCCCCGGGGCTCGATGCCAGCGCGGCAGGCACAGCGCGCGCAGCGTGGCCCAGGCGTAGTGACGCAGGAGCACCCAGCCCGCGCTCGTCAGTCTCACCACCGAGAGCGCGAGCCCGTGCGCGATGGCGCTCTCCCCGGGCACCGCGCCCGCCAGCGCGTGCTGGTCGAAGAAGCGCGCGCCCATAGTCATCTCCACGTGCTGGACGAGCAGGCGCCACAGCGGCTCGCGCTCATGGGCTCGAGCCTCCTCGAGGAACGCCGCTTCATGGCCGAGCTCGCGTCCGCGCGCGACATCGACCATGTGGGCTTCAATCCATCGCTCGTCACGCACCTCCATCGGCAGGCCCTCGGCGCATGCGCTCGCATAGGCGCTCCACTCCGGCGTGCGAGGCAGCCCGGTCTCATCCACTGGCATGACCGCGGCGCCCAGACGGGCGAAGGGCTCGGACACGCCCCAGAAGCGGCCTAGCGTCACGGCGCTGGCCGCGAGCAGGTGCACCTGGGCCATGCGGCATGGATTCACACGGTAGAAGTCCGCGAGCAACCCGAGCGACAGTCGACAGGCCCGCTGACGCAGGACGAAGCCATGCAGTGCCTCCGTCGAGGCGTGGGGGAGGGCGTCACGCGCCTCGTTGAGCTCCTCCTCGTGGAATGTGTCGTCCCACGAGGCCTCCTGGAACAGGGCCACCCGCGCCTCGAACGTCCTGGCCCCCGCGCTCACGGCGACACCTCCACGAGCCGCGCCCCCGGAGCCGGCGCCGTGCCACGCGACCCTCCACCCAGCCAGCTCCGCGCCGCGTCCGGCGCAGGCTGCTTGCCCAGCATCCGCGCGAGCACGAACAGCGCGAACCGCCACCGCGAACGCCCCCGCTTCGTGGCCTGTTCATCCCCCGCGCACCACCGCCGCAGCGTCTCGAACCCCCACTCCGTCCCCAGCCGCATGATGGGACGGAAGAGCACCGCATCGAGCACCTCCCCCAGCACCCCATGCCGTGTCTTGTAATCGAACACCGTCTTGAAGAACGTCCCTTCGGGACGGCGCTCGTACAGCCACACCCCGCGCCCTCGCAGGATGGGGCTGCGCCAGTCCTCCGAGCCGAACTCGAACGTCGAGCGCACGTTCGGCGTGTTCGCCAGGTACCGCCCCCACCCCACGATTTCGAGCCCGAAGCCCAGGCGCGTCCGGTAGTCCATCCAGTGGAACCCCCGAGCATCCTGCTCCGGCAGATACCGGATGGACGTGAACCGCACGTCCCACGCCACATGCAGCTCGGGCTCCTGCGTCCGCTCCCACACCACCTCCACCGGCGCGGGGATGAGCACCTCCGCGACAATCCTTTGGAGCGCATGTCGGCGCGTTGGCACCACGGCCGCTCGGCGCATCGCCGACCACCGGGCCGCGTCCCGCGTGAAGGTGATGAGCGCCGTCACCCCCATCACCGTCATCAGCGCGCGCAGCGCCACCGGCACATCGGCCGGCTCCCACCGCACCCCCGAGGGCAGCAGCCTGTCTGTCCACACCGCCTGGAAGGTGGCCATGAGGTACAGCCCCACCAGCACGCTCAACACCACGTGCGCGAAGTACTCGCCCCGGGGCAGGCCCCCCTGCGGCGCGCGGCTGTCCTTCTCCTCCCAGACGTCCGCGAAGGCGACCCCGACATCCACCGCGTACAGCACGACCAGCGCCCCCAACGCCCACCCCTGGAAGCGCACGTGCGGCACCCAGAGGAACTGCAGCGCGTAGATGAGGTGCCGCGCCGTGTGCCAGAAGACCTCGCGCTGGCACTCGGCGCGCTCGTGCAGCCGGCCGCGCCAGTGGTGGAAGTAGACGACGTCGAAGGCCCCCAACAATCCGATGACGAGCAGCAGGTAGAAGGCGACGTGCATGCCCACGCCCCAGTGCAACGCCGTGGCCAGTACCACCCGCCCTCGCAAACCTCGGAAACGTCAGGGATTCAGAGGATTCAAAGCGAAGGTCCGTCAACGCCGTGGACAGCGCCGACAACGGGCGTTGTCGTCCCCAACTTCTCCACAACGCTTCCGGGTGTGAGCGGCCTTCACCCGGGCTCCGTGCCGGCGCGTCATGAACGGCGCTTCAGGTGTCGGCGGTCCGCTGGCCGCGTCGCCAAAGAGGGTCCGGGCCCGCTGTCAATCACCGACCTGGGGTTTCCGCGCGATTTTCCCGGACGGATGGTGAACGAGGGCCTGTTCAGCGCCCGTCCTGACACGACACCCCCCGCGTCACCGACCCTGCGGGTGGACATGCCGCGCGTACCCGATATTCTTCGCCCATCGTTGCGTTGAAAGACGTGGACGTGTTCCACCTTGCCCACGCGAGGCCTGACCGGAAATGCCCCCCTGGGTTCCGGCGCTTGTGTGGAAGGAGTGCGGTTGCCCGGACGACCTTGGAGGTCCGGCGTGCGGCGGCTCCGTTGCAGTGTGGGGGGTCTGCTCGGGCCCCGGGGGGAAGAGATTTCCCTGGGGCCCGAGTCACCTCGTCTTCTCCCAGGGCCGCCTACGGCCTCGCCTTCGCCGTGCCCGCGGGCGCCTTCGCCACGAAGCCCTCCAGCCAGGTCACCTCGTCGCGGGTGATTTCCATCAGCAGTTCCTCCGTCAACGCCGCCACCGGCCAGCGCTCCAGCGCCGTCTGGTTGAACGTCTTCAGGGTCTGCTCCAGCGCCTCGATTTGATTCAGCGCCAGCGCCCGGCCCGCCTCGTCCCCCATGTCCTGCGTTCCCCCGCGCACCAACTGGAGGCCCGCCATCCGCTCCACCAACGTCGGCTGCCGCACCAGGCTCGCGCCGATGTCCCGGGTGATGCGACCCAGGCGCTTGAGCCCCTCGGGTGACAGCGAGCCCCGCGTGCCCACGTTGCGCGTGCGCAGAATCCACGTGCCCCGCTCGCCCAGCACGCGCTTGGACACCGCCATCGCCGCCGCGCTGGCGTCCGGCACCCCCACCTCGCGCAAGAGCTCGCGCGAGCGCACGTACCCGTCGTGAAAGGACGTCTCCCGCCAGGCCGGCAGTGCGGCCACCTTCTCCAGCGCGTCGATCTCCGCCGCCGTCAGCTCGCTGCCGGACTCCGTGTCACCCAGCAGCAGCAACAACTGGAGCTGCATCGAGCGCGGGTGCGCCCGGACCAGCGCCTCCAGCTTCTCGCGGAAGACGGTCCGCGCCCGCTCGTACTCGGACTCCGGCAGCGCCTCGCCGCGCAGCGCGTCCCGCACCGCCACGTAGAGGTCCGGGTCCTCCAGCCGGGGCACCTGGTTCAAGAGGAACAGGGCCTGCTCCGGCTCCAGCTTGCGCGTGGCCAGGGCCAGCCTCAGCCGGGTGTCGTCGGACGTGGCGCGCGCCCACGCGGCCTTCTCCCAGTCCACCAGGGCGGGGTCCGGCGGCAGGGGCGTGGCCCCCGGCAACAGCTCGCTCTGCCGGAAGTCGGGGCGGCCCAGCTGCACCCACGCGTCGCGGAAGGCCTGCTGCCAGGTGCCGGCGTCGGGCGCGCGTCGTCGCTCACGCAGCGCCTCCAGCAGCGCCACCTCCGGGCTCCCAGGGGCCTCGGCCTTCAGGCGCTCCAGCACCTCGGCGGCCTCCGAATCATGGCCCTCCTGCAGCGCCAGACACACGTGCACCAGCAGCGCGGGCGCGAATTTCGGGGCGAGCATCAGCGCCTCGCCGAGCGACTCGCGAGCCTTCTTCGCGTCCCCGCTGGCGGCGAAGCGCGCGGCCCGGTCCGTGTGGCGGAGGACCTCCGGCGACGCGGTGTACTTCACGGCGCGCGGGCCCTTCGGCGCGGGGAGCTCCGGGTGCGCGTGCCCGTCATGCGGCCCGTGCTCGTCATGCAGCCCGTGTCCGTCCTGCGCGGGGCCCGGCGCGCGGGCGCTCCGGACATAGAGGGCGCCTCCCGCAGCCAGCGCCACCGCCAGCCCCACGCCACTCCACACCGCGGCTCTGCGTCCCGAGGTGCCCTGCGAGGAAGGAGGAGGAATCGGGTCCGTCATGGCGCGGCTTCTCCGGGGGTGGGGGAGGCCGCATTCCAATCGGCCCCGCCCCGTCGGAGCAAGGTGGCCCTCTTCCCCAGGTGGGAGTGTCCTTCCCTACCCAGGTGGAAGAGGCCGCGCTTCGCGCGGGCCAAGGCCCGCCGTGCCTCAGTCCTTCGCGTAGAGGACGCGGCTGCCGCCGCTGGCCTGCACCTGGGCGCGGTTGGGGCGAGAGACGCACTTCACGGTGGTGCCGCCGGTGGCCTCCACCTCAAGGCTCTCCGAGGGGTCCGCCTCCACCTGCGCGCCGCCGCTGGCCTCCACGTCCAAATCCCTCAGGCCCGCGAGCTTCATCGCCTTGACCACGGCCCCGCCGCTGGCCTCGATGTCCAACTGCTTCGCGCGCCCCTCCAACTGGACGGTGCCCCCGCCGCTGACCTCCAGGTCCAGCTTCCGCGTGTCGATGCCCCGCAGGTCGATGGAGGCGCCGCCGCTGGCCTCGATGGAGAAGTCCTCCGAGGTGGCCACCTCGCCCTCCACCGAGCCGCCGCCGCTGACGGTGACCTCCTCCAGCCGGGGCACGGTGATGAAGAGGCGAATCTTGCTGCCGTTGAACGAGTTGAGGATGCCCTTGCGCTCCATCTTCGTGGCGAGCTCCCCGTCCTCCACCTTCAGCTCCAGGCGGGACACCAGGTCCGCGGGGCCCTCGACGCGCACGGACTTGGGGCCCACCTTGAGCTCGGCCTTGATGCCGTGGCTCAGCTCGATGCTGTGGAAGTCGGGGACGTCCCGCGTCTGCGCGTCTGCCGCCCAGGCGGATCCGGCGAACATCATCAAGGGGACGAGCAGGGACTTCCGGGCGGTCTTCATGGCGTGCTCCCAAAGGGCCGTGGAGCCCGGCAGGGGCCCCGTCATGCCGGGCTACGCACCATGCCGGGAACGATTGCTACTGACGGGACAACATCTCGAGCGGCACCCTCATGGAGGTGGTGTCGCCGGGCTTGATTTCGACCGTCAGCTTGAGTGCCCTGCCATCATCGCCCACCAGCTTCAGCGTGTGCTTGCCCGAGGGCAGGTTCACCTTGGACAGCGGCGTCTCGCCCAGGGGCTGTCCGCCCAGGAAGACCTGGGCCTGGGGCTCCGTGCTCAGGGTGAGGAAGCCCGGCTCGCCGGTGGCCAGGGGAGCGGAGTCCCGGGGCTGGGCGCGCTTGTTGGGAGCGCGCGGTGACTTGGCGCGCGGCGAGGACTTCTCCTCCTCGTCCACCGGGGTGGCGGTGTCCGCGACCTCCGTTTCGGCGGGAGCCTCCGGCGCGGCCGCGGGGGGCTCCACCGGTGCGGGCGGCGGCTCCACGGGCCTGCCGGCGAGGGCACCCGGGGTGGGAGCGCTCTCCACCCTGGGAGCGGGCGCGGGCTTCTTCACCTGCTCCGGGGGCAGCGGCGTCACGCGGGGCGCGAGCCCCAGGAGGGGCCGTACCCGGTTGGAGACGACTCCGCCGTCGAGCCCCAGTCCCACCACGACGGTCCCCACGGCGAGCAGCACCAGCACGACGGCCAGGACCTTGATGCCGACCCGGGAGCGCGAGGTGGAGACACCGTTCAGCGTGTGGACATGGGAGTCATTGTCCTCGGCCTCCGCGGGCGGGGGAGTCCGCCGGTTCTCCTGGAAGGAGCGCGCGGGCTTGGTGGTGACCTCCAGGTTCGGGTCCGGTGCCTGGAAGGACGCGGGCAGCTGGGCCTGGGTCCTGCGACGAGGGGCCGGGGCGCGGCGGGACGGGCCCGAGTCGGAGGAGGAGAGCGAGGCCACGCGGACCATGGCGGTCTCCTCGTTCCGGCCGGGCGGAGGCGGAGCGGGCACCTGGGCGCGCGGGGCCTCCGTCGTCCGGCCGGAGCGGGGCTTCGAGTCGTTGCGCAGCGTGGTGTCGTCCCCTCCTGACGGGCGCGAGGGAGGTGGAGGTGGCGTGCGCGCGGGACCGGGGGACTGCGCGGGTGAGCGCGTGGAGCCCGAGGACGTCAGCGCCGCCGGGGGAGGCGGAGGCGGCGTGCGCGCGGGACTGGGGGACGTCAGCGCGGGGCGCCCCGGCTGGGTGCGGGCCGTGTGCGTCTCATCGTCGGGCGGACGGGAAGGCAGCGTCTCCGAGGGAGGCGGCGGAGGCGGCGGACGCGAGGGCTCCTGCCCGGCGCCCCGGCCAGCCAGCTTCTTCTGGGGCGGCGCCCGGAGCACGGCCTTGCGAGGAGGCTCCGGGTCCGGGGGCGGCGGGGGTGGAGGCGTCGTGGGGAGTGCCGTGGTGGTGGCCCGGCGCGGCGTGGGCTGGGCCCCGGACTGCGGGCCGGACGACTTCACCGTGGGCATCGTCCCCGAGGCCCGACGCGGCAACGGCAGCGAGTCCGGGGGACCGGAGGTGGTGTTGACGGTGGGAGGCTCGGGGACGTCGGGCGCGGTGGGGGCGCTGCCGCCCATGGCCAGCATCTGCGCGACGTTCGTCTCGCCGGTGACGTCGCCGGCGGGACCGGCGATGAGGAGCTGGCGGGTCTGCTCGCGCCGGTCGGCGAAGAGGCGGCGCATCACCTCGCTGCTCTGCTCGGGGTGCCAGATGAGCGGGCCCACCGCGCGCTCCAGGGCGCGGGCGAACTCCAGCGTGGTGGCGTAGCGGTCCTCGCGCCGCTTCGACAGCGCGCGCAGGACGATGGCGTCCAGCTCCGGCGGTATCTGCTTGTTGGCGCGAGAGGGCGGCGTCACCTCGCACTTCAACACCGCGTTCATCATCGCCTCGGCCTGCTTGGCGTAGAACAGCCGCATGCCGGTGAGCAGCTCGTGCAGCACCACGCCCAGGCTGAACAAGTCGCTGCGCGCGTCCAGCGGGTCGCCCATGATCTGCTCGGGCGACATGTAGCCGCTGGTGCCCTTCACCATGCCCACCGCGGTGCGGCTGGCGCGCGCCAGGCTCTTGGCGATGCCGAAGTCCAACAGCTTGGTGACGCCCTCGTACGTCACCATGATGTTCTTCTCGGCCACGTCCCGGTGGATGACGGGCGAGGGGTGACCGAGCGGGTCCGTGAAGGTGTGCGCGTAGTGCAGCGCGACGGCCGTGTCCCGCACCGCCATCAGGCTGAAGCCCATGGGGATGGGGTGGTTGGCCTGCCGGCACGCGCGCGCCACCTCCACCAGCGTGGCCCCGGGCACGAACTCCATCGCCAGGAACAGCTCGCCCTCGGCGATGTCCAGGTCGAAGACCTGGGCGATGTGCGGATGGTTGAACGCGGCGGTGACCTTGGCCTCGTCCAGGAACATCCGGATGAACTCTTCTTCACCCCGGATGTCCGGCAGAATCTGCTTGAGCACGACGAGCTTGCGGAAGCCCGCGAGCCCACGCTGTGACGCGAGGAAAATCTCGGCCATCCCGCCCGTGGACAGGCGGCTGAGCACCTCGTACTTGCCCAGCGACCGGCCCCTGGAGGCATCCGGCGCGAGCGGCAGCGTCGTCCCACTCATCGGAAGGCGCCGAATCTACACCGGCACCCGGACGGACGCGAAAGACGCGGTCGAAGAAAAGTCCACGAATATCGACATCACGCCGACTTCAACGAATTCTTGATGTCGGGTTCAGGTGCGGCGTGCCTGCGGGGAGGGGTTGCGGGAAGGGTGGCGGCGAGGGCGTTGAGCAGGCGCAGGTCGGAGCGGGACAGGCCGCGCAGGTTCTTGCGGAGGTCCACCAGGGCGGTGGACTCGACGCGCGGGGTGGGTGGAGGGCGCTTGCGACCCGGGGGTGTCTCGATGCTCGCGTCCAGGGCGAGCAGCTGATGGGGCGGCACGCGCAGCACGGTGCACAGGCCCTTGAGGGTGTGGAGGCTGGGGAGCATGTGGCCGCGCTCCAGGCGCGCGTAGACCTCGCGGGCCACGCCGAGCCGCTCGGCCACCACTGCCTGCGTCAGTCCCATGTTCCTCCGGGCCGTGCGCGCGGACATGCCCAGATGGATTCCAAGCTCGGTCTTCATTCTTCGTCCGTCGTCAGGAAGGACGCGGCGGCCCCCTCGCCACCGCGAAGGAGCGACCCTACTCCGCGCCGCTCGCGGGACGCACCCACCGTGAAGACTTCCAGGGTGTGCCGTGATGTGTGTCCGTGGGAAGCGGGTGGTGTTGGCGCGAGCGGCTGTGTGAAAACCGAGGGGCGATTCGCTCTGGCTGAGGAGGGTGGGGCATGGCGATGAAGACGGTGTGGTTCGACTTCGAGAACACGCGGGACACACCCGTGGAGCTCGTCATGGAGCCCTGGGGGATGCCGTACACCGTCCAGCCTGGCGGCCGGCTCGACATCGCCTGTGAGGGGCCGGAGGAGGGAGAGCTCCACGTGGAGCGTCACGCGGAGGGTCACGTCACCCTGTTCGCCTGGGCGGGGGCCACGTACCGGGTCCTGGAGGGAGGCAAGGAGGTCGACGCCAACGACCTTCCCGTACCCGGCATGCCTCCGGGGGTCTCCGCGAAGCGGATGGTGGAGTCGCTGTTCGGTTCGTTCGAGCAGCGCCAGGCGATGCGCGACAAGCCCAAGAACTAGGGCGTCAGGAGAACGGGCCGCCCCGCGTCCGGGCCACCGTTCTCATCGTGTTTCGCGCGCTGTTCCCAGCGAGCCCAGGCTCCTCTCGTGAGCCGGCCTCCGGACAGCGCCCCCTTCCCACTTCACATTCCGCGCGTCCGTGTCGCCCGTCCCCGCTGGGACCTGGGCTAAGACGCGCTCCAAGGTTCCATGGATACTCCTGTTTCTCCCCGCACCGTCACCGGCCGCATCGATGTCCACCCGCGAGGCTTCGGCTTCCTCACCGTGCAGGCTCCGGGCTCGCACGAGGTGCTGTCCGCCTTCATCCCGCCCCCGGACCTCAACCCACTCTTCGCCGGCGACATCGTCACCGGCACCGTGACGGCCGCCGCGGACGGTCGCTGGACGGCGAGCCACCTGTCGCTGGTGGAGCGCCCTCGCACCCGCGTCTATGGCGAGGTCGTCTCTCGCAAGGGCTCGCTGTTCCTGCGCATCGACCGCGAGGTGGGCAACGCGGACTGGGTGCTCGACGCCGGGTCCACCCGCGTGCAGCACGGCGACGCGGTGGTCGCCTCCATCGCCGACGGCAAGGTCGTCCTGCTCTACAAGGTCGAGGCCGGTGAGGACCGCTCGCTCGAGCGCATCATCGCGCGCCATGGCCTGAGCAAGGACTTCTCCCCGCAGGCCCTCGAGGACGCGCGGCTCGCGCGCGAGGTGCCCCACGCCGTGGGCTCCCGACGTGACTTGCGCGACGTGCCCACCGTCACCGTGGACGCGCCGTCCACGCGGGACATCGACGACGCCATCTCCGTGCTGCCCGCGGGACCCGACGGCGCGCTGCGCCTGCTCGTCTCCATCGCCGATGTCGGCGAGCGCGTGAAGGAGGGCACCGCGCTCGACGCGGAGGCCCGTGAGCGCGCCACCAGCGTGTACATGGCGGGCCGCGTGCTGCCGATGCTGCCCGAGGCACTGTCCTCGGACTGGCTGAGCCTGGTGCCGGGACAGGAGCGGCACTGCCTCACGGTGGAGCTGCGCATCGATCCGCAGGGCCGGGTGACGGCGGCGGACGTGTACGAGAGCGTCATCCGCTCCTGGGCGCGGCTCAACTACGACGAGGTGGGGGCCTTCCTCGACCGCGGCGAGGTGTCCCCACCCATGGAGCCGGTGCGCGAGGTCATGCCGTGGTTCCGCCTGGCCTCGGCGCGGCTGGCCGTGGCCCGTGGCGCGCGCGGCGGCATGGAGTTCGCGCGAGATGAAGCGCGGTTCACCTTCGACGCGTCCACCGGCGCTGTCTCGGGCCTGGTGTCCGAGCGGCCCACGTCCGCGCACGGGATGATCGAGCGCTTCATGGTCGCGGCGAACGAGGCCATCGCCACGTGGATGCTGGCGCGCGGCCTGCCCGGCGTCTTCCGCGTGCACGAGCAGCCGGACCCGGAGCGGGTCGCGGACCTGAACGCGTTCGCGGAGCACTCGGGCTTCGCCGCGGGCTTCGGACGGGAGCTGACGCCGCTGGCCCTGTCCGCGTTCGACCGGCAGATTGTCGGCGCGGCCGCGGAGCCGGCGCTGCGCTCGGTGCTGCGCCGCGCGCTGGGCCCGTCGCGCTACACCGTGAAGCCGGGGCCGCACTTCGGCCTCGCCGCGCCCCTGTACCTGCACTTCACCTCGCCCATCCGCCGGTACGCGGACCTGGCGGTGCACCGCACGCTGAAGGGCTACCTGCACGGGCGTCGCGACTACCTGGACGAGGACCCGACGGTGGAGTCGCTCGCCACGCACATCAACGCGCGGGCGCGCTCGGCCAACCGCGCGGAGACGGACCGGCACCACGTGCTGGAGGCGCGGTGGCTGGCGGGCCACGTGGGCAAGGAGTTCTCCGCGCGCATCGTCCGCGTGAAGCCCTTCGGCCTGGTGGCGCAGCTCGACGGCATGCTCGCGGAGGGGATGCTCCCCGCGGAGGGACTGCCCGGCGGCCCGTTCCGTCCGGACGCGCGCGAGCTGTCGCTGGTGGGCAAGGAGCGCGCCTTCACCGTGGGCATGCCGGTGACGGTGAAGGTGGCCTCCACCGACGAGCAGCTCGGACGCGTGGAGCTGGCGCTCGTCGGTTAGACGCGGGCGCGCCTCAGCCGGCGAACGGGAGCCCCTCTGTCTTGGAGGTGAGGACGCTCTCGCTCACCCAGCCGACGAGGCCCGTGGAGGACTTCACCAGGTAGGCGTTGTCCTTGTACCTCTGGCCCTTCACGGGGAGCAGCACGGCGAGGAGCACCTGGATGGTGGAGCCCTTGGCCAGCTGGGCGACGGGCTTCGAGTCCGAGCGCGTCTGGGTGATGGGGAAGGACTCGCGCACCTGGGCCTCCTTGCCCACGGCGTAGAACTCCTGAGGCACGTGGGTGAGCTTGCCGGCCTTCGCGTCCACCACGTACTTGTCGACGCGGTTCCAGAAGCCCTGCCACGTGTTGGACAGGATGATGCCGTTGCCCTTCACCTCGATGGGCGTGTGCACGGAGCCCATCGACTTGAGCGCCTTGCCATCGAACGCGTAGAGGGCGTCGTAGCTGTCGTGGTCCGTCATGCCGGTGTGCACGGCGACCTCCTTGCGCTTGTCGCCGCTGTCGATGTCGACGATGACGAAGCCATGCACCTCGGCGTCGGAGCGGGTGTTGACGGTGGCGGCGCCGACCTTGAGGACGTAGCTGAAGCCCTTCGCGTCCTCCTTCGCCTCCAGCGAGATGTCCTCCGGCTTCCCGTCGCCGTCCAGGTCGATGGAGGCGGCCTTCACCAGCGGCTCGTCACCCGCGAGCGCGAGCGGGGCGTGCAGCAGCGCGAAGGACGACAGGGCGATGGCGGGGACGAGCGACTTCTTCATGATGGAGGTGACCTCGTGAGAACCTGGGCGCCGGTGAAGGGGCCGCGTGGCGCGCATCGTAGCCTCGCCTGTCCTTCCTGAAGGGATTCCAGCGCACGCCCACGCGCGCCGGAGCGGGCTCACCCGCGCCGGCCGAAGCGTCCCCGGAAGTGCTTGTCGAGGAAGGCCTCCGTGTTCGCGTAGGCATCCTGCGCGCGCTGGGACAGGGGCCGCGCCGGGTGGGCCTGGGCCGCGCGACGCGCCCGCTGCATCACCGAGCGGGGCGCGTCCGGCGTCACGTCCCCCGGCAGCTCGCGCTCCAGGGTCGCCCTCAGCGCATGGGCCTGGTCGACGACGCCGAGCGCCTCCTCCAGGGAGACCTCCTGCTCGGCGAGCGCCGCGAAGAGCTGGCAGTGGTACCGGCGGCAGCTCGCGGGCCGGTCCGAGTACACGGTGCAGGTCCGGCCCTCCAGGGCGCCGCAGTGCTGGGCGAGCGCCTGGGTGCCGTCCTCGCGGCGCGAGAGCGGAACACCCCGCCGATGGAGCGCGGTGGCCTCGTCGGGCTGGAGCGAGACGTGGGTGAAGAGGCTCCCGTCACAGCACATGCCGCAACGAAGGCAGAGGGTGGACAGGGGCATCGTCTCCCCCTAACGCGTCCGGGCACGTCGTTCCATCTCGGCGAGGCGCGCAGGGTGCCCCCGCCCGCTTGCCCGTGGGCCGGGGTGCTACCTCCAGCGTGGCCAGGTACGCCCCCATCCTCCGAGGGCGCGGTGCGCGGACCCGCGCCCACACTGGACCTGGCCGGGCGCCTGTTCATCCGGGCAACGAACGACAGTCCATCGGGCCCGGGAAGCGCCGGGTGCCGCACGGTTCACCCGGGCCCCTCGGGGATCCACGAGCCCGGCGTCGATGTCGAGGAGGCGACGGGGAGCCTGCCCTCGTGGGCGGACGGGACTCGATTCAAGTGTGGATGGGTGAAAGCGGACCCGACGGCGAAGCGGTGGGTGTGTCCGGCTTCGCCGAGGCGACTTGTCCCTGAATCCCAGGGGGTTGGCGCGCCGGATGTGGTTCCGCCACGCCTGTACTGTCGAACAAGTTCCCCGCCCCGCAGGAGTGGGCAGGCTATATGAACCCCGGTTCACCCAGGTGGTATCCGTACCGGGGGACTGCTTCCTTTCGCGCGAAGTCGTACAATCGACTCCCTTCTCACAACGGAGCTGGCATGCAGGCGGACACACGGGACGGGACGCGCGGCCGGGAGTCGGTGCTCGGCTACCGGGTGGGGACGGAGCTGACCGCGGTCGCCTCGTTCGGCGACGGTGACGCGCCGGGCCGTCTGGTGCAGCTCTCGCTCGAGCACCTGACATTGCACCTGGACTCCAGGTCCTTGCCGAGCCCCGGACAGGCTGCATCCGTGGTGCTGGGCCAGGGTGAGCGCTGGGCCACGTCGCTGGCCGCGGAGGTGACGGAGGTGCGCGGCGGCAAGCCGGAGGTGAGCCTGCGCTTCGTGTCGCCGCCGCTCGACGCGGGCCGGCGCATCGTCACGGTGCTGGAGGCGCTGCGCGACAACGGCCTGCTCTTGCCGCCCGAGACGCGGCCCGTGTGGAAGGAGCGCATCGACCGCAAGGAGCGCGTGCTGCGCATCTGCGAGGCGCTGGTGGGACGTCAGGCGCGCGGCGTCGCCCGCACTCCGCAGGGCCAGAAGGTCCCCGTCACCGCCGTCCACTTCGACCTGCACAACGGCCGCATGGGCTGGCGCTTCGAGGGGCCGCTGCCGCAAGGGCCCTTCGTGCTGGAGGCCTTCGGCTACAGCAGCGTGGTTCATCTGGAGATCCACGACGCGCGCGAGGAGGCCGGCTGGGTGATGATGTCCGTGCCCACGGAGGTGGTGCGCTACCGCCACCGCTGGCTGCGCCGCGCCCCGCCGAGCAGCCCGTGCACGCTGTCCTTCGACCACCCGCTGTGGCCCCAGGTGCACGTGCGCCGGCCGGTGTTGGATTTGTCCTATGAGGGCCTGGCCTTCATGACGGAGCCGGGCGAGGACCTGCTCTATCCCGGGCTGCGCCAGCCGGTGCTGGAGGTGGCCATGGAGGGCATGGCGCCGGTGCGGCTGCGCGCGGAGGTGCGCAACATCTCCGGCACCGCGGCGGGCCGTCGGTGCGGCATGTCCGTGCGGCCGCTGGACGCCGAGGGCGCCCGTGCGTGGCGCGGGCTGGTGGAGGCGCAGATGCACCCGTCCACCCGCGTGGAGGGCGACTGGGGCGACGCCACGTGGAAGCTCTTCCAGGGCTCGGGCTACTTCGGACTGCCGGGCAAGTCGCCCGAGGACTTCACCGAGGAGCGCCCCTGGTTCGACGCCACGCAGGAGCGGCTGGAGGGCCGCACGCGCCTGGGCTACCGCGTGGTGCGTCCGGCGGGTGAGTCGCTGGAGGCCACGCTGTCCGTGGTGAAGCCGTACGAGGGCACGTGGATGGCGCACCAGCTGGCGCGTCAGGCGGTGCCCGGTCAGCGCAGCTCCGCGCGCGAGGCGCTGCGCGACATCTACCTGCGCGGCTACGAGCCCACGCAGGTGGACCCGGACGTGAAGTGGTTCATCGCCTACTGTGAGGCGAACGTGCGCTGGGTGCGCTTCACCAAGTTCGACTTCGCCAGCTGGTACGAGCACACCGGGCAGGCCAGCCTGACGCCCTTCCGCTTGATGGAGGCGGAGGTGGAGCGCGACTGGGACCACCCCGAGGACGTGGACGTCGCCGTACCCACCGAGGACGAGCAGGCGCGGTTCTTCCAGGAGATCGAGCGCACCCGCCCCGTGGCCTACCGCGAGGCGTTGGATTTGGTGCCCGAGCGCTTCGAGCTGTCGCGCGCGCGCACCAAGTGGGGCGAGGCGGGCCTGGGCCGCGAGCGCGAGCTGCGCGTGGCCCGCGTGGACGGCAAGGCCGTGGCCTTCGCGGTGATGGAGTCCGCGCAGCCGGGCCTCAACCTCTTCAACGTGCTGGACGGCGTGCGGCTGGTGACGCTCACCGACGACGCGCTGCCGGAGACGCAGCGGGCCCTGCTCGCGCTGCTGGCGCACGCCGCGGAGTGGTACCGCCCGCGCGGCCGCCGCGTCTTCGTGCACTACGTGGAGTCGGCGTGCGTGGAGTACGTCGAGCGCGCCGCCCTGGCGGATTTGGGCGAGGGCAAGCTGTGGATCATCTCCTCCGCGCTCCTGCCCGAGTTCCTCGAGCACCTGTGCGAGGCCACCACGCCCCGCGTCGCCTGAGATGACGAAGGCCGGGTGGCCCGTGATGGCTCCACCCGGCCCGCGTGTGCTTCACGTCAGCCTCGCGTGAGGCTGGGAACTACTGCGCGGACATGCGCACGTAGTACGTCACGCCGCCGATGTCCTGCGTCTTGGCCCCCTCGTGCTGCGGGTCCTCGAGCACGGCGGCGAACTCGTACTGCACGAACGCGTCGCTGTCCTTGCGCTCCTTCCACTCGCGGTCCCGGAACTGGAGGCCCACGGGGAACTCCTGCTCGGGCTCCAGCCGGACGCCGATGCGGGCGTGGGTCGGGTCCACCACCTGGAAGGTGGTCTCGCCCACCTGCTCCAGGCCCTCGAACTCGCCGCCCTGCGCCTTCAGGTGCTCCATCAGCTCGCGGCCCAGGTCCACGACGATTCCACCGCGCTCGAGCAGCGGGCGCTTGGCCTCCACCGTGCGGTCCTGGAAGCGCAGGTTGAACAGGCGGCCTTCCTTCAGCGTGTTGCGCAGGATGAACGTGGCCTCGGAGAAGCCGAACGGCACCAGGTTCACCACGTTGGTGTTGCGCCAGATGATGTTGTTGTTCTGGCGGGTGTTGTGGTCGGGGTTGCCCAGCTCCGGGTTCGTCATCGGGTCCTGCCGCGTCACCAGCCGCGCCAGCAGGCAGTAGTGGCCCGCGGCGGCCGGGTTCCACTGCACCACCACCTCGTCATCCGCGCCGGCCGGCAGGTGCACCACCTTGGCCTCGCCAATCTCCACCCACAGGTTGGGCCACGAGGTGCTGGTGGCCGCGGCGGTGCCGTACACCTTCACCATCACGTTGTGCGCGTCCACCGTGCTGCGGTTGCGCACCTTCACGTGCACGAAGTTCGGCTGGCCGGCTTCCGGGTTCTCGTGCGGACCGGGCGTGGCCGACGTGCGCACCCAGATGTCCTCGCTCTCCCACATGCCGTTGGACGCGGTGGCCGCGTCCGGCTCGGCGCCCGTGTCCCACGGCTTGTCCTTGCCCCACACGTCCGTCTTGCACGCGGCCGGCACGTTGAAGCCGTTGACGGGCGCGGTGCTGGCGGGGCCCACCGGGTTGGCGTCCACGCCCAGGCCGAAGTCGGCGAAGGCCGTCCACAGCCGGCACACGTCCTCGCCGTTGTTCAGCGCCGTCGCGGCCGTGATGATGCCGTCGCGCACCTGGGTGAAGGTGGGGCCGCAGGGCGTGTTCTTCAGGCCCTCGTTGAAGTACAGCATCATGCGCTGGTTACCGGCGCCGCCCGTCGCGTTGTACAGGTTGGTGCTGAAGCCCCAGCGGTCCACCAGCGACCAGTAGGCCTCCCACATCGCCTGCGCGAAGACGGAGCCCACGCCGTGCGGCACGCTCATGCCGTTGATGCTGGAGTAGGTCCAGTTGTTCACCAGCTGGTTGGTGCTGTAGCGCTTGGTGCGGATGCCCAGGCCCGTGGTGGGCTGGCCCATGGCGTAGGTGCCCATGCCGCGGCCCTGCGGCCCGGTGTCCGTGGCGCGCGCGGTGTACATCAGCGCCAGGAAGTCGCTGATGCCCTCGCCCGGCTGCTGGTTGTTCTGCAGGCAGTTGGCGTTGCTGGGGCCACCCACCTGGCGGTTGGAGATGCCGTGCCCGTACTCGTGCACGATGATGCCGCTGTCCAAGTCACCATCGCGGCGCGGGGTGGTCTGGTTCCAGACGAACATCTCCATGCGCGGGCGCTGCCCGTCCGGCGGAGACGTGAAGTAGGCGTTGTTGAGGCCGTAGCCGTCCTGCGCCTCGGCGCGCACGGAGTCGTTGCCCAGGCCGCCGTTGCCGTAGGTGTTGTGCTGGAAGTTGCCGGCCGCCTCGTCGAACCCGTACTGGTACTGGATGTCGTGGATGATGTTGTTCCAGTAGAACAGGTTGGTGATGGCCGCCGGCTTGTACGTGGACGGGGCCTGCGTCAGGTCCAGCAGGAAGCTGCAGGTGAGGCCGGTGCCGCAGTCGGGCTGCAGGAGGGGCGGCACGTCGGCGTTGGCCGAGTCGTCGTAGGCGTGGACGTTGTTGCCGCGGTGGATGGTGTACTCGGCCCCCGGGACGCCGTCGGTGTCGTGCCAGCCGTAGGGTGACGCGATGAGGTTGGCGGGGTTGAGCAGGCTCAGCCGGCCGTCCATGGGCGGCAGCGGCGTGTTGTGGATGGGGCTCTCCACCGGGCGCCGGTAGACGGAGTACGCGTCCGAGTGCACCCAGTCGAAGCGCGTCCACACCTCGCCGGTGTTGGCGTCCACCGTCATGTCGTAGACGTGCTTGCTGTCGGGCGTGTGGACCTGGAAGTTCCACACCAGCCGGGCGTCACCGGGGCGCACGGGCAAGAGGGCGAGCTCGGCGTCGATGGGCTCGGTGGACAGGCCGGACTGCTCCACGCGGGTGCGCTGACGGGGGCCGTCCTGCTTCTCCAGCGCGCGAGGGGCGGCGGCCATCTTGATGCCGAGGTGACGCGCGGCGCCGGTGACGGCGGCGGCGGCGCCCAGGCGGGGCTGGATGCTGGCGACGCTCCGCGCGAGCGACGGCAGGAAGTCGCTGTGCACGCTGAGCACGCGGCCCTGGCTGTCGACGTTGATTTGCAGCTGGCCGTTGTAGAGGGGCAGGCCCTCGTGCGTCTGGCGCAGGTAGAGGTGGGTGATGCCCGTCTGACGCGAGTAGACGCGGTCGGTGACCTCCAGGCTGGCCAGGTCCTTGAGCTCCAGGCCGAGCAGCTCGTACTGGTTCTGGACGAAGGTGAGGCCCACGGCGAGCGCGTCACCCTTGAGGGGGGCGGACAGCGCGCCCACGGGGTTGACCAGCGAGCGGACCAGGCCCGTGGTGGCGTCGTGCTCCACGCGCAGCTCGGGGACGCTCTTGCGGAGCTGGGCCGCCTTGTCCTGCTGCTTCGCGCTGATGCCCTGGCGCAGGCCCTGGTTGTGGGCGACGCGGGCGTCGTGGCTGCGCACGCCCTCCGAGCCTTGGACGACGGCGAACGCCGAGGGCGCGCTGCAGACGCCCATCAGCACCAACGCCTGGGTAAGGCGTCGGCGGAAATGACCCTGTGACATGTTGATTGCTCCGCGGTGAGGGCCGGTGGGGGATTTGAAAACCCGGCGAGCCCGCACAGAGCAGTGGACGTGCCAACGACGTCTTCCGGGCCAACACCGGAAGCGCTGTAGCGCCTGCCGTCACAAAAACGGCGGATTGGTAGCGGAACAGGTCACGCGTGACGGCGGTGACGTCGCCGTAACTTCTGGAGATTCCTGGGGTCCAGGTCGAACCCCCTCCCCCCGTTTCATGCGGCGAGCTGGGGGCGTGGAGCCGCTCAGCGGCTCCACGGCGTCACGCTGTCACAGCCCGTCGTCCTCGTCCGGGTCGGGGTAGGACTCCAGCTCCTCCTCGACCTCCTCGACGCGGCCCTTGCCGTGCTTCTTGCCCTTGGACTCCTTGGGCTCCTTGGCCTCCTTGGTGTCGCCGTGGCCCAGGTCCGCGTCGGCGCCGACCACGTACCACTGGCGGCCCTGCTGGATGCGGCGCAGCACGCCCTCCTGCTCCAGCGCGGCGAGCAGCTTGGCGAAGGTGGCGAAGCCGTACTCGCTCTCGTCGAAGTCGGGCTCCTTGCGGACGATGGTCTCCTTGATGAGCGAGGGGTTCACCGGGCCCGTCGCGCGGGCCAGCAGGTTCTGCACCACCTCGCGGGCAATCTGCGGCACGTCCGACTTGGCGTGGGCCTTGCCGCCCGACGACGCCTGCTTGTCGGCCTCCGCCTTGCCACCCTTGCCCCCTGCATCGCGCCCGTGCCGGCCGCGCTTGCCGTGCCCCGCCTCCTCGGACGCTCCACCGTGACGACCCTTGTCACCCTTCTCGTTCTTCTCCGGGCGCTGACGGGTGCGCAGGTAGATGAACTCGTCGCACGCGTTGACGAACAGGGGGGAGGTGGACTCCTTCACCGCCAGCCCGATGACGGTGCGGCCGTTCTCGCGCAGCTTGTACGCCAGCGGGCAGAAATCACTGTCGCCGGAGGCGATGACGAACGTGTCGATGCTCTCGCGCGCGTAGCACAGCTCCAGCGCGTCGATGACCAGGCGCATGTCCGCGCCGTTCTTGCCCGCGCGCGTGGAGGGCGGCACGTCGATGAGCTCCACGCCGAACCGGTGCAGGCCAATCTTCGCGTCGCTGAAGCGAGACCAGTCGCAGTAGGCGCGGCGGAAGACCACCTTGCCCTTCTCCAGCAGTCGGTCGAGCGAGGGCTGGAGGTCGAAGTTGGAGGCACTGATGCCTGTATTGGTGACGAGGTTCTCGAAGTCGAGAAAGAGGGCGATGCGGTGCTCGTTGGTCCGACCGTTCACGTGAGGCCTCTGCGGTATGGCGCCCCGGCGCGTCCTCCATGAGGAGGGGCGCCCGCCGGGCCTTGCGGGTGCACCCTAGCCTGTTCCCACCGGTATGGGGCGCGGGTGTTCGCCGGCTGAACACTCGGGCCACAGCGTCGGCCTGTCCTTCCGGGAGGTGGCCGGGGCACCCTCCAGGCGTGAGCGCCGGGGCGTGACCTAGCTTCAGGCGAACGGGTCGAGGACCCCCGAGCCGGAGCATGCGTCATGACACGAACGAGGTGGAGTCGCTGGAAGAGTCTGGCCCTGGCGGTACCCGCCATGGGAGCGCTGCTGGTGCCCGCCGTCGGCGCCGCGGAGATACCCAACAACGACTCGCGCGAGTTCCAGCAGAGTCAGAGCCAGACGGACAACACCACCACGCGGGCCTCCGTCCTGCCTCCGCTCAACCTGGGCGGCATGATTGGCGTGGACGTCACGCCCACGCAGGGCCAGGTGCCCATCGTCCAGGGCCCCAAGGTGGACACGCAGCCGGACCCCAAGCGCACGAAGCAGATTTCGGGCGAGGTGGTGGAACTGGGCAACGACGTCCTCTACATCCAGGAGGACCAGCAGGGCGCCGTCATCCCGCTGGACCTGCAGGCGCTGCGCCTGACGCAGACGCCCCGGGAGGGCCAGAAGGTGGTGGCCGACTACCAGGTGGAGAACGAGACGCAGAACCTGGCGACGGCGCTCCAGGGAGAGAAGTGAGCGCCGCCTGTTCCAGCAATCACTCCGGGGGAGCCGCCTTCCAGCGCGCTCCTCCCCCGGAAGGGATGTGACTACTTGGACTTCTTGCCGACGACGGTGTCCGGGCGCGCGTTGTCGCCGAACTTGCCCGCCGCGTAGTCACGCGCCATCTGCTCCAGCGTGACGTGCGGCACCTTCTTCGCGTGGCCGGCCTGACCGAACTGCTTCATGCGCTCCTCGCAGACGGCCTGCATCGCGGCGCGCGCGGGCGTCAGGTAGTAGCGCGGGTCGAACTCCTCCGGCTTCGCGGTGAAGGCCTTGCGGATGGCGCCGGTGATGGCCAGGCGGTTGTCTGTGTCGACGTTGATCTTCCGCACGCCCGCGCGGATGCCGCGCTGGATCTCCTCCACCGGCACGCCGTAGGTCTCCTTGATGCGACCGCCGTTGGCGTTGATGATGTCGCACAGCTCCTTGGGGACGGAGCTGGAGCCGTGCATCACCAGGTGGCAGTTGGGAATCTTGCGGTGGATCTCCTCGATGCGGCTCATCGCGAGCACGTCACCGCTGGGCTTGCGCGAGAACTTGTAGGCGCCGTGGCTGGTGCCCATGGCGACGGCGAGCGCGTCGATGCCCGTGCGGTTGACGAAGTCCACCGCCTGGTCCGGGTCGGTGAGCAGCTGGTCCAGCGTCAGCTTGCCCTCGGCGCCGTGGCCGTCCTCCTTCTCGCCCATGCCGTGCTCCAGCGAGCCCAGCACGCCCAGCTCACCCTCCACGGACACGCCGAAGCGGTGCGCCACGTTCACGACTTCGCGCGTGACGGCCACGTTGTACTCGTAGCTGGACGGCGTCTTGCCGTCGTCCTCAAGCGAGCCGTCCATCATCACGCTGGTGAAGCCCATGCGGATGGCGCTGATACACGTCTCCGGCGAGTTGCCGTGGTCCTGGTGCATGACCACCGGAATCTCCGGATACAGCTCCACCGCGGCCTGCATCAGGTTCCGCAGGAACAAGTCGTTGGTGTACTTCCGCGCACCGCGCGACGCCTGGATGATGGCCGGGCTCTGGGTGGCGCGAGCGGCCTCCATGATGGCCTGGATCTGCTCCATGTTGTTGACGTTGAGCGCGGCGACCCCGAAGTTGTTGGCGGCGGCGTAGTCGAGCAGGGGACGCAGGGCGATGAGCGGCATGACTGTGTCTCTCCGTGGCGGATTGGAAGAAGTGAAGTGAGGGCGCCTGAGTTAGCACGGACGCGGCGGCCAACGCCCCCAAAAGCTCGCCGGCCGCGTTCCCCAGCGGACGCTGTCAGCGACTGGCCACCGGGTGCAATTGGACCAGCAAGGGGAGGCTTCCCGCGCGCTCCATCAGCCGGGGCTTGGGGCGCACCGCCACCGGCACCCGGGACGCGCCGAGCAGCTCCAGGTCGAACACGTTGTCCCCGAAGGCCGCGTACAGGGGGCGCTGGGTGCGGGCCCTGAGGCACGTCACCTTCCCGGGGCCATAAGGGATGGGCGACACCACGTCCGTCCACACCACGCCATCGCGGGACTGGGGCGTGCTCGCCACCACCTGCTCTGGGGGGATGCCGACGACGCGCGCCGCGGCCTCCACGACGGCGAGCGGCGAGGCGCTCACCACGTAACACGGCACGTCGTGCGCTCGTGCCCACTCCAGGACACGGTGAACCTCGGGGTGGACGCGCTCGGCCACGCCGTGTGACTCCACCACGCCGCGAGCGAAGGCGGACAGCTCCTCGAGCGTCCAGCCCGCGGCCACCCAGGTGGCCATCTCGCAGATGTCCTTCTCCGGAATGCGGCCGGCCTGGAAGGCGGAGAACACGCGGCGCGCCAGCGTGCTGGGGCTGCCCTCGGTCTCCAGGCCGTAGTGGGTGGCGACGGCCGTGAGGCGGGGCCGCACGTCCTCGCGCACGGCGTCGTGTCCCGTCATGGTCATGAACAGGTCATCGCCGACGTCGCCGCTCCACAGCGTGCCGTCTCCGTCGAAGGCCAGCAGGCCGCCCGGCGTGGACTCCACCTCGCGGGCGATGCGCTCCAGCGTCTCCTCCACGTGCTCCGTCTTCATGGCGGACATCCTGGCCGCCCATGCGCGCGCGGCCAACCCCTGTCTTTGTTTTCACGGGGAGGTGACGCGTCATGCGTGACGCCGCGCGAAAAGCGCCGGGGAAATGGTGACTCACCGACGGATTTTCAAGACCCCCGTTGAGACACCAGCAGCAGGGATTCGAAACGTCCAAGGGGGGACGTTTCATGCCGTTCGGGGGAACGCGCATGTCCGGTCTCAATCTGAAGGTCCTTCCTGGGGAAGGTCCGGATGTACGAGAGGGTGCGTCCGAAGTCGCGACGGAGGGCGTCTCGAGGGCGGAGGACTTCGTCCGGGGACGCGGCATCCGGTTGGTGCGCGAGGACGGCACGGCGTTCCTCGACGCGGCGTCGGGCACCTTCAACGTGCCGCTGGGCTATGACCACCCGGAGGTGGTGGAGGCCGTCGTCGAGCAGCTGCGCCGCATGGCGCACGCCAGCTCCTCGCTGATGGCGGCGCAGGCGAAGCAGGTGCTCTCGGAGCTCCTCGCGCACGCCCCGAGTCACCTCACGGCCGGATGGATGCGCGACATCACCGGTTCCACCGCCAACGAGTGCGCGGTGCAGGTGGCGCAGAAGGCGACGGGAAAGACAGACGTATTGAGTCTGTTCCTGTCGCATCATGGGCAGACACAGTTCACCACGGCGATTTCGGGCAACGCCTTCCGGCGCAAGGGCTTCCCAGAGGCGGTGTCGCCGCACTCGGTGAAGGTGCCGGCGCCGTACTGCTACCGGTGTTTCTACAAGGCGAAGTACCCCGGCTGCGGGATGCTGTGCGTGGAGCGCATCAGCGACTTCGTGGAGTACGCGAGCAGCGGCTCGGTGGCGTGCATGCTGGTGGAGCCGGTGCTGGGCAACGGCGGCAACGTGGTGCCGCCGCCGGGCTACTTCCAGGCGCTCAACAAGCTGTGCGAGGAGAAGGGCATCCTCCTCATCGCGGACGAGGTGCAGACGGGCATGGGGCGCACCGGGCACCTGTTCGCCTCGGAGGCGCTGGGCTTCAAGCCGAACATCGTCACGCTGGCCAAGGGGCTGGGCGGCATCGGCGTGCCGGTGGCGGCGGTGCTCTTCGAGGGCACGCTGGATGTGCTGGAGAGCCACGAGCACTCGTTCACCTCGGGCTGCAACCCGGTGGCGCTCACCGCGGCGTCCGCGACGCTGAAGGCGATGACGTCCGGCCACCTGCTGGCGAACGTGCGTCGCAACGGAATCATCCTGGGCGAGCTCTTGCGCACCCTGGCCACGCGTCACCCGTGCGTCGGGGACGTGCGGGGGCTCGGGTACATGTGGGGGCTGGAAATCGTCCGCGAGGATGGCTCGCCGGACGTGGAGAAGACGCTGGCGCTCATCCGCGTGGCGCAGGAGCGGCACCAGCTGGTGTTGCGCGGCTCGCGCTACAGCTTCGGCAACGTGGTGAAGGTGCGGCCGCCGCTCATCGCGACGCAGGACGACCTGGAAGAAATCGTCGCGCGGTTGGGCCGCGCGCTCGCGGACGTGGGCTGACTCGAGGGGGCGTGTCACATGCGGGCATTGGTGTATTCAGCGGCCTGGGAGCTGTCGCTCCAGGAGCGCGCGGAGCCGGCGGCGCCGGTGCGGGACGAGGTGCTGGTGCGCGTGCGCGCCACCGGCATCTGCGGCACGGACCTGGGCATCATCGGCGGCGAGTACGCGGCGAAGCCCGGCGTGGTGCTGGGGCACGAGTCCTCGGGCGAGGTCGTCGCCGTGGGCCCCGCCGTGCGCGACGTGCAGGTGGGGGACCGCGTCGTCATCGACCCGACCTTCTTCTGTGGCCAGTGCCGGCTGTGTCGCTCGGGTCGGCAGAACCACTGTGAGCGCAAGGGCGAGACGGAGACGGGCGTCAGCGCGGACGGGACGATGGCGCCCCTGCACAAGACGACGGAGCGCTTCCTCTACACGTTGCCCGCGCACGTGGGCTTCGAGGAGGCGAGCCTCACCGAGCCCTTGAGCTGCGCCGTCACGGGCGCGAACCAGCTGCGCCTGCGGCCGTCGCTGCGCACGGTGGTGCTGGGGGGCGGACCCATGGGCGTGCTGTACGCGTGGGTGCTGTCGAGCCTGGGGCTGACGGGCACGTTGGTGGAGCGCGCGCCGGGGCGGCGGGAGCTGTGCCGCGAGGTGGTGGACCGACGCTGGGCGGTGGCCGAGTCACTCGACGAGGTGTGCGCGCGCTACGCGAGGGACGCGGCGCCGCTCGACGTGGTGGTGGACACCACGGGCCGCATGGCGGGGGACGTGCTGCCCAGGCTCGCGCGCGGGGGACAGTTGTTGCTGGTGGGGCTCAAGCGTCACGAGGTGCCGCTGGACGTGGGCGCCATCGCGGACCGGAGCCTGTCCGTGCAGGGCTCCATCGATTCGTTGGACGGCAGCTTCGCCACCGCGCTGCACCTCATCGCCTCGGGCGTCATCCCCGCGCGCCGATTGGTGACTCACCAGCTGCCGCTGACGCGCTTCCGAGAGGGGTTGGCGCTGGTGGGCTGCGACGTGGACGCGCGGCGCCAGGGCGCTCCCGCGGGCGCGCTGAAGGTCGTCCTCCAACCCTGATGCGAGCGAGGCCCACGCACATGATTCACGGACTGCTGATTGAAGGCACGGACTACGCGGGCAAGACGACGGTGTGCAAGCTGTTGGGCGCGAGCCTCTCGGCGGCGGGGCTGCCCGCGCGGCTGGGGCACTGCTACGTGCACGACCTGCCCATCCTCGACCACTTCCTGGCCGAGGCGAAGCTCACGCCGGACCTGCTGCGGATTGATTGGTTCTACTCGGCGAACATCCTGTTGGACCTGGCGCGCTGTCATCGCGGGCTGCCGTCGGGGTTCCTGGTGCAGGACCGGCACTGGCTCAGCCAGGTGGGGCGCAACCGCTTCTTCCATCCGGACGCGGCGGGGCTGCCCAGTCAGCTCATCTGGGACGAGCACCTCCCGTTCGCGTTCAATTACTACCTGACGTCCACGCCGAAGGCGAAGCGTGAGCGCTCGCTGCTGCGTCCCTCGAAGTCGGTGCGGGACACGTACCTGCGCGACCACCCCGAGCGTCACCAGGCCTACGACGAGTTCCTCGTGTCGCTGCTGCCGCCCGAGGAGCGCTGGGTGGTGGTGGACACGAGCGAGCTGCGGCCGGAGCAGGTGGCCGAGCGCATCGCGACGGACGTGCTGCGGCGGCTGCATGCGGAGGCGCCGGTGCGTCCGGTGGTGGCGCGCTAGGTGGCGACGGCGGGGGAGCGACGAGGCCCGAGGGGCGGGCAGCCAATGCAGACACGGGGTGGTGACATGGAAGTGCTCGTCATCGGCAACAACACGGTGGACATCGTCTTCTCCACGCGCGAGGCGCTGGTGACGGACGGGAAGGTGCAGGCGGAGGGCCTGCGCTTCTTCGGTGGCGGGCAGGGCGCCAACGTGGCGGCGATGCTCGGCGCGCTGGGGGTCACCACGCGCTACTTCGGTGTCTTCGGTGGAGGGGACTTCGGGAGGCTCGCGCGCGGCTCGCTGGTGGAGGCGGGCGTGCGGGTGGAGGGGAGTCTCACGGTGGCGGACTGTCCGCAGCACACGGCGGCCATCGTGGTGGACACGACGCACGGCACGCGCTCGCTGGTGATGCACAAGGACGCGCGGCTGCGGATGGATGGCGTGCCCGTGGAGGCCGCGCCGATGGACGCGTGTGGCCTGGTGTACCTGGACGGGCACGAGCCCGCCTTCTCGCTGGCGCTGGCGAAGCACGCGCGGGCGCGGGGGCTGCCGGTGTTGGCGGACGCGGAGGTGGCCGACGAGGCCCGGCCGCTGTTGCCGCACCTCACGAGCCTGGTGGCGCCGGGCAAGGTGCTGCGCGAGCTGACGGGGGAGGCCGAGCTGGCCTCGGCCGCGCGGGTGCTGCTGGCCGGAGGGCTGCGCGTGGTGGTGGGCACGCTGGGCGCGGAGGGGTGCGAGGGGTGGACGTCGGGTGGAGAGCACCACCGCGTGTCGGCCGAGTCCTGCGAGGTGGTGGACACGACGGGCGCGGGGGATGCGTTCCACGCGGGCTACATCGCGGCGGTGCTGGCGGGGCAGGGCTTCGGTGAGGCGCTGCGCTTCGCGACGAAGGTGGCGGCGGTGAAGTGCGGCGTACCGGGGCCCCGCGCGGGAGCGGACCGGCTGGCGCTGCTGGGCACGGGACTGGGCGCGAGCGGGGGCGCGTCCTCTTCGCTGCTGTAGCGGCGAGGCGGACACGGGGCCGGGTCATGAGAGTCATTGTCACGGGGGCGAGCGGATTCCTGGGTCGACGGTTGATGCGCGCTCTGCACATCGCTGGAGCCCAGGCCGTGGGGACCTGGAGCACGACGCCGCGCGAGGGCCTGGAGCGCCTGGACATCACCGACGCACGCGCCGTGGACGAGGCCTTCGCGGCGGGACGCTTCGACGTGTGCATCCACGCGGCGGCGCGATGCAACCTGGATGACTGCGAGCGGCACCGGACGCTCGCATCGACCACCAACGTGGTCGGCACGGGCCACGTGGTGGAGGCCTGCCGACGCACGCGCACCCGTCTGGTCTACGTGTCCACGGACCATGTCTTCGACGGCGCACCCGCGAGCGCGTACGTGGAGACGGACGCGCCCCGGCCGTTGCAGCACTACGGCGTCACCAAACGGGAAGGAGAGCTGCTCGCGCTGACGCTCGAGGACGCGCTGGTCCTGCGCGTACCGCTGCTCTACGGCCTCGCGGGGCCGGATGAGAAGGCCACGTTCGTCACGTCCACGCTGGAGCGACTCGCGGCGGGACAGCCCGTGTACGCGGACGGCGAACAGGTCCGCTACCCGGTGCTGGTGGACGAGGTGGCGGCGGTGCTCGCGCGCCTCGCGGAGGGAGGGGTGGGCGGGGTGCTGCACTTCAGCGGTGCCGAGGCCACCACGAAGTACTCGTGGGCGCGGCGACTGGCGCATGCCTTCAACCTGGACGTGACGCTGGTGCACGCGCGCAAGGAGTCGTCGCTCGCGGCGCGTCCTCGCGACAACCGGTTGGGCTCCACGCGACTGTCCGCGCTCGGGTTCGAGCCACCGCTCACGCTCACGGAGGGACTGGACGTCCTCCGTCACCAGCGGGAGGCGGCGCGATGAGGGGGCCGGTATCGGAAGGGGACTGGCGCGGCGTCGTGCGCGACGTGCGCGTGACGGGCCATCGCGTCACCAAGCGCGCCACGCATGGCCGCGACAAGCTGCTGCGAGAAGTGGCGTGGCTGAAGGCGCTTCCACCCAAGGCCGTCGGGTACTTCCCGCGAGTGCTGGAGGTGCGCACGGGGGAGGGCTGGGCCGAGTACGACATGGACTTCTGCCCGTGGCCGGACATGTCGCGCGTGCTGGTGGACGGCACGTTGACGGTGGATGAGGCCATCTCGGGGACGCGCAGCCTCCTCGGCTTCGCCTTCGACGTGCTCTACGCGGACCATCACCGGCCCGCGCCGGAGGACTTCTTCCACGTCAGCTACGTGGACAAGTTCTGGCGCCGAGCGAGCGCGGGCCGTGGCATGTCCGAGCGCTTCGACCGCCTGTGCTCAGCGGAGCAACTGGACATCCACGGCCGGGTGTACCCGAGCGCGGCATCCCTGATGCGCGAGCTGCAACGCGACACCGTGTTGCTCGCGCGACTGCGTCCACCGTGCCTCGGTCGGTTCCACGGGGACTTCAAGTACGACAACGTGCTGTTCGAGCCGGCCACGGGGCGCTTCCTGTTGCTGGACCCGCGCGGCTCCACTGTCACCGGGGACTCCGACAGCGACTACATGGAGGACCTGGCCAAGCTGCGCACGTGCACGCGTGGGCTCTATGACCTGGTACGCGCGGGCGCGGCGCGGGTGAGCGAGGGCGAGGGACGCATCTCGTGGGAGTGGGCCTCGTGGGCCGGGCCCGCGTTGCAGCGCTTCTCCGCGCTGGACGCCTGGCTGGTCGACGAGCTGTCCGTGAAGGCCCGAGCGCGGAGGGACGCGGACTGGCGCGTGCGCCTGGACGTGCTCATGCCGCTGCTGCTCCTGGCGAACGCGCCGTTCCAACTGGCGCCCGTGAATCCTCGCACCGAGGACATCGCGCTCGTCCTGCACGCGACGGGGGTGCGGCTGCTCGCGGAGGCGCTGGAGCTGCACGGCACCCGGGACCTGGGGGTGTCACCATGACGCCGCGAGGCTCACTCCTCCGAGGCTGCCTGGAGGAACCCCGGCAGCACTTCACGCAGCCCCGCGATGACCGCCGCCGCGACGAAGGCATGTCCCACGGACACGAGCGTGGGGCGCACCGCGCGGATGAGCGGCGGCAGGTGTCGCCGGTCCAGGTCATGCGCGGCGTTGACCTCCAGCCCGAGCTGACGCGCCCGGTCCGCCGCGAGCGCCAGAGCCTCCAGTGCACGCTCCCGCGCGGGAGTCTCGAAGCCCTCGACATACGCACGGCAGTTGAGCTCGACCGCCGCGGCGCCCGCCCGCGCGACGAGGTCCACGGCCTCCGGCTCCGGGTCCACGAAGACACAGATGCGCGTGCGCCCCTGGAGCGAGCGCGCCCAGTGCACCAGCCGGGCCTGGTCATCCTCCGCGCGCCAGCCGCGCTGCGTGGTGAGGTGCTGTGCCTCGAACGGCGTCACCACCCAGCAGCCGACGCCGGGCGTCCGCTCGAGCAGCGCCCCCAGGTCCTCGCGCAGGTCTCCGCCCACGTGCAGCGAGGCGCGCTCGTCGCGGATGACATCCAGTCGCGCGAGCGCGGAGACGTCCTCGGGCTTCACGTGCCGATGGTCCGGCCACTGGTGCACGAGCAGCGCGCGGCAGCCTCCGTCGACGAGCACCCGCGCGGCCTCGCCGAGGTCCGGCACGGCGCTCCCTCGCGACGAGCGCAGCAGCGCGACCTTGTTGAGTCCCACGCGAAGCACGGGTGTCGAGGCAGCGGCACGCATCCACGGTCCTCCGGATTCCAGGGGACCCATCCTCGCACGGCCCCCGCACGGGGACTCGCTCGATTCAGGCGGTGGGGTGTGGCCGCCACAGGTGCAGCACGCAGCACGTAGCACGCAGTCACAACCGACACATCAAGGAGCATCACCATGAACAAGCCCCGCAGCGTTGCCATCAAGCTGTCCGCCGACACCATGAAGTGCGTCGTCGGTGGCGCCATCACCACCACCAACATCCCCGTCGTCACCCTGCCTGGGCCCATCATCACGGGCCCGGTGGTGACGGGTCCCATCCTCGAGGGTCCGGGCCGCGTCTTCCCGGTGCTGTGATTTCGCCGGTGAAGGCTGAGCGCGTGGGCCGTTGAGGCTCATGCAGGGGGGCGCGGGCCGCCTGGAAACGGGCCCGCGCCGTCCTTCCTCTTCTTTTTTCCGGTGTGGCGGCCCTCATGACGCAGCTTTCGCGTGACGACCTGGTGGACCTCCTGGGGGTGGACCTGGGCCAGCTGTTGGCGCTCGAGTCCCTGACCCCCGCGCTGGAGGCCGCGGTGTTCCTGTCCGGCTCCCTGGTGGAGGGCATGGGCAACGCCTTCTCCGACATCGACGTGTTCATCGTCGGTGGGGGTGAGCCGAAGGGCACCAGCCTGCACAAGGCGGGGGAGGCGCTCTTCTCCGTGCACATGCTCGGCAAGCGGCGCGTGGACTTCGAGTACTGGAGTGACGCGGCCGTGGAGCGGCTCGCCGCGAAGCTGGCCTCGCTCGACCTGAAGGAGGGTGGGCGGGACAACGTGATGATGGAGCGGCGGATGACAGAGGACGAAATCGTCTTCCTCCACCGCGTGCGCACCGGCGTCGCGCTGATGCACGACAGCCGCCTGGAGCGGCTCCGCGCCCGCTTCGACTTCCATCGCCTGTCGCGGTGGTTGCAGGAGGTGAAGATTCGCGAGGTCGACGACGCGCTCGAGGACCTCTACGGGATGATGGAGCAGCCGGACGTGGCGCTGATGCGCGCGCGCGAGCTGCTCAACTCCGCCTGCGATGCCTTCTGCCACGCGAGGGGCGGCACGAACATCCGCCGCAAGTGGCGCACGAGAATCCTGGGGCAGCTCGCCGCGAGTGGTGACGCGGAGGCGCGCGCCTTCGAGCAGCGCTTCTGGGAGCTCCAGTTCCCCGACGGCGCGCGGCTGAGGACGCAACCGGAGGCGCTCAAGGCGTACCTGGAGACGTGCATCCGGCTGTGCAACCAGCTCACGGATGTCATCGAGGGATGAGCGCCATGGACCTGCTCATTCCGGTCACCCATCTGCGCGTGCGGCGGCGGCGCGCGGAGGGCCAGGTGCACCTCATCCTGGACAACTACTACTTCGATTTGGACGAGGGCACCGACGCCGTCTGGCGCGCCTGTGACGGCGTGAGGACGGTGGTCCAGGTGGCCGAGGTGCTGCATCGCGAGCGGGGCTGGGACCTGGAGCTCGCGCTCGCCGTCACGCGCCACACGTTGGGCGCCTTCGTTCAGCAGGAGCTGGTCTCGCTCGTGGCTCCTCCTTCTTCTTCCAACCCATCCGCAGGCGGTGAGAACCATGAGTGACGGCAGCGGCCACCTTCCCATCATCGGACGTGCCTGGCATCCCTCGACGCGTGAGCCCGGACCGCTGCATCCCGCGATGCGGCTGTCCCTGGCGAACTGGGTCCGCCCCGAGGGGCTCGCGCGGCGCGAGCTGGTGCTCGGTGGAGCGCAGGGCGAGCCCTGGGAGGTGATGACCATCGACAGCGAGAGCGCCGAGAAGGCCTGGCGTGTGATTCCGCTGTTCGACGGGCAGCGCACGCTCTCGGAGCTGGCGCGGGAGACGAAGCTGGGGCTGGAGCTGGTGTCGTCGGTGGCGCAGGACCTGTATCACCGCGCGGTGCTGGTGCAGACGAGCGGGTTCGAGGTGGACGCGCTGGCGTACTACGAGCACCTGCGCTCGCTGGCGGGCATCGCGCAGCAGCGCTGGGGGCCGTCGGCGATGTTGCACCGGTTCTGGACGGGGCCGGTGTCGCGGCGCCTGGCGGTGGGGTACCTGCTGGAGAACTACCACTTCGCGCTGGCGGCCTCGTCGCACCAGAGCGCGGCGGTGGCGTCGCAGCCGACGGAGCGGTTGAAGACCATCCTGAGCGAGCACCTGTCGTTCGAGTACTGGCACCACGCGTGGTTGAAGCGCGGGTTGCTCGCGGCGGGGTTGACGGAGATGGACCTGGAGCGGGCGTCTCCGCTCATCGCGATGCAGGCGCTCATCAACCACCTGCGGTGGTTGGGCATGGCGGATCCGCTGTCGTACTCGGCCTGTATCGGCGTGGGGGAGGGAGACCCGACGGCGCTGGCCACGGTGGGGAAGTTCTGGGAGCGCTTCACCGAGCACGGGGTGTTGCCGGTGGAGGCGTTCGGGCCCTTCCGGGACCATGACGTGGGGGACTGCAGCGATGACCACGACCAGTTCGGGCGGGAGCCGTTCGCGGACTCGGGACCGCTGACCGCGGCGGACCAGGCGCGCATCCGTCGCAGGCTCATCACGTTCTGCCGGTTGACGATGGCGTACCACCGCGAGCTGCTCGACTTCTACGGTCCGGACGAGGGTCCGCTCGTCTTCACCGTGGAGGACTGAGTCGCACGGGCGGGTGACTGTGCCGTGGGTGGGCGATGGGCTCGAAGGGGACGTGTGAGGTGCCGCACGCGCGGCTCGAGTCCGCGATGAAGCAGCGCGTGCATCTGCGCATGAGGTGGAAGCCGCTGGAGTCGCGGCATGGGACGGTGGCCATGAACAGGGGACGTGAGGCTTCACGGCGAAGTGCGAGCGTCTTGGAGCGGGAGTGATGCTCATGCTCGCGAGCACCCTCGAGGTCTCCTCTTTCGACGCACGGCGCGTGTCCGAGGTGTCGCGCCTCTTGGCCGACGGGGTTCATCGATGAGCGTGCTCGCGGACACAGTCGAGGTCTCTGCCTTGGACGCACGAAGTGTGTCCGGGGTGCTGCGCATCCTGCCGGACGAGGTTCGTCGACATCTGGAGCGCACGGGGCGTGTCCGCGTCTTCGCGCCGCAGGAGCTGGTGGCGACGCACGCACAGCCATGTGGCTCCGTGCTCCTGGTGCTCGAGGGGATGCTCGTGATGGGGCACCTGGGCGCGAGCCACGGTGCATTCCTCCGGGTGACCCATGTGGCTGCGGGCGAGCTGTACGGCACGCACGCGCGTGACGCGGGAGCGACGCACGGGTTCGATGTGGTGGCGAGCGGTGGCGCGAGGGTGCTGGAGGTCCCTGGCGCGGCCTTCACGGAGGCGCTGGCCCTCGACGAGACGGGTGGACTGAAGGCGCTGCTGTGTCCCGCGCTGCGACGTGCGTTGCTGGACCTGTTCGTGGAGGACGTGGAGCCGGAGGGCGCGCTGCGGCTCGCGGCGTGCTTCCGGGAGAGCACGGTGTCGGAGGGCACGGTGCTCATGCCCGCGGGGGCCACGGCGGCGGAGTGGTGGGTGCTGCGTCAGGGTTCGGTGCGCTACGGCGAGCGGGCCCTCGGTCCTGGGGAGGACTTCGCGCTGGACGCACTGCTCCTGGATGCGCCCGTCTTCGCCGCGGCGACGGCGCTGGAGCCGAGCACGCTGTTGTCCGCGCCCCGAGGGGCCACGGCCGAGGTGCTGCTGCGCTTCCCGGGAGTCCGCAGGGCGCTGGGGCGACGGGTGGCTCGCAGCAGCGCGCAGTTCAACCGCTGGCCTCACGTGGTGCTCACGGACGTGAGCGCGCCGCCCGAGGTGCCCACTGAGGATGAATCCTCCCTTGAGCTCCCCGAGCGACCCGGCTCCGCGCCGAGCTGGAAGCCGGTGCCGTTCTACCGACAGCAGGAGCACATGGACTGTGGGGCGGCGTGCCTGCGCATGGTGGCGCGGTACTACGGCCATGAGCTGGACTACCCCTCGCTGATGAAGCTGGCGGGGGTGAGCCGCTATGGCACCAGCCTGTTGGACCTGTCGCGCACGGGGGAGCAGCTCGGGTTCATCACCACGGGCATCCAGGCGGACTGGGAGCTCTTGAACTCAGTCGACCTGCCGGCCATCGCGCACCTGCAGGACCGGCATCACTTCGTCGTGGTGTGGCGGGTGACGCGCAAGGGTGTCGTGGTGGGGGACCCGTCGTTCGCGACGCGCACGATTCCGCGAGAAGAGTTCGAGCGCTCGTGGAAGGGGATGTTGCTGCTGCTCAAGCCGTCGGACCGGATGACGACGGCGGTGGCGCCGCTGGCCCCGAAGCAACGCGAGCAATCCGCGCTCGGGCGCTTCTCGGTGCTGCTGCGTCCCTATCGCTGGGCCATCGCGGAGCTGGTGGGGCTGTCGCTGCTGTTGCAGGTGCTGGCGCTGGCGTTCCCGCTGGGGAGTCAGGTCGTCATCGACCGGGTGTTGATGCGAGCGGACACGGCGTTGCTCGACGTGTTGCTGGTGGGGTTGCTGGGGACGGCGGTGGTGTCCGGGGTGTTGTCCTATGCGCGCAGCTACCTGGTGTTGGAGGCATCCACGCGCATCGAGCGCGACGTGGTGGAGACGCTGTACCGGCGCATCCTGGATGGAGCCTCGGGCCTGTTCCAGCGCTTCACGACGAGCGACATCCTCAACCGGTTCCTCGAGGTGGGGTTGGTGCGCGGGTTCATCGTCGACAACGCCATCGCCATCACCATCGACGTGGCGTTGGTGCTGAGCACGGCGGCGGTGTTGACGCTGTATTCGCCAGTGTTGGCGGTGCTGGCGTTGGCGTTGATGCCGTTGCACCTGTTGGTGTCGGCGGTGGTGGGGCGGCAGGTGCGCAACCACATGGTGGCGTATCTGTCACAGCATGACCTGTACCAGACGCACCTGATGGATTCGTTCAAGGGCTTCGAGTCGCTCAAGGCGCATGCGCTGGAGCTGCCCTTCCTGCGCACGATGCAGCGCTTGTTGGCGCCGTCGCTGCAACACGGCTTCAAGGCGGCGATGCACGGAGCGATTGGCGCGAGTGTGTCACAGACGTTGGACCTGATGGGCAGCGCGCTGGTGCTGTGGGTGGGCTCGAGAGCGGTGTTGCGCGGAGAGCTCACGGTGGGGGCGCTCATCGCGGCGACGCTGTTCGCGCGGCAGATGAGCGGGCCGCTGGTGCGACTGGCGACGCAGTGGCGGGACTACCAGCGGGTGCGAGCGCACCTGGAGCGGGTGGGGGCGGTGCAGGACGTGGCGGGGGAAGGGGACAAGCGGGCCTCGGCGGTGTTGGAGCTGCCGAGGGTGAAGGGGCACCTGCGGTTTCGCGGGGTGAGCTTCCGCTATGGGAGTGGCAGGGAGTCCAACACGTTGGAGCGGTTGGATTTGGAGTTCGCGCCGGGCGAGGTGGTGGCGTTGGTGGGGCCGTCGGGGTGTGGGAAGAGCACGCTGGTGCGACTGCTGTTGCGGTTGCATGACCCGAGCGAGGGGACGGTCTCGATTGACGGCTACAACCTGCGAGACGTGACGCCCGAGTCGGTGCGTGGGCAGATAGGGATGGTGACGCAGGAGACGCAGCTGTTCTCCGGCACGGTGTTCGACAACATCGCCTGTGGGCGTCCGGTGACGGAGCAGGCGGTGGTGAGGGCGGCGCAGCTCGCGGGGGCGTACGACTTCGTCACGGAGCTGCCGTACGGGTTCCAGACGTTGGTGGGGGAGCGCGGGTTGACGTTGTCGGGAGGGCAGCGGCAGCGGGTCATCATCGCGAGGGCATTGGTGACGGATCCGCGCATCCTCATCTTCGACGAGGCGACGGCGGCGCTGGACCCGCTGGCCGAGCAGGCGATTCACGACAGGCTGCGAGACATCGTGCGAGGGCGGACGACGCTCATCATCAGCCATCGGCTCCAGACGTTGCAGCACGCGGACCGCATCGTGGTGATGAACGAGGGACGCATCTCACAGATGGGGACGCACGAGTCGCTGATGTCGGCGCAGGGCAAGTTGTACAGCGCGCTCGCGCAGGCGACGCCGAACTGGAAGCGCCACGGCACGGAGGCGGGTCATGGCGGTGAGTGAGGACACCTATCGCGAGCTGCTGCCGGTGCTCGACTTCCCGAGGACGCGGCAGGTGTTGCGGACGCTGTACCTGGTGTGTGCGGGGCTGGCGCTGCTGGGCTTCGGGGCGTTGTTCTTCATCGAGCTGGACGTGGTGGTGCGAGCGCAGGCGGTGGTGGCGCCGGTGGGGGAGACAGCGCGAGTGCAGGCGCAGCGGTCGGGGGTGGTGGCGGACATCTCGGTGCGCGAGGGGCAGCAGGTGGAGCGGGGAGCGGTGCTGCTGCGCCTGGATGACGCGCAGGTGCGGACTCGCTTGAAGCTGCTGGAGCAGCAGGTGGCGGAGGCGCGAGGGCGGGTGTCGATGTTGGAGGCGCTGGTGGCCTCGCGAGCGGACGCGTACGGGGTGCAGGTGCGCGTGCGCAAGGCGACGGCGGTGGAGGCGGTGGCGAGGCTGGAGGCGGCGCGAGCGCAGGTGAGCGCGAGGGAGCGAGAGGCGGAGGCGCGAGCGAGGGATGCGCGGCAGGCCGAGCAGCTGAAGGCGAAGGAGTTCGTGGCGCCAGTGGAGGCGGAGAACGCGGCGACGGAGGCGGAGGTCGCGCGCTCACAGGTGGAAGCGGCGAGAGCCGCGGCGCGAGAGCTGGAGGCGAGCCTGGGGCGCCTGGAGTTGGAGCAGCGAGGGTTGGAGGGAGACGCGAGGGTTGCGTCGTTGGCGGACGGGGCTTCGTTGGCGGCGGCGAAGGTGGAGTTGGAGCGGTACGAGGGAGAACTGGAGGAGACGCGGCTGGAGGTGGCGAGGTGGGAGGTGGTGGCGCCGCGAGCGGGGACGGTGCAGGGGCTGACGGTGTTCGACCGTGGGGACGTGGTGCAGGCGGGGAGTGTGTTGGGGTTGGTGGTGCCGTCGGAGGATGCGTTGGTGGTGCGCGCGGCGGTGACGTCGGAGGGCATCACCTTCCTGCGAGAGGGGCAGGCGGTGCGCATCAAGCTGGACGGCTATCCGTTCCAGGACTTCGGTGTGTTGTTGGGAGAGCTGTCACGCGTCGCGGGGGACACGACACGGAGGCAGGATGACACGCTGGGGACCTCGCCCTATCGAGTGGACGTGAGAGTGCCGGAGGCGCCGCGTTCCACGGCGGGAGTGCCCGTGAAGCTGCGTCCAGGGATGACGGGCACGGCCGAGTTCGTGGTGCGCCGCGAGCGACTCGTCTCCGCGCTGATGCGCCCGCTGCGAGGCGTGGACAGCCTGGGGCACTGAGGGGCTATTGCTGAACGGAGAGGATGCGCCAGCCGGTCACATCGATGGAGTAGATCGCTCCGACGTCGAGCAATGGAGGTCCACCCACGTCGCAGACGTCCGGGTTGGGAACAATGCTGACGAACACGACGCCCTGGGGACCAGGAGCCGCCACGACGTCATAGGCTTCGCGACGGGAGAGACACTGCTGCAGAGGAGTCGCGGAACTGGGAGTCTTGTGGTCCCAGGGGAGGTAGTCATCCATGGCGAGTTGGATGGCCTTCAACGTGGCCCCGCCGATGATCTGCCGCCCCTCTTCAGGAAGCGCGAGCGGAAACTCCACCTTCGCGGCCTCTTCCTTCGACGCATGAACGGGTCGAGGAGGCCGCTGGAAGAGCGCGCAGGCGGGCAGGAGGAACAGCAGGAACATCGACGCGCGGGTCATGGGCCCCTGGCTGAGGAAGCTCTTGTAAGGTGGGACACGGGGCACTTCTCCGCAGGTGAGGCTCGGCCGTAAAGCGGGTTCAGCAGAACGCAGCCTATGTGGATGAGCCTACTACTGGGCGCGCCGAGGTCAGACTCGCGGGGTGAAGGAGACCTTGGTCCGGCGATGCCCCGGTGCGTACTAGCATCCGGACTCATTCATCCGGGATGCGACCTAGTGGTCGCGTGTGCTAGGTCACTCCTCGGATGGTCTCTTGGTAGAAGCAGAACGGTGGAAGCAGACCTTCTGGTGCGAGCGTGAACTGGCAGCCCCATCCGAAAGACCCCGAGATTTTCCACATCTCGCACCTGAACAATCTTCAGGGCGTTATTGTGGAGGGTGGGCTGTTCTCCGATGGAGGAATTGTGCGGCGGAAGATGAGCGCGACGAATATCGGGAATACGCGCATCAAGACTGCACGCCTGACGAAGCCAGTTCCGAGCCATCCTGGAACGTTCGTCGGTGACTTCGTTCCCTTCTACTTCTGCCCGCGCTCCGTCATGCTCTATGTGGTCAATCGCGGCTCGACGGGGCACCCGCCGGGTTGCCAAGTGGATATCGTGCACCTGGTCTCGCGCGTTGGGTCCGCGATGTCGTTGGGTAAGTGGGCCTTCACGACCACGAACGCCGCCGCCGACTACACCACTCAGTTCCACACGTCACTTGTCGACCTGCCTCGGGTCCAGTGGCATGCGATGCCGCAGGATGACTGGAAGCAGTGCAAGGAGGAGCGCCAGGCTGAGTTCCTGGTTCTCGACTTCTTTCCTTGGACCGCGATTCACGAAATCTGGGTCCACGGACCTGCTACGCAGCAGAAGGTGAGGTCGCTGCTGGGTGCGACGGCTCATCGTCCCCCGGTTCACGTCAGACCCGACTGTTACTACCCCTAGAAGGGGCAACCGATGATTCTCGCCGAAGGCAATCTCCTCCAAGCGGACGTTCAAGCGCTCGTCAACACCGTCAACACGGAAGGTGTGATGGGCAAGGGCATTGCGCTTCAGTTCAAGCGGGCCTTCCCCGCGATGTTCAAGGACTATGAGCGAGAGGCGAAAGCAGGTCGTATCGAGACGGGTCGAGTCCACGTCTTCGATGTCGGGTCGCTGATGGGCCCTCGCTGGATCATCAACTTCCCGACCAAGCAGGGATGGCGCCAGCCTTCTCGCCTGGAGTGGATTCGTACAGGCCTCGATTCGCTCATCGAAGAGATCCAGCGACGGGGGATTCAGTCGATTGCCGTTCCTCCCCTGGGCTGTGGCAACGGTGGTTTGGACTGGTCGGAGGTGTTTCCCCTCATCAAGGAGTCCTTCGGGCGTGTCCCTGCCGTCCGCGTGCTCGTCTATCCCCCTCGTGGCGCACCTGACCCCGAGACCATGCCCGTGAGGACGGCGCGTCCTTCTCTGACTGAAGGACGTGCGGGACTCTTGGGATTGATGCGTCGCTACATCGATGCGGGATTGGATGAAGAGTCTGTCAGCTTGCTGGAGATACAGAAGCTCCTCTATCTCTTGCAGGAGGCAGGTCAGCCGTTGCGTCTCTCGTTCATCGCGCATCGGTACGGGCCCTATGCGGACAACTTGAGGCACGTCTTGAACAAGCTCGAGGGGCACTACCTTCGAGGCTTCGGTGATGGTTCCGTCTCACCCGAGAAGCAACTGCGGTTGTTGCCCGGAGCATCGGACGAAGCTCAGGCCATCATTCAGGAGCATCCTGAGATTCAGGAACGGTTCGAGCGGGTCGCGAGGCTCATCTCAGGCTTCGAGACACCATTCGGCATGGAGCTTCTCTCGACGGTTCATTGGGTTGCGACGCGTGCGGCTACTCGGGCGAAGTCGGCGGCTGAGGCCATTCGAGACGTGCAAGCCTGGAATACGCGCAAGGCTTCCTTGATGAGTCCCGCACATGTGCAGGCTGCGTGGGAGAGGCTTGAGCAACAAGGGTGGCTCAATCGAGCGTAACAAGCCGCGCCAGCGTATCGGGGCGGCTCACTGCTTCACTCTCTGCCCTCGCGCCTCCTCCAGCAGGCTCAAGTCCACCAGCCCGTTGATGTCCGAGGCCGGGATGAAGTGCAGTTCCTCCGCATGCTTCGCGGCGGCCGCCAGCGCGGAGCCCACCGGGTCCAGACTCGGCTGCAGCCGCGAGAACGCTCCCTGCAGAATCGGCGGCTTCAGCGGCTTCTGCGTCAACTGCCCGAACGCCGCGTTCACCGCCGTGGCGAACGCCTCCGGCTCCTTCTCCCACCGCTCCGTCAGCTTCACGTGCGCACGCAACAGCGCGACGATGCGCGGCCGCTGCGTCTCGATGGCCTTCCGCGTCGTCACCACCACCGTCGTCGGATACCTCCCACCCGGCCACAGCGACTTCTCATCCACGAGAATCTGCCCACCGCCCCCCGGCTCCAGCAGCATCCGCGTGCCCCACGGCTCGGGCACCCACGCACCCTCGATTCCCCCTCGCAGGTACTGCACCAGGATGTCCGAGTTGCTCAGCGGCACAATCTGCAAATCCCCCGTGCCGTCCAGGTTCGTCTCCACGCCCTGCTGCTTCAGCCAGTAGCGCAGCGCGATGTCCTGCGTGTTCCCCAACTGCGGCGTGGCCAGCTTCTTCCCCTTCAGCTCCGCCGCGCTCTTCGCCGTGCGCGTCACCAGCACCGCGCCCCCGTTCACCGCCCCCGCGATGACCCGTAGCTCCCGCCCCGCCTTGAGGAACGTGTTGATGGACGGCCCCGTGCCCACGTAGGACACATCCAACGAGCCCGCCACCAACGCCTCCATCGCCGCGGGCCCCGCGTTGAACTGCTTCACCTCCAGCTTCCCCACCCCAGGCTCCGACGCGAACGCCCCCTCCGCGTTCCCCACCAGCGCCTGCGCATGCGTGATGTTCGGGAAGAACCCCAACCGCAGCGCATCGTCCGGCCCTCGCGCCGACTCGCGCTTGCACCCGAGCCCCACCAACACGACGACCGCCAGGAAACGTAGAAGACGCATAGGCACCCAGCAGAAGGACGCGAAGCCAGCACTGGCAACAGGTGTCACGACACGAGCGTCGGACGCTTCACATCGCCGGCTGCAATCCCCAGCGGCGACGCAGCCGTCCCTCCACCGTCTGGAAGAAGACCCGGTCCACCGTCACCCCGATGAGCACGATGGCCACCATCACCGCCATCACCTGCGGCACGTCCATCAGCTCGCGCCCCACCGTGAGCAGCTGTCCCAGCCCACCCGACACGAACAGCAGCTCCCCCGCGAGCAGCGCGCGCCACGCGAAGCTCCACCCCAGCTTCAACCCCGTGACGATGCCCGGCAGCGCCGCCGGCAGCAGCACCCCGAACTGGAAGCGCAGCCCGCGCACCCCCAGCGTGCTCGCCACGCGCAACAACTGTGGATCCACCCCCTGGATGCTGTCCTCCGTCGCGATGGCGATGCCCAGCACGCTGCCCATCACCACCACGAACAGGATGGCCCCGTCCGTCAGCCCGAACCACAGGAGCGCCAGGGGCAACCAGCAGATGGACGGCAGCGCCTGCAGCCCCATCACCACCGGCTTCACCGCGTTGCGGAAGAACGTCAGCCGCGCCATCAGCAGGCCCAGCGGCACGCCGATGCCCACCGACACCACGTACGCGCGCCCCAGCCTCCCCAGCGAGCGCAGCGTCGCTCCCCACAGTCGCCCGTCGGCCGCCAGCCGCCACAGGCTCTCGGCCACCGTCATCGGCCCGGGGAACAAATAGGAGGACCAGATGCCCATCCGGGCCACGACCTCCCACGTACCAAGGAGCAACACCAGCAGGCCCAGCTTCTGCCCGTAGTTCTTGAGCGCCGAATCACGCTTCATGGCTCACCTCGCGGGACGGGGCATCCCCGACACGGGCAGCACGGCGGAAGGGGCCTCGGTGCTCGAGGCGTGTGGGAACTCGGGCTCGGGCACACTGTCCCGCTCCACCTCGCGCAGGAGCCCCTGGATGTGGCGGACCATCTCCGTGAGCGCCGCGTCGTCCGGATGACGCGGCATGGGCAGGTGGACCTCCAGGTCCCTCACGATGCGCCCGGGCCGCGGAGCCATGAGCACCACACGCGAGCCCAGCATCAGCGCCTCGTGCACGTCGTGCGTCACGAACACCACCGTCTTGTGCGTGCGCATCCAGATGGACTGCAACATCTCCTGCATGTGGATGCGCGTCTGCGCGTCCAGCGAGCCGAACGGCTCGTCCATCAGCAGCACCGTCGGGTCCACCGCGAGCGCCCGGGCCAGGCTCGCGCGCATCTTCATGCCTCCGGAGAGCTGGTGGGGCAGCGTGTCCTCGAACCCCTGGAGCTGCACACGGCGGATGTACTGGTCCGCGCGCTCCTTGCGCTCGGCGCGAGGCACCCCCCGGGCCGCCAGCGCGAAGGTGATGTTCCCCCGCACCGTGAGCCACGGGAACAGCGCCGCCTCCTGGAACATCAGGAGCCGGTCAGGCCCCGGACCTCCGATGCTCTGTCCATCGATGGACACCGTGCCGCCAGTAGGGCGCACGTGGCCCGCCAGCGCGTAGAGCAGCGTGGACTTGCCGCAGCCGGACGGGCCCAGGAGGCAGACGAACTCGCCGGAGCGGACGTTCAGGTCCACGTCCTTCAAGGCCACGACCTTGTTGCCGTAGCGATGCCCCAGCTGGGTGACGGATATCTTCGCGCGCGCGGCGCTGACGTCGGCCGGACGCAAGAAGCGCAGCGAGCTTCGCCATCGGCCGAGGAGGGCACGCAGCATCGGCCACAAGCTAGGCACATGTACGCAAGACGGAAGGGGGTGTGGGCGACCTCGGGGGCACCCGTCACCCTGCTTCCTCGCTCGCCGGGAGGGGAGTGTCGTCTCCTCCACACTCCGCCATCGGCCTCCGGACCTCTTCGCCGGTCGTCCGAAAACTAGGGATGCCTCCGCCGCTTGCTTTCCGCGCCTGCCCGACCGCCTTAGACCCGGGGGCATGCTGAGTGTCGTGACCGATGTGCTCGGGGACCTGGTGGTCGGGGTGCTGTCGGTCTTCGCGAAGGACAAGCGCGGCGGGGCGTGGGCCCTGGTGCTCTACCTGCTCCTGGGCCTGGGGCTGGGCGGGCTGAGCGCGATGTTCTGGCCCGAGCCGCTCGTCGACGACTTCGAGGGCTCGCTGCTCCTGGGGTTGGCGTCACCCATCCTGGCGGGCGCGCTGGTGGCGGGCTTCCGGGGCGTGAGCGTCTGGGATTGGCGCTATGCGTTCGACCGGGCGCGGTTCGGCCTGGGCTTCGGCGTGACGCTGGGCGTGGGGCTGGGGCGCGTCATCGGATTGCTGTTGTCCTGACGCCTGGACGAGGGGGGTTCCTTTCACGGCGGGAACTGGAGGAACCTCCACGCAATGCACGTGGGGAGATATCAGCTCGTCCGCAAGCTGGCGACGGGTGGCATGGCGGAGGTGTTCCTGGCGAAGGTGGCCGGGCCTGGGGGATTCGAGAAGACGCTGGTGCTCAAGCGCATCCTCCCGCACCTGGTGGAGGACGCGTCCTTCGTGGAGATGTTCCTGGAGGAGGCGCGGCTCGTCGCGCAGCTCAACCATCCCCACATCGTTCAAATCTTCGACTTCGGTGAGGCGGAGGGCAGCTACTTCCTGGCGATGGAGCTCATCGACGGGCCGAACCTGCGCCGCTGGCAGCGACAGGCCGCGTCGAGAGGACGCCCGCTGGCGCCCAACATCTGCGCGAAGGTGGTGGCGCTCGCGGCGGAGGGATTGGCGTACGCGCACGACTTCGCGGACCCGGGCACGGGGCAGCCGCTCGGGTTGATTCACCGGGACGTGAGTCCGGACAACATCCTGGTGTCGCGGCAGGGCGCGGTGAAGGTGGTGGACTTCGGCATCGCGAAGGTGGCGGGGCAGAAGCACCGCACGCAGACGGGCATCGTGAAGGGCAAGGTGGCGTACATGCCACCCGAGCAATGTCAGGCGGACCCGCTGGATCGGCGCGTGGATGTGTATGCGCTGGGGGTCGTCCTGTACGAGCTGCTCACGGGGCGGCTGCCGTTCGAGGGCGCCACGGAGCTGGCGATGATGCAGGCCATCGTCTCGCGTCCTCCGGTGCCAGTCAGTCGCCACCGCGCCGATGTCCCCAGCGCCTTGCAGGCCATCATCTCCACCGCGCTCGAGAAGGACCGGGAGAAGCGCTATCCCGACTGCCGCGCGCTCCAGGCGGCCCTCGAGCGCTTCGTGTTGTCGACGGGCGAGCCCGTGGGCGCGTATCAGATTGCGCAGTCCGTGGAGCAGGTGGTGGAGGAGCGCGGCACCGCGACGCCCGCGCCCATCACGAACCGCGAGGCCGAGCGCACCGCGCCCTCGGGCCCCGCGCGCGAGAAGCGGGCCGAGGTGAAGGACGCAGCCGTGTTCGAGCAGACGACCCAGCAGCGGCCTCACAAGAACGTGGGCGCGACGCGCGGGAAGAAGCTCGTGCCGGCGGCTGTCGCGGGCGCGGTGCTGCTCGTCGCGGGTGGCGGCTACGCGCTGCTCGGGAGAGCACCGTCCGGGCCCGACATGCCCGAGCTGGCGCGGGCACCGGCTGACGGCGTCGGGACGAAGCCCACGCAGGGCGCACCGCCCGTGTCCTCCGACCTGAAGCCCGCCCAGGTCGCGGAGGCCGCGCCACCGCCGACGGAGCCCTCCGCGCCCGAGGAGGACGGTGACCTCCTCGCGCCGATATCGGGGAACACCGTGAGCACGGAGCGCAAGGACGGCTCCGCGCGAGCGATGAAGGGCACGGTGGAGTTCCGCATCCGCCCCTATGCCGTCGTGTATCTCGACGGGAAGAAGCTGGGCGAGACACCGCTCGGCATCATCGACGTGCCCGAGGGCAACCACACCATCACCGCCGTGAACTCACGGCTGGGCAAGCGCGTGACGCGCAGCTTCGAGGTGAAGGCGGGGACCGCGAACGTCTTCAAGCTCAACCTGACGCAGGAGTGAGCGACGCCGCCCGTTACGGCTCGTCCTTCTTCGCCGTGTCCGAGGACGCGGGAGCAGGCTCCTCGGGCTTCTTCTTCGGGCCCATCACCGAGTCCAGCGCCGAGCCCAGCGCGTTGCCCACGTTCTTCCCCAGCGTGGACCCGGCGGCGCCCAGCTTCGAGCGCAGGTCCTTCTTCTGCGGCGCCTCCGGCTCCGGCTCGGGCGCGACAGGGGCGGGGACTGGCGTCTCCTGGACGGCGACGGCCGCGGGCACCTCGGTGTTCGGAGGCACCACGGGCTCCTCCACCTTCGCGGGAGGCGCGGCCGCGGAGGCCGTGCCCTGCTGTTGCCGCACCTGCTTGCGCACCGACTCGAAGTCCCGTTCCACCTTGGGCCCCGTGGCGGCGGGCAGCACGGCATCGGGCTTCAAGCTCAGCCCCGCGCGGAACTCCTCCAGCGCCTGCTTCCTGCGGCCCAAGTCCGACAGGACCAGCCCCCGATAGAGCGCCACCTCGACCTGCTCGTCGGGGGTGGAGGCCACCTGCTTCGCCTGGGTCAGCCAGTTGAGGGCCTTCTCGTACTCCAGCGCCTCGTACTGCGCTCCCGCGCGCTCCATGCGGCGGCGGAACGGGCTCACGTCCTCCGCCAGGGCCAGTCCCGGCGCGAACCAGGCCCACAGCACCATCACCCATGCCCCCCGGCTTCTCAGGGTTCTAAACGCTTCCATGTCTGGCAACGCTAACACGGAGTCCCCGGACAGGAATCGACCCGCCCCCGAGGTGATGTCCACCCAGGCTCACCTCATCCGGCGACGCGGGCCGCTTCCACGCGCCGGTGCATCCGCGTGCGCCACGCCAGCCACAGGCTGAACACGAGCAACCCCACGCCCACGCCGGTGAAGGCGCCGCCCACTCGCAGCGAGGAGCGCCGGTCATCCCGCGTCACCTCCAGCGACTGCGAGCCGGGCGAGGCGAGGTAGCGCTCCACCTGCTCCTTCACCGCGGTGGCCTCGCCCTCGACGGTGGCCCACTGGGCGAACAGGGGCAGCTTGCCCTGCGTCGTCATCAGCTCCGGCCGGAAGATGGGCACGGACTTGCGACGGGCGCTCTTCGTGCGCTCCACCTTCACGGACTGGATCGCGTCCAGCGGCAGCGTGGCCACCGGCTCGCGCGTGAGCCAACCCGATTTGGTGAGCGTGCAGGGGCCGCCCGGCCCGCAGCGCAAATCCATCCGCGACTTCCCATCCAACAGCCACACGCCGAGCACCAGGAACGGCAGCGCGAGGATGATGAACGCCACCGTCCCAATCGCGGTGGAGCGGCTGGCCAGGGGCTTGTCGTCGTCGATGGGGATGGCGGGGGTGGGCTCGCTCACAAGCTCCACTCATAGACCCGCGGGCCTCCGGCTGGCAGCGGTTTCGTGCACCCCTCGCGTCGGAAACAAACCCCCAGGCGGCGAGCGAGCGGGCGCACCGCGCCTCCCACCCCGAGCCCCCTGGTGTCACGGCCTCCGGGTGAACACCTCAACCCCAGATTCCGCACCCGCCTGTCGCAGGAGCCGCGCATGAAGGCCGTCGCCGTCTTTCCCGGGAAGCGTGAGGTGCGCGTCATCGACGACGCGCCCGAGCCCCAGCTCCAATCCCCGACACAGGTGAAGGTGCGCACCCACGAGGTGGGCGTGTGCGGCACGGACAAGGACATCGTCTCCTTCACCTACGGCTCGCCGCCGCCCGGCCTGGACTACCTCATCCTCGGCCACGAGTGCCTGGGCGAGGTCATCGAGGTCGGCTCCGCCGTGAAGGGCGTGCAGAAGGGCGACCTGGTGGTGCCCCGCGTGCGCAGGCCCTGTCCCCACGCCATCTGCACCGCCTGTCGCCAAGGCCACCCCGACTACTGCATCACCGGCGACTTCACCGAGCGCGGCATCAAGGAGGCCCACGGCTTCTGCTCGGAGTACTTCGTCGAGGACGTGGCCTACGTGCACCGCGTCCCCTCCGAGCTGCGTCAAGTCGCCGTCCTCACCGAGCCCCTCACCATCGCCGAGAAGGGCCTGCGCCAGCTGGGACACATCCAGGAGCGCCTGCCGTGGAGACCCGCGCCGGGGCGCGCGGTGGTGCTCGGCGGCGGGCCGGTGGGCCTGTTGGGCATGCTGGCCCTGATACGGCGGGGCTTCGCCACCACGGTGTACTCGCACAAGCGCGCGCCCAACCCGAAGGAGGCCATCGCGGGAGCGGTGGGCGCGCCCTACCTGTCCACGCAGGACGTGTCCGCCCAGGAGCTGGTCCGCCGCGTCGGCGCCGCGGACGTCATCTATGAGGCGACGGGCGTGGCGAAGGCCACCGTGGACGTGCTCGGGGCGCTGGCGCCCAACGGCGTCCTCATCCTCACCGGCGTGCCGTCGCACGGCGAGGAGCTGACGCTGGATGGGGCCGCGGTGCTCAAGCAGCTGGTGCTCCACAACCAGGTGGTGTCCGGCACGGTGAACGCGGCGGCGCTGGACTTCGACATGGCGCTCGAGGACCTGAGCCACTTCCGGGCGACGTGGCCCGGCGCGGTGGAGCGGTTGCTCACCGGGCGCCATCCTCCCGAGGCCTTCGTCGACGTGGTGAACGGCAAGGTGTCGGGCGGCATCAAGAACGTCATTTCCTTCCGTTGAAGCGAGGTGAGCATGGGGGTGGGAAGACAGGTGGTGGCGGGGGACTCGGTCCCCATCGAGGACCACGGCGTCATCGGCGACCTGCGCACGGTGGCGTTGATCGGGAACGAGGGCACCATCGACTGGCTGTGCTACCCGCACTTCGACAGTCCCAGCATCTTCGCGTCGCTGCTGGACCCGAAGAAGGGAGGCCACTGGAGCATCCGCCCCGAGAAGGACGGCGTGCTGCGCAAGCAGTTCTACTGGCCGGACACCAACGTGCTGGTGACGCGCTTCTACACGGCCGAGGGTGTGGGGGAGCTGGTCGACTTCATGCCCATGGAGCGCAAGGGCACCAAGCAGGTGCGCGAGGTCATCCGCCGCGTGCGCGTGGTGCGCGGTGAGCTGTCGTTCGAGATGGAGTGCTTCCCGGGCTTCAACTACGCCCGGGACGTGCACCAGACGCGCCTCATCGACGGCGGGGCCGCGTTCGAGTCGCGCACGCTGCAGATGACGCTGTCGTCCTCGGTGAAGCTCGAGCGCGCGGAGCGGGGCGTCACCGCGCGCTTCAAGCTCAAGGAGAACCAGTCCGCCGTCTTCTCGCTGCGCGAGGGCATGCGCGAGTCGTGCGAGGACCTGGTGCACGACCACGAGTCCGCGGAGTCGCTGTTCCGCGACACGGTGGACTACTGGCGCCACTGGCTGTCGAGCTGCCAGTACACGGGCCGCTGGCGGGAGACGGTGCAGCGCTCGGCGCTGGCGCTCAAGCTGATGACCTTCGAGCCGACGGGGGCCATCGTCGCGGCGCCCACGTGCAGCCTGCCCGAGTCACCCGGTGGCAGTCGCAACTGGGACTACCGTTTCTGCTGGCTGCGCGACGCGGCCTTCACCGTCTACGCGTTCCTGCGCATCGGCTTCAAGAAGGAGGCCGCGGCCTTCATGCGGTGGGTGGAGGCGCGGTGCGCGGAGCACGGGGACGGGCCCCTGCCGCTGATGTTCTCGCTGGACGGCAGCCCGGTGCCCCAGGAGGAGGAGCTGACGCACCTGGAGGGCTATGGCGGCGCGAAGCCGGTGCGCATCGGCAACGCGGCGGCGGACCAGCTCCAGCTCGACATCTACGGCGAGCTGATGGACTCGGTGTACCTGTCCAACAAGTACGCGGCGCCCATCTCCTACGACTTCTGGAAGCACCTGCGCAGGTTGGTGGATTGGGTGTGCGAGCACTGGAACCAGCCGGACGAGGGCATCTGGGAGATACGCGGCGGCCGGCGGCACTTCGTGTACTCGAAGCTGATGTGCTGGGTGGCGTTGGACCGGGCCATCCGGCTGGCGGACAAGCGCAGCTTCCCCGCGGACCGGGCGCGGTGGCTCGCGACGCGCGACGCCATCTTCGAGGACATCATGGCCCAGGGCTGGAGCGAGAAGCGCGGCTCCTTCATCCAGGCCTATGGGAAGGACACGCTGGACGCGGCGAACCTCTTGATGCCGCTGGTCTTCTTCCTGTCGCCGGTGGACCCCCGGATGTTGTCCATGCTGGACCACCTGCGTCAGCCGCCGTCGCAAGGAGGGCTCGCGTCGGACGGGCTGGTGTACCGCTACGACGTGGAGGCGACGCTGGACGGCATCCCCGGCAGCGAGGGGACGTTCAACTTGTGCAGCTTCTGGTTGGTGGAGGCGATGACGCGGGCGCACTCGGCGCGGCCGGACCTGCTGGAGGAGGCGCGGCTGATGTTCGAGCGGATGCTCGGCTACGCCAACCACGTGGGGCTGTACGCGGAGCAGACGGGCATGGGGGGCGAGTCGCTCGGCAACTTCCCCCAGGCGCTCACCCACCTGTCGCTCATCAGCGCCGCCTACAACCTGGACCGGACGCTGGGGCGCAAGGACTGACGGCGAAGAGAACCACTCGTCGTCGGCCTCCGTATTGAGGGAGAGTGACCCCCCACCGCGTCTGGTGGGTGTCCCTCTCCCCAGTCCCCGCTCATGGCCGAACCCACTGTCTTTGCTCCCTCGTCGTCCCCCGCACCCCGCGCGCTCGTCGCCCGGGGGCTCAAGGCCGTCATCGCCGTGGTGGGCCTGGTGGCGCTCGCGCTGGTCGGCGTGCGGCTGCGCTACGGCGGGGGCGAACCGTACCCGGACGTGACGGGCATGCCCCTGCTCCCGGACAGCGCGCTGGAGGAGGTGGTGCGGAGCCCCGAGCCCATCGGCAACGTGGCGGTGTCCTCCACGGGCCGCGTCTTCTACACGCTTCATCCGGAGAGCCGGCCCCAGGGCGCGAAGCTGTTCGAGTGGGTGGACGGCAAGGCGGTGCCGTTCCCCTCGGAGGCGGTGCAGGCGCGGCTGTTCGACACGGTGCTCGGCATCACCATCGACCGGCGCGGCTGGCTGTGGACCATCGACCACGGCAACCACGGGCTCGGCGTGCCCCGGCTGCTCGCGTTCGAGCTGGCCACCGGACACCTGGCGCACGAGTACGACGTCCCGCCGCAAATCGCGCCGCCGGGCTCGTTCCTCCAGGACCTGCGCGTGGACGCGCGGGGGGAGACGGTGTTCATCGCGGACGTGGGCTTCTGGCGGCGCTCCCCGGCGCTCATCGTCCACGACGTGGCGACGAAGGAGTCGCGCCGCGTGCTGGAGAAGCACGACGCCGTGTTCCCCCAGGACTTCATCATCCGAAACCCCATCAAGGACATGGTGTTCTTCGGTGGGCTGGCCGCGCTCAAGTGCGGCGTGGACGGCCTCGCGCTGGACCCGAGCGATGAGTGGCTGTGGTTCGGCGCGATGAACCACGACACGATGTATCGCGTGCGTACCGCGGACCTGAAAGACCGCGCGCTCGATGACGAGGCCCTGGGCACGAGGCTGCAGGCCGTGGGTCGCAAGCCGCTCAACGACGGGCTCAGCGCGGACACCGAGGGCAACGTGCTGGTGACGGACGTGGAGCACGGCGCGGTGCTGCGGATGAGCCCGGATGGACGCCTGGAGACGCTGGTGAAGTCCCCGCGCCTGCGCTGGGCGGACGCGCTCAACCACGGGCCGGACGGCTGGCTCTACGTGGCCGACAGCGCCATCCCCCACCACATGCTCCAGTCCAAGGCGCACATCGCCGCGAACGCGCCGTACTTCATCTACCGCTTCAAGCCCGGCATCGGCGGCATCGCGGGCATGTGAGTCAGCCCTCCAGGCCCGCTCCCGTCCAGGCGGCGCACGGAGGACTCACGCCATGGGTGACCCACGCAATCCGAAGCGGGTGGAGGAGCGCTGGAACACCGAGCGGCTGCGCGTGGGCGAGGCGGAGGTGCTCGCGCTGGCGCCGTGGGTGACGGTGTCGGGTGGCTGGGCCTGGCACTTCATGGCCCCGCCTCACGAGGGGAATGAGCTGAAGCGGTTCCATGACCACAAGGACGTGGACCTCTTCGTGGAGCCCGCGCGCTTCCCGGAGCTCCTCCCCGTCCTCACCGCGCGCGGCTACCACCGCGTCTGGACCCGCTTCGACGCCACCAGCACCTACTTCTACCGCTACGCGCGCCACGACGCGGCAGGCAAGGTGCTCCTCGACGTCTTCGTGCGCCACGTGCCCTCGGTGGAGGCGCGCGGCGGCGTGCGCGTGGTGGAGCCCTCCACGCTCATCTCCTTCTACGGCGACCTCCACGGCACGGACGCTCGCGTCTCCGTGCTCGCCGCCCGGGCGCTGCTGGCCCGAGGGGAGAGCCCGCTCGGCCGCGTGGAGCTCGTCACGTGGCCGGAGTGAGGCGGGCCCGGAGCCTCCGGGCCCCCTCGCGAGTCACTGCACGTTGAAGTGGTAGTTGTTGCCGAAGTTGGAGTCCCACGCCTGGCAGCCCCAGCGGCTGGTGTTCTCGAACCAGATGGCCAAATCTCCACGCGTGTTGAGCGGGATGGAGGGTGCGGGCGGGTTGGGCGTGGACGAGAAGCCCGCCACCCAGAAGCTCTGCACCGGCCCGTTGTTGAACTGGTAGTGGCCGGTAATCGTCCACCCTGGCGTGGTGGCGTTGATGTTGCCCCGGCACTGCGTCAGGCGGGACACGTCGAAGACGATGCTCGCGGTGGAGCCGAAGGGCAGGGGGTTGGATGACGCGAACACGTTCCAGCCCTGCGAGGGGGACTGGAAGGTGATGCTCGGCGTGGACTGCGACCAGGCCACCGAGGCGACGAGCAGGGAAGCGGCGGCCAGCAACCAGCGGACATGACGACGCAGCAAGGCGTGACTCCTTGTCGAGTGGGGGACGGCACCTGGGATACGGAGCGTGCCCGCGACCTGGCGCGCGGCTTTGCTCCGCCTCGGGCCCCGGAGTCTTCTACAGTCCCCCCTCCCACTCCTTACGCTCCGCGCCATGGCCGACTTCAGACCCGCCCTCTACCGACTCGCCGTCCGCGCCGACGCCCGCTATGACGCGGTGAGCCGGAGCCTCCGCCGCTCGCTGGGCATCGCCCCGCCGCTGCGCATCCTCCCCTACCGGGGCCACGGCACCCCCGAGCGCGCGGTCATCAAGGCGCGCGTGCTGGAGGACCGCCACATCCAGCCGCAGCAGCGACGCCACACGGTGTGGAGCAGCGCGGTGGCCTCCTACAAGCGCTACATGACGCGCGAAATCGCCGGCGCGAAGGTGGCGGTGCGCTGGGGCGACAAGCGCTGGGAGGGCACCACCGACGAGGAGGGCTTCCTGGAGCTGTGGGTGCCCCCGCCCGAGGGCGTGCGCTCCGGCTGGCACATGGTGGAGCTGGAATTGCTCTCGCCGGAGCCGGAGGGCGTGCCCCGCGTGGCCGCCCCCGTGCGCGTGGCGGGCACCAGCGCGCGCTACGGCGTCATCAGCGACATCGACGACACCGTCATCGTCACGGGCGTGACGGACCTGCTCAAGCGCGCCTGGGCCCTGTTCCTCACCGAGCACCGCGTGCGCCTGCCCTTCCCCGGCGTGGACGCCTTCTACGCGGCGCTCCAGGCGGGCGCGGACGGCCAGGGCGACAACCCCATCTTCTACGTCTCCAGCAGCCCCTGGAACCTGTACGAGCACCTGGACGAGTTCCTCGCCCTGCACCACATCCCCACCGGGCCGCTGCTCCTGCGCGACTGGGGCCTGTCCAGCACGGGCTTCGCCCCCGGCGGAGGCCACGGCCACAAGCTGGAGAAGATTCGCGGGCTGCTCACGGATTTGGACCACCTGCCCTTCATCCTCATCGGCGACAGCGGCCAGGAGGACGCCGAGCACTACCGCACCATCGTCCGCGAGTTCCCCGGCCGCATCCTCGGTGTCTACATCCGCAACGTGCCCGGCCACCCCCGCCGCGCCCGGGAGCTGGAGGCCATCGCCGCCGACATCCGTGACGCGGGCAGTCAGATGCTCGCCGTGGACGACACCACCAGCGCCGCGCGTCACGCCGCCCGCTCCGGGTGGATTCAGTGGAAGGAGGTCCTGGAGGTGGAGGCCCACCGCCGCGAGGACTCCGAGCGCGGACCGGGGTGAGTCAATTTCAGCCCTGGCGGCAAATTATCGTTAAGGCTTGAATTCGGACCTGCAACTGTGGCACAGGCGCGCCTGATTCTCCGGTCTTTCCTCTGTTTCCACACCCCTGAAGGAAGCGAGGCCCCCGTGGCCAGCAGGTCCATTCGTTTCGCCGGACGCTCCCCGCGTTGGTACCGGGTGCGCGCCATCACCCGGAGCCCGAAGCCCCCCAGGCTCCTCTCCTGCACCCCGCGCGCGCGCCCACGCCCCCCGGCGCGCCCTCCGCGCCACAGGGCCGTGTGCTCCTGGTGGACGGCGAGGTCCACCTCGGCGCGCTGAGACGGCGCCTCAGGGCAGGGGACGCGCCCCGGGGAAATGGGCGGCCCGCGTGGCGCGCTCCATGATTTCGCCCTGGGCCCAGCGCTTCTCGCCGTTGGCCGGTGGCACCAGTCGCTTCCAGGTGCCATCGGGTTGCAGCTCCCACGCGTGGGTGTTGTCCGCGAGGCTGCGCTCCAGCGAGTCGCGCACCTGCGCGGCCAGCGTGGGGTCCTCCACCGGCGCCAGAATCTCCACCCGGTGGTCCAGGTTGCGAGGCATCAGGTCCGCAGAGCCGATGTAGCAGCGCAGCTCCTGTCCCCGCTCGAAGATGTACAGGCGCGCGTGCTCCAGGAAGCGGCCCAGCGTGGACACCACGCGGATGTTCTCGGAGACCCCCGGCACGCCCGGGCGCAGGCAGCAGATGCCGCGCACGTTGAGGTCCACCTTCACGCCCGCGCGGGACGCGTCATAGAGCGCGCGGATGATGATGGGGTCCACCAGCGCGTTCATCTTCATCTGGATGCGCGCGGGGCGCTCCAGCGTGTGCGCGACGACGGTGGCCTTGATGTGCTCGAGCAGCCCCTCGCGCATGGTGAGCGGCGCCACCAGCAGCTTGCGGAAGCTCTTGGGCCGGCCGAAGCCGGTGAGGTAGTTGAACAGGTCCGCCACGTCCGCGCCGATGTCCGGGTCCGTGGTGAACAACCCCATGTCCGTGTAGAGCCGGGCCGTCTTCGGGTTGTAGTTGCCGGTGCCCACGTGCACGTAGTGCCGCACCCGCTCACCCTCGCGCCGCACGATGAGGATGGCCTTCGCGTGCGTCTTGAGCGATGGAATCCCATACACCACGTGCACGCCCGCCTCTTCCAGCGCGTTGGCCCACTTGATGTTGGTGCGCTCGTCGAAGCGCGCCTTGAGCTCCACCATGCACACGGCCTGCTTGCCGTTCTCCGTCGCCGTAATCAGCGCGGGCACCAGCGGTGAGCTGTCCGACGTGCGGTACACCGTCTGCTTGATGGCGAGCACGTCCGGGTCCGCCACCGCCTCCGTGACGAAGCGCTCCACCGACGTGGCGAACGAGTCGTAGGGGTGGTGCACCAGCAAATCTCCCCGCCGCATCGCCGCCATCACGGTGATTCCCTCGGGCGCGTCCGAGTCAGGGCGCAGCCGCGGCTGGGTGACGGGCGTCCACGGCGGGTCCTTCAGCTCCGGGAAGCCGGGCGCGAAGGCGATGGCCTGCAGGTCGCCCAGGCCCAAAAGCCCCTGCTCCTCGTACACCTGCCGCGACTCCAGCCCCAGCGCCTCCACCAGCGGCTCGAGCAGCTTGGGGCTCATCCCCGCCTGCACCTCCAGGCGGATGACGTCCCCGAAGCGCCGCTGCCGCAGCTCCGTCTCCACCGCCTTGAGCAGGTCCTCCGCGTCCTCGGACACGGTGAAGTCCGCGTCGCGGGTGACGCGGAACAGGCTCCAGCTGAGCACCTCCATGCCCGGGAACAAGTCCCCCAGGTGCTGGGCGATGACCTCCTCCAGCGGCACGAAGACGTTGTTCTTCAAGGGCAAGAAGCGCGGCAAGAGCTCCTTGGGCACCTTCACCCGCGCCACGCTCTCCTCGCCCGCGTCCGGGTCCCTCAAGAGCACCGCGAGGCTGAGCGACAGGTTGGAGATGTACGGGAAGTGCCGGCCCAGGCCGATGGCCAGCGGCGTGAGCACGGGGAAGATCTGCTCCTTGAAGCGCTGGTCCACCTGCGCGCGCTGCTCGGCGTCCAGGTCCTTGGCGGAGAGGATGCGCAGGCCCTTCTCCGCGAGCGCGGGCCGCAGGAGCTTCTCGAAGATGGCGCTGTGGCGCTTGCTCTGCTCGAAGATGCCCTCGTGCAGCTTGTCCAGCGTGTTGCCCGGGGACGCGCCGTCGGGGACCAGCCGGGCCACGTTGCCGCGCACCTGCTCGTGCAGGCGGGCGACGCGAATCATGAAGAACTCATCCAGGTTGCGCGCGTAGATGGCCACGAACTTCAGCCGCTCGAGCAGCGGCTCGTCCGCCGACTCGGCCAGCTGGAGCACCCTGTCGTTGAAGGCCAGCCAGGACAGCTCGCGGTTGAAGAAGAGCCCCTCCTCCGGGTCGGTCCCCGCGGGCAGGACATCTCGCTCCAACGGCTTCTGGGTGCTGCGTCCGGCGGCCCCTCGCTTCGCCATCTTTCACGGCTCCTGGGTTCCTACCTCGGCGGGGGATGTAGCAGGACGGCAACCCCCGGATTGTGAACTTCCGTGTCACGAAGGGCTGCCCCCCTCCGCCTCCGATGTAAGGCCTGGGAAGGCGCCGGGCAGGCGTTACCGGACAGGACGCGTGGAGTTTCTTGCATCCGGACTGTTGGAACGGCATGTCAGTCGACGTGAGCCCGACAGAGAACCCGCCGAACGCCGCCCTGGTTGCCGAGCCGACGGATTCGAGCAACCTCTTCACGGCCTTCCAGAAGGAAGGCAAGGCCTCCAAGGGCCGCTGGGCCCTGGCGCTCGTCGCAGCCCTCATCCCCGTCACGCTGGCGGTGGGCTTCTGGGTGCTGGCCCGCGAGGAGGCGAACACCTTCCGCGTCGTCACGCCCCATGGCTTCAAGTCCATGCACGGGGGCATGACGTCGGACCAGGTGGTGGCGCTCCTGGGCCGCCCCATGACGCGCGAGCAGGACGCCACGGGCGCGGACTGCTACCGCCACGGCACGCCGTCCATGGAGAAGGAGTTCTTCCTCGTCTATTCCGTCTGCTACCAGGACGGGAAGCTGAAGGACGTGAAGCAGCAGAAGTTCTCCGCCTGGTCCGTGGACCCGGAGACGGGCAGCTTCGAGGCGCCCTCGGGTGGCGAGGCCCCTGCCGCCCCCACGCAGGCGCCCGCCGCCGCGGGGACGACCCAGGGCTGACGGGCCCCTCGCGGGGTGCCAGTCCGACTGGACGTGAAGTGCGACCCAGTCGCATGATGCGTCCATGCGTCGGGCCTCACATCCATCCATGCTGGGCCCCGAGGGGCTGAACCGTGCGCTGGAGCACCTTCGCGCGTTCGTGCGGCGCAAGGGGCTCAAGAGCTCGCTGGTGCGCGAGTCGGTGGCGCGCGCGGCGCTGGAGCACGTGGGGCACTTCACGGCGGAGGAGCTGGTGCGCTCCGTGCGGGAGCGGGGCGTGGAGGACGTGCACCCCGCCACCGTCTACCGGGTGCTGCCGCTGCTGGTGGAGGCGGAGCTCATCCACCAGACGCTGGTCTCCGGCGGCGAGGGCCAGCGCTACGAGCGCGCCTTCGAGCGCGAGCACCACGACCACATCATCTGCTCCTCGTGCGGCAAGGTGGTCGAGTTCCACTTCGAGGCCATCGAGCTGCTCCAGAGCGACGTGGCGAAGAGCCTCGGCTTCCGGCTCACCGGGCACATCCACGAGCTGTTCGGGGTGTGCTCGGCCTGCGAGCCCCTGGCCAGGACGTGAGCCGGTCCCTCCTGGATGACGGCTCCGGGTGTCTGTGCGACTGATTCGCAGGATTGTCCCCAGCATCGATGCTGACGCCCTGTTCATGGATGGGCTCTCCCACGTGAGTGATATCCGGAGTCGCTGACTGTTCACGCGTGAGCGCGTCGGCGCTCCTCGGGTGGGGGTGTAGGCGCGACCCGCGTGTCCTCACCTTAGGGGCCTGTCCGGAGGGGGGCGGGTGTGGGGCGGCCGTGGACGTTCTTCCAGCGCGTGGGCGCTGGCTTCATCGCGGCCCTGCTCGTCGCGCTGGTGCTGACATGCACGTTGGCCGTGGAGCTCGTGTCCGCGCGCTCCAGTCGCAGGGCGAACCTCCTCGCGATGTCGATGGACCGGCTGGAGGTGGAGCACCTGCGAGGGGCCTTCACCGACAAGGTCTCCAGTGAGCGGAGCGTCGTCCTGTCCGACGATGCGTTCTTCGCCGAGGACCGGGTGCGCGCTCGCGAGTGCTTCATCGTCACGCACGAGCGGCTCGTGCCTCGACTGGTGACACCGCCCGCGGCGACGCTGCTCGAGTCGGTGCTGCGCGCGGAGCAGGAGCACGAGCAGGCCGTGCGGGAGTGGGTCGCCATCCACGCCACGCGCGCGCTGCACTCTCGACGCGAGGCATTGTTCGAGGAGCGGGCCAGGGACACGAGGCTGCGCACCTACGCGACGCTCCATCAGCTCACGGCCCGGATGGAGTCACGGGTGGGCGCGAGCCTCCAGTCCGTGGTGGAGACGGAGGAGCAGGTCCTGCTGCTCTCCCTGGTGGCGATGAGCCTGGTCCTCGCGCTGGTCGCGACCTCGGGAGGGCTGCTGCTCTCCCGGCTGTCCTCGCCGCGAAGCGGGGTCGAACCCACGCGAATCAATCCGCTCATCGCGAGCCCGCACACAGGCAACGCCCGAGGCCGGGTGGCACCTCGCGCCACCGACGACCCGGGAGCGCCGAGCGTGAGCGGACCGATGATGAAGCCAGGCGCGTCGGAGAAGGAGCTGGACCGGGCCGAGGACGATGCGCGGCCACGCACGCAGGAGCGCAAAGCCCGCACCTTCTTCTTCGCGGAGGCGCTCATCGACTCATTGCTCGACGAAGACGCCTCGTCGCGAAGAGAGGCCGCCAGCTCCGCGCCGCACACCGGGAACACACCGCGAGGATGCACGGAGGCGGGCCACCCGTCCGCGCTGACGGTGGACGAAGCCACGCTCCGGGGCGACGCGCGCGAGATGATGGCGCGCATCGGCGTGAGGGCGCACGACCTGGGCCTCCCGTTCGACACCTTGCAGTGGCTCCTGCGCGGCTTGGAGCGGGTGGACCCCTCCTCGGAGCCGGACCGCGTGAGGGACGGAGTGGGCCGCGCGCTCGAACAGTCACGCCGCCTGGGACAGCTGCTCTTGGACCTGTGGGACGTGTCGAGCCAGCTCACGGGGCGTCAGGTCGCGGAGCCGGTGGACCTGTCACACCTGGCTCACGAGGTGATGGAGCGCTTCACCGAGCCCGCGGCGTGGGCAGGCAGCCCGCTCCTCCTCGACGCGGAGCCGGGGCTCGTGGGTCGGTGGGACCGACTGGGCTTGGAGCAGGTGCTGACCCACCTCATCGCCCACGCATTGGAGCTCGGAGCGGGGCACCCGGTGCGGCTTCGCGTCGAGCGCGTGGGGCGCACCCGCGCGCGAATCGTGGTCGAGGGCATGCCCCTGCCCGACGGTGGCGCCGGGCTGGGCCGCCACCTGGTCCAACAGTGGGTGGACTCCCACGGAGGCACCCTGCGCATGGAGGGCACCTCCGGGGACAAAGCCACCTGCACGGTGGAGCTGCCGCTGCTCGAACAGCCCCTGGAATCAGCCCCCGCCTGAGTCCCTTCAGAACGGGTGGACATGCTCCTCGGGCGGCGTGACGAAGGACCGGAAGGCCGAGGTCTCCGTGTGCTTCTCGCGCGACTCCAGCCGCTCGAACTCCAGCGAGTCGTGCGCGCAGAACACCGTCACCTCGTCCCCGTGCAGGCGCTTGAGCTGACGCAGCCGTCGCTGGTTGTGCAGGCGCATGGGCCGGTCCTTCTCCATCAGCCGTTGATACGCGCGCAGCCCCGGCGTGCAGCGATAGCGCCCCGAATCCATCTCACCGTGGAAGAAGTACGCGTCGCCCGCGTGCAACAGCCACCCGCTCCCCGAGCGCACCGCCACACCCGCATGCCCCAGCGTGTGCCCCACCAGCGGCACCAGCAGGATTTCGGGCGGGAGCCCCTTCAAGTCGCGGACGCAGTCGAAGCCGAACCAGCGCTCACCCACCTGTCCCGTGGGGTACGTCACCCAGTGCGACTCGTGCATCCACTGCTCGGGGCGGTAGCGCTGCCGGTCCAGCGGTGACGTCCGCGCGGTGGCGGCCAGGTACTCGTCCGCGAGCAGGTGCACGCGCGCATGCGGGAAGTCATCGAGCCCACCGGCATGGTCGAAGTCGAGATGGGTCAGGACGATGTCGCGCACGTCCTGCGCCTTGAACCCCATCCGCTCGATTTGACGGATGGCCGTGGCGCCCTCGTGGAGCTGAGGCCGACACAGCATGTCCAGGAAGAGCGGGCTCTGACGGACCTGGGGATGGAGCACGTCCTGCAGGCCGAAGCCGGTGTCCACGAGGATGAGCCCGTTCGCTCCCTCCACCAGCAGGCAATGGCAGGTCAGCGCCGCGGGACCTCGGAAGCCCCGGCGCCCGTCCATGAGCCGGCCCCCGGGTGGACACATGGTGGTGCAATTGAGGTGATGGATGCGCATGCCGACACGTCCCAGGCCGCAAGGCCGCTCGAGTCCGTGTCTAAGGTGGGACGTGCCTCACGGACGAGGAGCCCGGGCTGCTCGCCGCCTGGAGCGCTCGCTCGTCCGGGAGACCTGCGTCCATGAGCCCGGTGCACCTCACGGACGACCGGGCCCCCGTCACCCCGGGGCTACAGGTGCTCCAGCGTGTCCGCCGTGCGCTCCTCGCGCACGTTGCCCGGGTTGACGGGCTCGAGGAGCAGCACGTGGACCTCCTCCTCCGCCACGGGCCGATGCTCCACGCCGCGCGGGATGATGATGAGCTCGCCGGGCTCCACCTCCACCGTGCGCTCACGCAGCTCCATGCGCAGCCGCCCGCTCAGCACCAGGAACAGCGCGTCCTCGTGCTCGTGGTGGCGCCACGCACACGGGCCCGACAGCTTCGCCAGCCGAACGTGCTGCCCGTTGAGCTCACCGACGGACCCGTGCTCGGAGAACAGCGCCAGCTCCTGGGCCAGGTTCACCTTGTCGACGGACGGCATCGAGGGCTCGTCGCCCGCCTGCTCACCGTCCGCCACGTTGGCGGGCTCGACGCGGCGGCGTGAGTCCCACCGGGGCGGGCGGGCAACGGGGACGGTGGGGCTTCGGGTGGGCGCGCTCATGCGGACGAAACCTTCTCATCCTCCCTGGCGGATGTCTGTCTTCATCCCCGGGCAATGCCTCTCACGGACACCTGGGGCCCGCGAGGGTCGGATACCCGACGAAGCGAGGCCCCCGCTTCAGTCGGGATAGAACATCGGGTCGCGCGTGGTGACGAACGAGGAGATGACGGACGCGACCTCCTCGGGCAGGCCGGTGAACTGCACGCCCACGCCTGGCATCAGCTCCGGCATCTTCGGGTTGGCCTCGCGCACCCAGCGCACCACGCCCGTCACCTTCATGGGGCGTCCGCCGGGCAGCGTGAAGTCCAGCTCCACCTGCGTGCCGCGCGCCACCGCGTCCACCGTGGCGATGAAGACGCCGCCCTCGCTGATGTCCATCGAGAAGCCGGTGAAGAAGTTGGAGTCGCTGCGCATGTCGATGGACGTGTGCATGCGCACCCGACCGTTGCGACGAGCGTCCTCCGAGCCGGAAGCGCGCGAGGGCGCCGCGGGAGGCGTGGGCAGCGACTGCCCCTTCTCGCGCGCGGCCTGGGCTGCCTTCGCCAGCTCCGCCTGCCGGGCCTTCGCGGCCTCCTGCTGACGCGCCTTCTCCCGAGCCTGGGTGGCCTCGTGCTGCTTCAGCGCGGCCTCCGCGTCCGTCACCGCGCGCGCCACCCGGGTTGTCTGCTCCTGCTGGATGCGCAGCGCCGCCTGCACCTCCACGCCCATCCGCTTGCGCGCCTCCAGCGCCTTCTCCCGCGCCTCCAGGGCCTTCTCCCGCGCGGCCTCCACGTCGAGTGAGGGCACGGAGGAGGCCTGGAGCCTGGACGCCTGCTCGCCCAGCTGGGGGTCGGCGTCGGGCTCCTGGTGGGCGCGGGCCAGCGCGGCGCGCACGGCGTCCAGACGGCTGGAGAGCAGGGCCGCGTCGGCCAGGGCGCGCGTCACCTGCTCGGCGAGTCGGGACTCCTGGGTGGACAGCTCGCTCTCGGCGCGAGCCAGCTCGGCCTCACGGAGGCCCGAGGCGGGCGCGCGGGAGGCAGGGGACGACGAGGTCATGTCGTGGGACTCCGGAGGGGGGCCACTGTAGCAGGCCCCCCGGAAAGTCCACGTGCCACGGCGTGTGGGTCAATCCGCGCCCTTGATGCAGGCCACCGGCTTGAGTCGGTGCGCCACCCGGGCGAGCCCCGCCATCTCCACTGTCTCCAGCACGTCATCCAGGTTCTTGTAGCAGGGGCCGGACTCGTCCAGCGGCGTCTGCCGGGTGTTGAGGATGATGCCGGCCTCGGCCATGCGCGCGTCGGTGGCGTCCTGCTTCAGCACGCGCCGCGCCTCGCCTCGGGACAGCCGCCGCCCCGAGCCGTGGTTCACCGAGTAGATGGACTTGGACGCGCCCTCCTCGGCGAAGAGGATGGCGCTGCCGGTCTCCATGGAGCCGGGAATCAGGATGGGGTGGCCGGTGCCCTCCCAGGCCGTGCGCTTGAGCGAGGGGTGGCCGGCGGGGAACGCGCGCGTGGCGCCCTTGCGGGCCACGAACTTGCCGGCCTCCTTCTGGATGAGGTTGTGCGAAATCTCGTAGTAGACGCTCGCCGTCCCGCCGAACACGTCCTCGAGCGCGGCGCACACGGCCTCGCCGATGATGAGCCGGTTGGCCACGGCGAAGTTGGCCGCCATGTTGTGCAGGTTCCAGTACTCGCGGCCCAGCGCGCTGTCGGCGTCCAGCCAGACGAAGTCCTCGCTGCGGCTCTTGAGGCCCAGGTGCGCGGCGCCCTTCACGAAGAAGTGCTTGGCGATGTTCCAGCCGAAGCCGCGGCTGCCGGTGTGGAGCATCACCCAGACGCGGCCGCTCTCGTCCACCTGCATCTCGGTGAAGTGGTTGCCGCCGCCCAGGCTGCCCAACTGCCCGCGCTTCTCGTAGGCCCGGTCGGGGATGTCCACCCGGTCGTCCTCGACGGGGATGAAGTCGCGCTCGGTGACGGCGGAGCCCCGGCCCAGGGCCTTGGCGCCGTGGCGCACCACCTCCGCGAACGAGCGATCCGACACCTTGCGCTGGTGCTGCGCGCGGCTCGCGCCCACGCCCACGGCGATGCGGCGGGTGACCTGGTCGATCCACTGGCGGCGCTTGACGGGGTCGGCGACGTCCTCGGCCATGAGGGAGGTCTGCAGCTGCACCATGCCGCAGCCGATGTCATAGCCGGCGGCGGTGGGGAGCAGGACGCCGTCGGTCTCCACGACGGTGCCGATGGGCACGCCGTAGCCCACGTGACAGTCGGGGGTGACGGCGACGCGGGTGACGCCGGGGAACGACGCGGCGTTGACCACCTGGTCGAAGACGGTGTCCTCCAGCCCGGGGACCTCGGGGCCCTCGCCCCACAGCAGCTTGTCCGAGAGGAACAAGTCCGCGTCGACCCGCATGCTCTTGGTCTTGGGCAGGACGTAATGGCCCTCGGCGGCCTTCTCCAGACGTTGCTTCCAACTCATGGCTTTCCTCCCCGGACAGGGGTGAACACGCGCGAGCGACGCAAACGTCCGGAACAAGCTGACTGTCCGACACGGGTACGCCAGGGACCTCCGAGGATGCTGGTGGAGCGGGCGGGAAGGCGAGCGAAATCCTGGGTTTTCCCTCGGGAGGAGGAGGCACGACGCGGTGCGTGGGATGGGGCTGCCCCGGACCTGGGGGCGAGGTGAGGGGGGTGGTGTTGTTGCCGTGCGGACGTCCCGAACGCATCCTGGAGGGGTGGTGCGGCGGGGTCGCGCACACGCGGACGTCCGAGCGAAAGTCGGCTCGCGTGCGATGCGCGGCAATTGGATCGGCTCGGGGCTTGCCGCATTCCCTCTTCAGTCCCATCCATTTCCCATCCAGGTAGGGGGTGGGTGATGGGTTTCCTCGGCGGGGTGTTCCTGGCGATGGCGTTGCAGGCGGTGCCGGCGGATACGGTGGCGGGTCCGGTGTTCAATCCGTCGATTTGCGCCAAGAAGCGGGTGGACGCGTGTGGTTGTCACCACGTGTATGGGATTCGGCACTGCCACCCGAACCGGAAGGGTGAGCACTGCGAGGCGCCGGTGAAGGCGCAGGTGTCGGAGGAGAAGGCGGAGGCGCAGGCGGTGGTGGAGAGCCGCGAGCCGGAAGCCACGCCGACGACGGAGCAGGTCCAGCCTGCCCAGGTGCAGCCGGCTCCCGAGAAGAAGCGCTTCGACCCGAAGAAGTCCGTGCCGATGTGAGGCCGGACGGGCAGGGCCTCCGGAGGTGAGGCCCTCCCCTGCGTCCAGTGACTGTGAGCCAGGAAGCTCGGGCCCGTGGGGCTCAAGCGGTCCGGCGCGGCTGTGCGCGGAAGGTCAGGGGCGAAGGGCTCCAGCGGGTGCCGAGGCCCAGGGGCCCGCCCGATGTGGAGAACTTGTGGATCGCGAGCGGGCCCGAGGCCGTGATGGCCCGAATGCGCGCGTCCACATGGGCGATGCGTGAGCACGCGCCAGACCGGGCATGCGCGCGTCCACATGGGAGATGTGCGAGCTCGTGGCAGCGATGATGCGAGCGCGCGTCCACATGGGCGATGCGCGAGTACGCGCGAGGCCGTGCATGCACACGTTCACGTGGGCGATGCGCGAGTTCGTGGCAGCGAGGTGCGAATGCGCACGTGCCCAGGTGGGCGATGCGCGAGTTCGTGGCCGCATCAGCGCATGGGCGCAGCGGTGGCCACGGTCAGGTCCGACGCGGTCGGACGCGAGTCCTCACGGGACTCGGTCGCGAGGGTCTCCGCGCGGCTCAAGGACAACGGGCCCTCCGAGCGGATGATGACCCAGCGGGACTGGGGCGAGACCCTCAGCGCCACCGCGTTGGGACTGAGCCAGCGCAGCTCGGGTCGATACGACGTCACGGGATTCACCGTCACCGGGCCCCCCGTGGTCCACAGGCTCGCGCTCACCTCGACCCTCTGTGGCTCGCGAGAATCCTGAGCGCTCAGCGCCGGAGGCGAGGCCCGTGCCGTGGCCTGGAGCGCCTGCGCGGGTGACGCGGTCGAGGGCGACTTCGCCCGAGCCCACGAAGGGTCGGGAGCCCCGGCCGTGCGAGGCGCGGTGCCCGTCTGCGTCCACCGAGGCTCGAGCGTGAGCGGAGCCCTCGTCGTGCTTCCGTGACCCTCGGGCTGACGCGGAGTGGGCGCGGCCTGGGTGGCCGAAAGTGCGCCGGGTTGGCGGGCAGCAGGCCCCGTGTTCATCGGCCGAGCCTGGCTCCGTTCCGTGGACGGAGCGCGAACAGCGCCGCCCGTGTTCCGCGCCGAGCCGCGCGAAGGCGTCACAGGCGCGGGAACAGTCCGCGGAGCCTCCACCTGCCGAGGCGCCACGGCACCCCGAGGAGGAAACGAAGTCATCGTCTGCGCGGGAGCCGCGGTGCGTGCGGGCACGGGCAACCGTTCTCCCACGATGGCGAGCTCATATCCACGAGGCGTCGAGACCTCGGGAGCATGTGTCTCCGGAACAGGAGGAGACGACTTCGGCGACCGTGAAGCGGGCACCTGGATGGGCGTCAACGCCAGCAGCTCCGCGAGGAAGTCCGCGGAAGGCACCTCATCGAGAAGGATTCCCATCACCGTGGTGGGCGCGGGCGTCGCCATGGGCTCCACGTCGATGTCGATGGACACCTCGTCGACCAGATCAAGAACGGACGACTCATCGTCATCGGGCACAGGAGGTGCGCTGGGCGCCACCGGGACACGCACGCTCACGGGCGCGATGGACGGAACCGAAGGCAGCGGTCCCCGGACCCGAGTCTCCTCCGCCGCGCGCAACACGAACGCGGGAGGCGGCGGTGGCGGAGTGCGCGTCCGCGACTCCACCCGAGGCGCCTCCTTCTCCAGGGCGAGCCCGGCCACATCCCGATAGAGCCGCTCATCCTCCAGCGCCGTCGAGGGAGGCACCGGCGCCTGTCCCAACCGCGCGAAGTCCGAGGTCAGCTCCGCATCCCGTGGGTCCAGCTCCAGCGCGGCGCGCAGGGCGGCGCGCGCCCGGGCCTCACATCCCTGCGCGAGCAGCAGCGACGCCGCTGTCCGATAGGAGGCGATGGCCGCGCGCAGGTTCCCCGCGCGACGACAGGTCTCCGCGTGCTGCACGCGCGCGTTCGGGTCCTTGGGCACCAGGCGCAGGATGCGCTCCAGCTCCTGTGCACACTCGCCATACCGTTCCTGGAGGAACAACGACCGCGCGGACTCCTTCAACGCTCTCAACTGGGCCCGCGCGTGCTCGCTCATCGTCCTGTCCTCCGGAACGGATGCCCTGCGGGGGAAAGCAGGGCCCATGCCGAGGAGCGCGCGTGGCCCCATTGAATCCAGTGCTCATCGGAGACACTGGCCCATGGCGCGAAAGCCCGTCTTCGGGCGAGCATCGCCCTCGGACTCCAGGCGGGCCCGTCAGGCCTGGAGACGCGCGAGGCCTCCGAGTGAGCCTGTAGAAAAGAAGCCCCGCGCTGTAACAAGGAAAGCCACCGCACCGGTGGGTGTTCATTCCGAGGCGTGCATGTCGAAGCAGCCGAGCCGCTCCCACCTCTTCCTCCAGCACCTGTCGCCCCAGGCGCGGTGCTACGCGGAGGTGCCCGGGCTCGAGGCGCTGTTGGACTCCTGGCTGTCCATCGCGAGACAGGCGTGGCCGGACGTCATGCTTCCGGAAGAAGACTTCCTGCGCCATGTCGCGACCCGACTGAGCCCCAGCGACGAGCCCGCCGCGACGCTCGCCGCGCTGCCCGTGGCGGACCTCTATCTGGCCTGCGCATGTGCTCGGGGGCTGCCCACCGCGCACGCCGCGCTGGAGCGACAGCTCCTCCCTCGCGTGGCCAGCGCGCTGACCCGGGTGCGAGGCGGCGGCCTGGACACCGCGGAGGTCCTCCAGCAACTGCGTCAGCGACTCCTCGTCCCACAGGGAGGCGCCGAGCCGAGAATCGCCGAGTACCAGGGCACGGGCCCGCTGGCGGCGTGGCTGCGCGCGGCGGTGGTGCGCACGGCCTTCAACCTCCAGCGCGCGGAGGGCCGACGCGCCAGGGCCGAGGAGGACGCGGAGGCGGAGGGCTCCGCGTGGGTCGAGCGAGGCGCTGACGTGGAGCTCGACTACCTGCGCCGTCGTCACCAGCAGGACTTCCGCGAGGCCCTGGCGGGAGCGCTGGCGAGCCTGTCCCCGCGCGAGCGCACCGTGCTGCGCCTGCACGTGGTGGAGGGCGTGAGCCTGGAGCGCATCGGCGCCATGTACCAGACGCACAAGTCCACGGTGTCGCGCTGGATTTCACAGACGCGGCAGACGGTGCTGGAGGGCGCGCGCGAGCGTCTGGCCGAGCGCCTCCAGTTGTCCGCGGACGAGCTGCGAAGCCTGATGCGGGTGGTGCACAGTCAGCTCGACGTGAGCCTCCTGGGGCTGCTCAGGGAGCCCGGTTAGCCCCCTCGCGAACTTTTTCGCGGTCCGCGTGCAACACGTCCCGGTGGCCGGTGTCACCCCGATGAAGGCAGGCGAGGACGTCTCGCTCTCATCCTGAAAGGACCCGAATCATGCGGAACACACTGAAGAAGCTGACCCTGGTGGCGCTGACGGTGGTGGGCACGACGGCGCTGGCGGAGGAGCGCATCGAGCTGAAGGTGGGGGACAAGCACGTCATCACCGTGAAGGACCTGACCCGCGTGGCGCTGGGGAACAGGGAGACGGCGGACGTGAAGACGCTGGGGGGCGGGAAGCTCGAAATCACGGGGCTGGAGGCGGGCACCACGCGGCTCTTGACCTGGACGCGCGGTGGGCAGCAGGGGGACTACGCCGTGGTGGTGACGGACTCCGAGCAGGCGGCCGCGAAGTAGTCCGAGGGACCCGCTGCCTTCCCACCGAAGAAGGCAGCGGGGATGATGTGACGCGCGCCCATGAAGCCATCTGTCCCTCCCATGCCCGAGGTGTGCCCGGACGAGAACGTGCTCGCCGGCTTCGTGAGCGGTGTGCTGTCGGGCGCGCGGGTGCCGGAGGTGGCGGCGCACCTGGACTCGTGTGAGGACTGTCGGGCCCTGGTCGCGGTGGTCGCGGCCGAGGCCTCCTCACCGGACGCGAGCCCGCTCACCCGGCCGGACTCGGAGGGGATGTCGACCCAGGGAGCACGCCCGCCCCCAACAGCGCGATTGCCCGAGGGCACGAAGCTGGGGAGCTACGTGCTGCGCGAGCTGTTGGGCGAGGGCGGCATGGGCGTGGTGTACGCGGCGGAGGACCCGAGGCTGGGGCGCAAGGTGGCGGTGAAGCTGCTGCGTCCCATGCGCGAGGGCGTCGAGGCGGAGAGCCGCGCCCGACTGCTGCGCGAGGCGCAGGCGATGGCGCGCCTGTCCCATCCCAATGTGTTGCCCATCTTCGAGCTCGGCGCCGCGGAGGGGCGGGACTTCCTGGCGATGGAGTGGGTGGAGGGTCCGACGCTCGCGGGCTGGCTGCGCGAGGAGGAGCGTCCCTGGCGCGAGGTGCTGGAGATGTTCCACGCGGCGGGCCTGGGCCTGGTCGCCGCGCATCAGCGAGGGCTGGTGCACCGGGACTTCAAGCCCGCCAACGTGTTGGTGGGCCGGGACGGACGTCCACGTGTCACGGACTTCGGGCTCGCGAGGAGGTGGCGGGAGACGGCGGCGTCGAGCTCCACGGTGGACGACGCCCTCACGCTCGGCGTGGACGCGGAGGAGACCGCGCTCACCCGCGAGGGCACCGCGCCGGGAACCCCCGCGTACATGTCACCCGAGCAGCGTCGCGGACAGCCCGTGGACGCGAGGAGCGACCAGTACAGCTTCTGCGTCGCGCTGCATGAAGCGCTGTACGGAGAGCGGCCCGGACCTCCGACGAAGCACCGTGCACCGGTGAAGAAGCCGCCCCGACTGCCGGGCCACGTGCGCGCGGCCCTGGCGAAGGGGCTCGCGAGTGAGCCCGAGGCCCGTCATCCCTCGATGGAGGCGCTGCTCCAGGCGCTCTCGAAACAGACTCCTCGCGAGAAGGCGTGGCTGGGCTGGGCCGCGGTGCTGGGGCTCCTGGCCGCGGGCGGATGGGTGCTCGGAGAGAAGGTCGTCACCGAGCCGCCACCGGTGCAGGACGCGGCCTTCATGGAGCAGGTCGAGGAGGCGCGGAGGACGGGCGGCAACACGTTCTTCCCCATGGTGATGGGCACGCCGCGCGAGCTGAGAATCGAGGGGCTCTCACGCATCGCCATCGGCCGCACGGACCTGGTCGACATCAAGTCGGAGCCCGGCATGTTGCTGCTCACGCCGCTCGATGTCGGCGCGGGCCAACTGTTGGTGTGGACCCGCGACGGCGAACGAAAGCTCTACACCGTGTCCGTCACCCGCGACTGAAGCGCGGTGTGACTCAGCGCGCGCCGCGAGGGGCCTGCCTCGCCTGACGCGGCGTCTCCTGTCCGAGCAGCCGGTACGCGGCCTGACGATGTTGCTGGAGCTGGGGCAGCAGGTTGTCGAGCAGCGACTTCAGCGCGGTGTTGCTCGCGAACTGCTGCTGCGCGGCCATCACCTTGGCGATGTCCATGTCGTGGTCCCCGACCATGTCGGCCAGGTACGCGCGGTCGAACGGGGTGCCCTGGAGCGCCTCCAGCTTCTTCATCGTCGCGTGCTCGGCCTCCTGCATCGCCTGGGCGAGCGTGGAGTCCGCCTTGCGCTCCTCGAGCGTGAGGTTCTTCGACTTCACATACGCCAGCAGGTTCTCGTCCGCCTGGCCGTGCTCGCGCTCCATGCGCGCGCCGAAGTCCTTCACCGCCTGGGACGCGCCGTTCTTCTGGGCGAGCCGTCCCATCTGGACCTCCATCTGGTTCGCGTGGTGCAGCTCCGCGAGGAATGCCTTCTCCTCGGTGGGCACGGGCAACAGGCCCTGCTTCATCCACTTCGCGGCCTGGGCGTCACCCTGTCCCGAGCCACCCGTGCCGGGCTGTTCGTCCCCCAGCTTCTGGATGTCCTCGCCGTGGTCGATGGCCTCCGATTCGCCCATGCGAATCATGCCCTGACTGTCACCGGTGCCATTCTGGGTGGCGTCGTCGTCATCCTGCGCGCCCGCGGCGCCGCCCAGCACCAGCGAGCCGACCAGCATCCAACCGCTCCATCGCTTCATCGCCTGCCTCCGAGAAGTGCGACTGCCGAACCTCTCGAAGGTGGCGACGGCGAAGCAGGCGCGGCCAGGGCACGACGGCCGGACGGACGAAGGCTGGGGTCAGGGCTCGGCGAGCAGGAACAGGGCGTGCGCGCTGGCGATGGGGCGGGTGCGGTCGTCCTGCCAGGCGTCGACGCGCACGTTGGCCACGCGGCGGCCCTGTCGGGTGATGATGGCGCGCGCGAAGGTGTCCTGCGGCTTGCCCGAGCGCAGGAAGTCCACCGTGAGCGAGATGACCTTGGGCACGCGCGGCGTCTCCGTCTTCAAGAGCAGCTCGAAGATGGAGGCGGACTCGAGCAGCGCGCCCAGGGTGCCGCCGTGCAGCGCGGGCAGGAAGCTGTTGCCGATGAGCATGGGCTGGTAGCGCATGCGGCACATCATCTCGCCGGCCAGGTTCTCCACGCCGATGCCCATGAAGCGCGTGTAGGGGATGGCGTCGGTGAGGCGGCTGTACTCGCGCGTCTTGCGCACCTCGAGGACCAGCTCGGCGATGGCGGAGGGCTTGGGGTCACTCATGGGCGTCACTCCTCCGTCAGCATGAAGGTGCCCTGCGCGGAGGCCACCGGGTGGTTCTTGTCGCCCTGGTGCACCAGCGCGCGGACGAAGGCGACCTGGCGCGTGGTGCGGTAGCACTCGGCCACGGCGGTGAGGGTGACACCGGGGCGCGCGGGGCGCAGGTAGTCGATGCGCAAATCCAACGTCACCATGGGGGTCATCCGGCCCAGCCGGAGCATGACGGAGGTGCCGCACGTCGCGTCGATGAGCGTCGTCACCGGACCGCCGGCGATGACGCCCGTCTCCGGGTTGCCGACGAGGAAGTCCGCGTAGGGCAGCTCGACGGTGGCCTCGGTAGGGGCCACGTCCACGAGCTTCAGACCCAGCGCGTGGTTGTGGGGAACGATGTCCGAGTAGAACAGGGAGCAGCGCTCCATCCGCCCGGCCTTGTCTTCGGGAAGCTTGAAGTCGTCCGACATGGGATGCGGATAACAGAAACGTCTCGGGATGGCGCGTGACGAATCGCGTCGAGCCCTCCGCGGCCGCTCAGGAAGAGGCCCGGCTGTCCCCCTGTTCACGTCGCGCCGGGCGTGTCCCCGGGGAGCCGGATAGTGTGGCGCCCCGCAAGGCCGTGTCTCGCACAGTCCCCCAACACGAGGACCTCTGGTGAAACGACTGACCTCCGCCCTCTGCGCCCTGCTGCTCGTCCCGGGCGCGCTCGTCGCCGCGCAGCCCGCGCAGACGCCTCCCGCCGCCCGGCAGGACCCCACTCCCCCCATCCCGGTGAAGAAGGATGACGCCGCCCGTGAGGCCGGCCGCGCCGTGGAGGTGGACCCCAACGCCCCGTCCGACACAGAGTCCCCCAAGGCCGACAAGGACAAGGACGCGTGGAAGGTGGACGCTCCCGGGTTCCCGGCGAAGCAGGTGTCCATCGACGTCTCCGAGGGGACGTGGATGAACGTGGACGTGAGCCCCAGCGGGGACGAGCTCGTCTTCGATTTGCTGGGGGACATCTACGTGCTGCCGCTGGCGGGCGGCGAGGCGCGTGCGCTGACCTCGGGCGTGTCCTGGGACATGCAGCCGCGCTTCAGCCCGGATGGGAGGTCCATCGCCTTCACGAGTGACCGGGGCGGGGGCGACAACATCTGGGTGATGAAGCGGGATGGCTCGGACGCGAAGGCGGTGACGCAGGAGAAGTTCCGCCTGCTCAACAGCCCCGCGTGGAGCCCGGATGGACAGTTCATCGTCGCGCGCAAGCACTTCACCGCGCGCCGCTCGCTGGGCGCGGGCGAGGTGTGGATGTATCACCGCTCCGGCGGCGAGGGCGTGCAGCTCACCGAGCGCGCCAACGAGCAGAAGGATTTGGGCGAGCCGGCGTTCTCCCCGGATGGGCGCTACGTCTACTTCAGCCAGGACGTCACGCCGGGCCGGACGTTCGAATACAACAAGGACCCCAACGGCGAGATTTATGCCATCCAGCGGTTGGATGTGGAGACGAAGGAGATCGACCCCTTCGTCACGGGGCCGGGAGGCTCCATCCGTCCGACGCCTTCTCGCGACGGCAAGCAGCTGGCGTTCATCCGTCGGGTGCGGACGAAGACGGTGCTCTATGTGACGGACGTGGCGTCGGGGGCGGAGCGCCCGCTGTACGACGGGCTCGACCGCGACATGCAGGAGACGTGGGCCATCCACGGCGTGTACCCGACGCTGGCGTGGACGCGCGACGACAAGGCGATTGTCTTCTGGGCGGGCGGCAAGCTGCAGCGCATCGACGTGGCGACGAAGCAGGTGACGCCCATCCCGTTCCGGGTGAAGGGCACGCGCACGATTTTCGAGGCGGTGCGCTCGCCGCGGGCGGTGGCGCCGGAGCGCTTCAACACGAAGATGCTGCGCTGGGTGCAGGTGTCTCCGAAGGGAGACCGGGTGGTGTTCCAGACGCTGGGCAAGCTCTACGTGAAGGAGCTGCCGGGTGGCACGCCGAAGCGGCTGACGAAGCAGGAGGACCACCTGGAGTTCTACCCGTCGTTCTCGAGGGACGGGCGCTCCATCGTCTACACGACGTGGGACGACGAGAAGCTGGGCGCCATCCGCGTGGTGTCGGCCACGGGCGGTGAGGGCAAGGTGGTGTCGACGCGGCCGGGCTACTACGTGGAGCCGGCGCTGAGCCCGGATGGCAAGTCGCTGGTGTATCGCGCGTCGGGGGATGGCTACCTGATGCCGGGGCAGTGGAGCCGGGAGACGGGCCTGTTCGTGCAGCCGGTGGCGGGAGGCACGCCGCGCAGGCTGGCGCGGGATGGAGAGCAGCCGCACTTCGGTGTGCGCTCGGACCGCGTGTACTTCCTGCATGTGGAGTCGAAGGAGAAGGAGGACGTGCGCTCGTTGAAGAGCGTGGGTCTGGACGGGAGCCAGGAGCGCACGCACGTGACGAGCGCGGAGGCGACGGAGCTGAAGGTGTCTCCGGACGAGCGGTGGGTGGCGTTCCGGGAGAACTTCAACGCGTTCATCACGCCGTTCCCCAAGGGGGCGAAGGCGGCGGTGGTGGGGCCGGACGCGAAGGCGTTGCCGGTGGCGAAGGTGAGCCGGGACGCGGGCGAGTACCTGCACTGGGCGGGCAACAGCCAGGGGCTGCACTGGGCGCTGGGGCCGGAGCTGTTCACGCGGGAGCTGAAGCAGGCGTTCACCTTCGTGGACGGCGCGCCGGAGAAGCTGCCGCCGGTGCCGGAGAAGGGCGTGGACCTGTCGTTCCTGGTGAAGGCGGATGTGCCGGAGGGGACGCTGGCGCTGGTGGGTGGGCGCGTCATCACGATGAAGGGTGACGAGGTGCTCGAGCAGGGCGTGGTGGTGGTGAAGGGCAACCGCATCGTCGCGGTGGGGCCGGTGGGGAAGGTGCAGGTGCCGGCGGGGGCCAAGGTGGTCGACGTGAAGGGCAAGACGTTGATGCCGGGCCTGGTGGACGTGCACTGGCATGGGGCCATGGGGGTGGATGGGCTGATGCCGGAGCAGAGCTGGGTGCAGGCGGCGTCGCTGGCGTACGGGGTGACGACGTTGCATGACCCGTCGAACTCGTCGGAGGAGGTGTTCGCGGCGAGTGAGCTGGGGAGGGCGGGGGCGTTGGTGTCGCCGCGCATCTTCTCGACGGGGACGATTCTGTATGGCGCGGCGGGGGTGGGGTATCGGGCGCCGATTGAAACGCTGGACGATGCGCGCTCGCACCTGCGGCGGATGAAGGCGATGGGGGCCTTCAGCGTGAAGAGCTACAACCAGCCGAGGCGGGACCAGCGACAGAAGGTGCTCCAGGCGGCGCGGGAGCTGGAGATGCTGGTGGTGCCCGAGGGTGGCTCGTTGCTGCAGCACAACCTGACGATGGTGGTGGATGGGCACACGGGCGTGGAGCACGCGATTCCGGTGGCGCGCATCTACGCGGACGTGAAGCAGCTGTGGGGGAAGAGCGGGACGGGCTACACGCCGACGTTGGGTGTGGCGTATGGCGGCAACTGGGGTGAGAACTACTGGTACCAGAAGACGAATGTCTGGGAGGACCCGAGGCTGTTGTCCTTCGTGCCGCGGCGGGTGGTGGATTCACGCAGCCGTCGGCGGATGATGGTGCCGGACGACGAGATGAATCATTTCGACGCGGCGCGGACGGCGCGGGAGCTGAATGAGGCGGGAGTGAACGTGCAGCTCGGCGCGCATGGACAGCGCGAGGGGTTGGCGGCGCACTGGGAGCTGTCGATGTTCGGGCAGGGCGGGATGAAGCCGTTGCAGGCGCTGCGCGCGGGGACGCTCGGTGGGGCGCGCTATCTGGGCATGGATGGGGAGATTGGCTCGCTGGAGGAGGGGAAGCTGGCGGACCTCATCGTGTTGGACAGGAACCCGCTGGAGGACCTGATGAACAGCCGCTCCGTGCGCTACACGATGGTGAACGGGCGGCTGTACGACGCGGCCACGTTGAATGAAGTGGGCACGCGGCAGCGCCAGCGCGCGAAGTTCTTCTTCGAGAAGGACGGCAACGAGGGCTGGAGCCCGAAGGCCAGCGCGCATACGCACACGCATTCGTGTGACTGAGTGAGGCGTGGCGGGCTCCGGGGTGAGCCATCTCCCGGAGCCTCGCTGTAGATGCGAGCCAGCACGTGGATCGTGGTGGTCTGCTAGGAAGCAACGTTCCATGAGACCTCTGCTCCTGCCTCTGCTGGCGCTGGTGTCGAGCTGTTCGCGTCATCCAGGGGCACGTACAGCCCTGCCTCAAGAGGACCTGTCCGTCTCCTTCCCGGAGGCACTGGCTGGCCCGGCCACAGCCCGACAGTCAGAGGCGCAGCCGGCCGTGGTGGACGGCGAGACGCTGAGAGCCTTGTCGATTGCCGCCAACGACTTCCTCCCGATGGATGCGCGCGAGCGCTCGTGTTGGAACCGGCAGGAGTCCTATCGCTATCGCGTGCTCAAGCAGAGCGAGGTGTTCTTCGTGAGCATCTCCGCGGACCCCGAAGCTTGCAGACCAGAGCCACGGATGCTGGATGGGGGCGCGCGGTATGCCATCAGCATCGAGGGACGGATTCTGCGACGCCACTTCGATGGAGAACCCGAGGCGCCATCAAACCCTCCGCCTTCTCCTGATGCAGGAAGTCCCGTGTCATCGCCCGACGCGGACATTCCCGTGGGAGATACGACCTGGGGTGCGCCCACGGAGTCAGTGCCCTCCTCGTGGCTCGACGGAGGCACGCCGTCTCCCTCGTCCACGGATGGCGGCATGCCACGGTGAGCCTCGGTGCGGGAGATGCGTGGACCCGCACCGGTTTCATCCTCGAAGGTGAATCACTGGGACCCGGTGGACATGTCTTGGGACCGGGGTTCATTGTGATGCCCATCCGTGGACTGGGACGCTCCTGGTTGCAACACAGGATGCGTCACCATGCTGAGTCTGATGAAGCGGTTGGCTGGAACGTTCGCGCTGATGATGGCCGTGGGCTGCGGACCCATGGACCCGGTCGAGGAGACGGTGGCTCCCGAGCCGTCACCTCCCGCCGAGGCCCCGACTGTCGAGGCCATGGACCTCGATGACTTCCTCGTCTGCTCGGGGCCCATCTCGGAGGCGGGGCGAGAGTGCGTGGAACTCTGTGTGGAGTTCGCTCCCGTGGCGAGCCTGTTGCCCTGTCTCGTGAGCTGTGGGCTGGACATCACCGACGTCCTCTCGTGCCTGCCCGAACTGTTCGAGTAGCCCGATGACCCATGACGGGCTCCGGAGTTCACCCCGGAGCCCGGAGCCCTGATGTCAGGGGATGAGCGTCAACACCAGCGTCTGCGTGCTGGTGTACTGGGCGAGCCCCTCCGGAGAGGCGCAGGCGTTCTCCAGGTCCGCGACGACGAAGACCAGCGTCCGCACCGCCGTGGCCCCCGCGTACTTGCCGGACACCACGGTGCCAATCTGCTGCGTGGTCCGCGTCGTGGTGCCGCCTTGAACGACGACCTGCGTGAGCGAGAGCTGCGACGTCTCGCCCGTGTTCCACGTCACCGTCACCGAGCCCCCGCTGATGCCCAGCAGCGAGTCACAGGTGTAGTTCCTGCGCAGCGCGGGCGCGAAGCCCGTGGTGCCCGAAATCACCGGGTCCGCCAGCACGGCGAGGCAGTTGGTGAGCGTCCCGCTGCCGGACACCGTCGTGTCCCGGGGCTCATTGGTGATGGGCGGCGAGAAGGAGATGGTCGTCGTCCCGAGCAGACAGGTGACGGTGCCGAGCAGCGGCGCCTCACTCGACTCCAGCGAGGACTCCCCCTCGAGGACCGGGCTGTCCTCCGTGCCGCAAGCGGTGAGCGCGCCGGAGACCACGATGAATGCCATGAACCACAGCCAACGGATGTGCGTGTGCATGTCCACCTCGGGGTTGAAGGTGGAACCACGGTAGTGACGGCCGGTGCCGCGCCGCCGCCCCATGCGCCGAACGTGGTGGCTGTCGAGCAATGGACGTGTACCCAAGTCCAACGGGCAATGTGCCCCCCGCTCCGGTGCGGGCCCGACGTGCGGGCCCGCGCTCCCGCCATCACGGCCCCGGCTTGGAGACCGTCGTCCCGCACTTCGCCTCGTAGCGCTGGAGCCGCTCGCGCAAATCCTTGCGGAACTCGGGCGCGTACGCCTCGTGCAGCATGTCCACGGCGCGGCGCTGGAAGCCGACGGCCTCCGCGCACCGGTCCATCTGGAAGAACAGCGCGGCCTGGACGGCGAGCCCGAACGGATTGCCTGGCGAGAGCTCCACCGCGCGCTTCGCCGAGGGCAGCCCCTTCTGCGGCTGCAGCGTCATCATGTAGTGCTGGGCGAGGCTGGTGAGCATGCGCACGTCGTGCGGCAGCAGCCTCGCGGCCGACTCGCGCGCCTGCTCCAACACCTGGGGCTCGTCCTGGTCGCTCAGCATCTCCGCCAGCAGGTCCCACCCGCGTCCGTCCTCCGGGTGCGCCTTCACCAGCTCACGGGCCCGCGCTAGGTGCTCCTGGCGGTTCGAGGACAGCTGCGTGGCGAGCACGGCGGCGCTCACGTTGGTCGGGTCCTCCGTCAGGGCCTGCGCCAGCTCGGCGCGGGCCTTCTCCTGCCGCTGCGCCTGGGTCAGCTCGCCCGGGGCGCGCAGGAACATGAGCCCGCGGTTGGCGTGCACCTCGGCGCTGCCCAGCTCCCGCACCGCCACCTGGGTGGACACCGCCGGCAGCGGCAGCGTGAGGTACGCCGAGCGCCCGCTCATCAGGTACGTGCGCAAATCACCGCCCAAATCACTCACGCCCTGGAAGGACTGCGCGAAGGCGCGCTGGGGGTCCTCCGCGCGGGCCAGCCGCGTCTGGAACGCGTCGAAGCGCTCCGGATGCATGTTCATGAGGTAGTGCACCCAGAGCCACGCGGAGGCGTAGTGTTGCTGGCTCTCCGCGTCGCTGAGCAGCTCCTTCTGGTCCCACTCCCACAGCTCGTCGATGCCGAGCCAGCCATTGCGCGTCACATGATTGCGGCTGTTCGCGTTCACCCGGCCGAGCACCGCCTCCCCCGTGCTGGGCTTGATGTGCGTCGTCTCCAGGTACTGCGCCAGTCCCTCGGCCAGCCAGAGCGGCTGCCGCAGCAGGACGTGCTGGCTCAGGTAGTGCGCCAGCTCGTGTGTCTGCAGTTGCAGCTCGGGGCCGTTGTCCAGCAGGTAGCCCTCGCCCGACATGACGAGCAGCGGGCCGCGCTCCGTGGTGGACACGAAGCCGATGTAGCGGCCCTGGGTGAACTCCGCCAGCTCACTCGTGTTGCGCAGGAGGATGACGTCGAGCGAGCCCGGGGGATTGAAGTCCGTGCCCCACGCCAGCAGCAGCGCCCGGCGCAGCTTCTCCAGCTCGATGGCCGACTTCGCCGCGACCTCCGGCGACAGGTCCGTGTGCATGCGGAAGTGCTCGCTCTTCACCTCCGACCAGGCCCGGCCACCCTCGCGGGGACACAGCGCTCTCGAGCCCGCGCAGCCCGAGAACACCAGGAGCCCCAGCAATCCCACCCACACCTTTGACATTGGCATGCGAGGCTTCTCGCACACCTCCGAGATGAAACTCCAGGGGCCCCCGGTGGGACGACAGGCAATGCGTGTCAATGCCAGCCTCGGAGCACCCGAGGTGTGGGGCGGTGCACCCTCACAGCGGGGCCCGGTTGAGCCGATCCTCCGGGCGTGATCTGCTCGGGGGATGACCCGACCGATTTCCGAGGACTTACGTCGCCGCATCCTCAAGG